>JBBKWG010000070.1:0-6042 GCA_037968835.1 Paracoccaceae bacterium
GCCATATCAATCCCGTCCGTCCGCATATAAGTAATGTGTCCGGCCTCGTAGAGACGCTGCGCCGCGTTCATCGTCTGGCGGGCACCGAATCCAAACTTTCGGCTGGCTTCCTGTTGCAGCGTCGAGGTCATGAATGGTGCGGAGGGATTGCGCGTCGCGGGCTTTGCTTCGACCGATTTGACTGTCAGATCACGCGATGAAATCGCCTGAACCGCCAACTCGGCCGCGGTTTCGTTCGGAATATCGAACTTGTCGAGCTTCTTGCCACCAAGAACCGTCAGACGCGCCTCGAAGTCCTGACCGCGCGGCGTCGTCAGAAGCGCCTTGACCGTCCAGTATTCCTGCGCACGGAAAACCTCGATCTCCATCTCGCGCTCGACGATGAGCCTCAGGCAGACAGATTGCACGCGGCCGGCCGATTTCGCACCGGGCAGTTTGCGCCAGAGCACCGGTGAAAGGTTGAAGCCGACAAGATAATCCAACGCGCGACGGGCCAGATATGCCTCGACCAGATCCTGATCGACCTGGCGCGGATTCTTCATCGCTTCGGTGACGGCGGTCTTGGTGATCGCGTTGAAGACCACCCGGCTGACCGGCGTGTCCTTCTTGATCGCCTTGCGCGACCTCAGCGCCTCTTCCAGATGCCACGAAATCGCTTCGCCCTCGCGGTCGGGGTCGGTGGCGAGGATCAATTCGGGGTCGTCTTTCAGTGCGTCGATAATCGCCTTGAGGTGCTTTTTGGAGTCGCTGGCGACTTCCCATTTCATCTCGAACCCATGCTCGGTATCAACTGAACCGTCTTTCGGCGGCAGGTCGCGAACGTGTCCGTAGCTGGCAAGAACTGTATAGTTGGAACCGAGATACTTGTTGATTGTCTTGGCCTTAGCCGGAGATTCGACAACGACGACGGGCATGAAATTCCTTCCTGACAATCACTACGGCTATGGCGGCGCAAGATGTGGCGTCTGGCAGGCAGATGTCAACGCTGGACGGGAAAGGCAAGGGGTTAGGTTGGTGGACGGGGCGAAACCGTTCAGGTCGCGAGGGTCAGAAGGCCACCCGCATCGCGCCGAATCCGGCCTTCCATCTCTAGCGTCACGATCTCGGGCGACACGTCTGCGGCGCGCGCGTTGAGATCACGGATGATCTGGTCCTCGGCCACCGGACTGGGCCCCAGGCGGCTGAGAATCTCCTGGTGCAGCGCCCGCAGACGCGCCGGATCGCGGGATTTCTCGCGTGGCTCAGGCTTGGCGAGGGCGGACATTTTTGCAGGCGTGGCGAGATCCGGTTGCTCCAATGCTTCGATCACGTCGCGCGCCGAACGGACAAGGACGGCGCCGTCACGAATCAGCATATTGCAGCCGGAAGCGCGGGCATCGAAGGGATGACCGGGCACCGCCAGCACGTCGCGCCCCTGATCGAGTGCCGAGCGGGCGGTAATCAGGCTGCCCGACTTTGCCGCCGCTTCGATCACGACGACGGCCTGCGCCAGACCGGAGACGATTCTGTTGCGTCTAGGAAAATGCCGCGCCTGGGGGGGCATCGACATCGGCTGTTCGCTCAGTCTTAGTCCGCGTTCTTCGATCTCTTGCGCCAGAACCGCATTTTCAGCGGGATAAACCACGTCGACGCCACCGGCCAGGACCGCGATCGTGCCGGTATCCAACGCGGCCAGATGCGCGGCGGTATCCACGCCGCGGGCCAGACCCGAGACGACGACGAACCCGGCCTCGCCCAATTCAGCCGCCAGCTTGCGGGCCATCCGGGTGCCGAGTGACGACGCGTTTCGCGCGCCGACCAGAGCAATCATCTTCGATTTCAGAAGGTCAGTTCGCCCCAGTGTCCACAGAATCGGCGGCGGATCGGGAATATCGGCCAGCAACAAGGGATAGTCCGGGCTGCCAAAGGCGATTGCCTGCGCTCCGGCTTGCTTGGCGGCTTGCCATTCGCGCCGGGCATCGGCTTCGGGAAACGCACGATAGTCGCTCACGCCCGCTTCTGCGGCGATTCCGGGCAATGCCTCAAGCGCACACGCGGCGTTTCCGTATTCGTTCAGCAGTCGGAAAAAGGTCGTCACGCCGACGCGGCGTGAGCGCAAGAGACGGAGCCAGTCAAGCCACACTTCCTCTGTGAGGGGTGGGGTGAGAGGGTGGGTGGAAGGGATTAAATCCTTGGCCATCCTGGCTCCGTCGTCTTGCTGCATTCGGTATGGCGCAGGTTCGGTTAATGGCCAATTAACATTGAATTTTATTAAACTCGCTATTTATGGGGAGGAGATGCTTTTCGAACACCAGCAGGTCGAACAGAAACGGTCCGGCCTCGGTCTGAACCGGCTGGCGACTGGTTTCGCGAAACTGCCATCCCTCGCGGCGATAGAACGCGGCCGCTCGCGTGTTTTGTTGAACGCACAACAGGTGGGCAAGGCCGACTCCACTGACGGCCATCCGTTGTTCGCCGTCCCGCAAAAGCGCCGAAGCAAGGGGCGTACCTCGCGCGCCAGGTGCCACGAAGATCTGGTCGAGTTCGTCGTCCCGGATCGTGCACAATCCCAGCGGCGATCCGATCGGCCCGGCGACTCGCAGGGCGTCGCCATAACCGTCAAGCCGCCGCCCAAAGCTTTCGGGCTTTCGCATTGCCGTCAGCGTGGCGGGAACGTGCGCCGCATGTGCTTCGTGCCAGCCGTCGTGCCATAGCGCCGCAAGTGGCGCCAAATCCGCCGGATCGCTCCGCCGGATAGGCCAGTTCGTCACGCAGCCGAACCGCCGACTGTCAGGCCACCGATCAGCAGCGTTGGTTGACCAACGCCGACCGGAACCCATTGCCCGGCCTTGCCGCAATTCCCGATGCCGGGATCCAGCGCCATGTCGTTGCCCACGGCGCGGATCTGTTTCAGCGCCGTTGCGCCGTCGCCTATCAACGTCGCGCCCTTGACCGGCGCACCGATCTTACCGTTCTGCACGCGATACGCCTCGGTGCAGGAGAAGACGAACTTGCCGTTGGTGATATCGACCTGCCCGCCGCCAAATCCGACCGCATAGATGCCGTCTTTGACGTCGGCGACGATATCTTCCGGTCGGGCATTTCCCGACAGCATATAGGTGTTGGTCATGCGCGGCATCGGCGCGTGCGCATAGCTTTCGCGCCGTCCGTTTCCGGTCGGCTGAACGCCCATCAATCGTGCGTTCTGGCGGTCCTGCATATAGCCGACAAGAACCCCGTCCTCAATCAGGACGTTCTTGGCCGAAGGCGTGCCTTCGTCGTCGACGGTAAGCGAGCCGCGCCGGTCGGGAATTGTGCCATCATCAAGCACCGTCACGCCTTTGGCCGCGATCTGTTGGCCCATTAGCCCGGCGAAGGCCGAGGATTTCTTTCGGTTGAAATCACCTTCCAGGCCATGCCCGATGGCTTCGTGCAGCAGGATGCCGGGCCAACCGGGTCCAAGTGCCACGTCCATGACGCCCGCAGGTGCGGGAACCGCTTGGAGATTGACGAGCGCGATGCGCAGCGCTTCGCGGGTCGCGCCTTGCCAGTGGTCGGCGGCGATCAGACCAGTCAGCGAATGTCGCCCGCCGCTGCCCGAAGATCCGGTTTCGCGGCGCCCGTTTTCTTCGACGATGACGCTGACATTCAAGCGCGTCATCGGGCGGATGTCGGAAACGACGTGTCCCTCGGGGCGCAGAATCACCACTTCCTGCAACGACGCCGCAAGCGTCGCCGAGACCTGAACGACTCGCCGGTCGATGTCGCGGGCGAACGCGTCGATTTCCTGCAACGTCTCGATCTTCACTGGAAATTCGGCATCCCCCAGCGGATCGACGTCGCTGTAAAGCTTCTGGTTCGTGGCGCGTGGTGCATCTGCCAGCGTGCCGCCGCCGTCCCCGACCGCAAGCCGCGCTGTTTCTACCGCACGTTTCAGCGCCGCCTCGCTGATTTCGGTCGAATGCGCGTAGCCTGCGGTCTCGCCGCGCACCGCGCGCAATCCGAAGCCTTCGGAGGCGTTATAGCTCGCGGTCCTGACCCGCCCGTCGTCCCACGACAGTACTTCCGAGCGTTGTCGTTCGAGAAATAGCTCGCCATCGTCGGCTCCGGCGACGGCTTCGCGCAGCAGGTCAAGCGCGCGGGCTTCGTCAAGAAGGGTCTCGAACGGGCGAAATTGGGGTGTCTCGGACATCTGCTGTTCCTTGTCTTGACGCGGCAAAGCGGCTGAATGCCGCAACGCCGAGCCTTGTTCCCGAACCTCTAATATGATTTTTGTCGCGCGAAGAACAACCAGCCGGGCTGCGTCTCTAATTCCGGCCCGTGACAGTCACAGCGAACAGGACAAACAGACTCATGCGTCCAACGACCCTTCTGACAAGCCTAGCCGCCACCGCCGCCGGCGTATTCACAGCCTTTGCCGCTTCGGCACAGGACCTGAACGTGATCGGCGCGCCAATCCCCCGTGGCATCGGGTTCCAACCCGGCGTTACCGAAGTGGCCCGCGATATTCACTGGCTTGACGGTATGCTGCTCATCGTCATCACGGCGATCACGCTTTTCGTGCTGGGCCTGATGGCGATCGTGATCCTTCGCTATAATCGCAGGGTCAATCCCGAGCCGTCGCGCTTCACGCACCATACCCCGGTCGAGGTCGCTTGGACGGTGATTCCGATTGTCATCCTTGTGTTCATCGGGGCGTTCTCTCTGCCGGTCCTGTTCAAACAGCAGGAAATCCCGGAAGCCGAGGTGCTGGTCAAGGCGACCGGTTACCAGTGGTACTGGGGCTATGAGTATCCCGATGAGGGCATCGAGTTCGAAAGTTTCATCATCGACGCCAGCTACAAGATCGACGACGAAGCCGCCGGTTGGGGCAGCGATCAGGAGATCGGCCAGCAATTCGTGCGCAACGATCTGGCGCGACGGAAGCTTGAGTATTTCGGCTATGACGAGAGCGCGTTCCTTCTGGCGACCGACACTGCTGTCGTTATCCCGACCGGCAAGACCGTCGTCGTTCAGGTCACCGGCGCGGATGTGATCCACGCGTGGACCATTCCCGCGTTCGGCGTAAAGCAGGATGCCGTGCCGGGCCGTCTGGCGCAGCTTTGGTTCGAGGTCGACGAGGGCCAGGAAGGCATCTACTTCGGGCAATGCTCGGAATTGTGCGGACTGAGCCATACTTACATGCCGATCACCGTGAAAGCCGTGACGCAGGCGGAGTACGATGCGTGGCTGGCCGAAACCAAGGTCGCTCAGGGGATTGCTCCGGCGACCACGCAAGTCGCGGCAGCCGAGTAAACGATGGCTGATCTGCCACTCAACGCCGCGCGCGACTACGAGCCGACCTTCGGCGACTATTTTGCGCTGCTGAAACCACGGGTGATGTCGCTCGTGGTCTTCACGGCGTTGGTGGGTCTCGTCGTCGCGCCGGTTCAGGTCCATCCGATGGTCGGTTTCGCCGCGATTCTGTTCATCGCGCTGGGGGCAGGGGCGTCGGGCGCATTGAACATGTGGTACGACGCCGACATCGACGCGGTCATGCGGCGCACGTCGAAGCGCCCGGTGCCGTCGGGTCGGGTTCCCGCAGAGGAAGCTCTGGCAATCGGCGTCGCGCTTTCCGGCATCGCGGTCGTGATGCTGGCGCTGGCGACGAACCTGATTGCGGCCGGGCTGCTTGCCTTCACCATCTTCTTTTACGCCGTCGTCTACACGATGTGGCTGAAGCGCTGGACGCCTCAGAATATCGTCATCGGTGGCGCTGCCGGCGCCTTCCCTCCGATGATTGGTTGGGCTGCGGCGACGGGCGGCGTTTCGGTCGAATCGCTTCTGATGTTCGGTCTGATCTTCATATGGACGCCGCCGCACTTCTGGGCGCTCGCTTTGTTCATGCGCTCGGATTACGACGATGCCGGCGTGCCGATGCTGACGGTGACCCACGGTCGCCCGGCAACGCGCCGACACATCATCGCCTACACGCTTCTGCTTGCCCCGGTCGCCGTCGCGTTGGCGCTTACGCCGATTGGCGGGTCGGTGACTCTGCTGGTCGCACTGGGCATGAACCTGTGG
>JBBKWG010000071.1:0-3702 GCA_037968835.1 Paracoccaceae bacterium
CGCCGATGCCCGAGGCGCCGCCGGTGATGACGACCCGCGCGCTCATTTGAACAGCGTCCGCACCTTGGCGGCGACTGCGCGCCCGAACGCATCATGGCTGTCGGCGTTCCAGTGAACCCCGTCACGGCCATCGACCCGAATGATCGTCCCGGCGTCGAGGAACGCGGAATTATTCTCGGCCGCGAACCGCTCCATCTGTTCCGCCAGACCAACGCAACGCGCCTCGGCACCGCGGAAAATCTCGGCCAGATCGCCGCGTTCCTTGACCGGCGGCGGACAGATCGCCAGCATCTTGGCGACGACACCGGTTTTCCGGGCCTCTTGCAACAGCCGCGCCACGCCAAGCGCAATGTCCTGCGGCCCCAGATTGAAGCGCTGCTTGGTGTCGTTGGTGCCAAGGCAGATGATAAGCAGATCAATCGGGCGATGAGAATGAATTATGGCCTCCAACGTCCTCATACCGTTGCGATATTCCCCTTCGACCGGATCATCGTGTACAGTCGTCCGCCCGGGCAGACCTTCGACCACAACGTCCCATGTCCCGCCAAGTTCGGCCGACATCACACCACCCCACCTGAGGTGTTTGGGATGGATCGGGTCGTCGGCAAGCGATTGCATCGGACCGGTGCCGAATGTGTTGGAATCGCCATAACACAGGATGCGACGCATCAGACTGGTGCCCTCTTGGTCAGGCCCAGATTTGCGCGAACCTCGTCAGGCCCTATCACCCGTGCGCCCATCGCCTCGATAATGCCGACGGCTCGTTCGACTAGTTGTTCGTTGGTCGCAAGCTGGCCCTTGCCCAGCCACAGATTGTCCTCCAACCCGACCCGCACATTGCCGCCCGCCAGCACCGCGGCGGCGACATACGCCATTTGACTGCGGCCCAGCGAGAACGCCGAGAACGTCCAGTCGTCCGGGACGTTGTTCACCATCGCCATCAAGGTGTTCAGATCATCCGGCGCGCCCCACGGCACGCCCATGCACAACTGCACCAGCGCCGGCGATTTCAGCACGCCCTCCTCAACCAGTTGCTTGGCGAACCACAGATGCCCGGTGTCGAACGCCTCGATCTCGGGGAGGACACCTAGCTCGGTCATCATCGTGCCCATCGCACGCAACATGCCCGGCGTGTTGGTCATGACGTAGTCGGCCTCGGCGAAGTTCATCGTGCCACAGTCGAGCGTACAGATCTCGGGGCGGCATTCGGCGATGTGGGCAACGCGATCGGTGGCACCCGCCATGTCGGTTCCGGCCTGAACCACCGGCAGCGGCGATTCGACGGGGCCGAACGTGATGTCGCCGCCCATTCCTGCAGTCAGGTTCAGCACAACGTCGGTGCCGGCGTCGCGGATCCGGTCGGTCACTTCGCGGAACATCCTGGTGTCGCGCGACGGTTTGCCGGTCTCGGGATCGCGCACGTGACAATGGACGATGGCAGCACCCGCCTTGGCCGCGGCGATGGCGCTGTCGGCGATCTCTTTGGGGCTGCGCGGCACATGGCGGCTGCGGTCCTGCGTCGCGCCAGATCCGGTTATGGCGCAGGTGATAAAGACGTCGCGGTTCATCTGAAGCGGCATGTGGTCCTCCGGTTTGGTGCGGGTCCCGATCCCTCACCGCCCATCTGTTAGCACTTTATGAAACGGAATAAATCATCCGCGTGAACGGACACACAGCACAATCGAACGCACGTCTAAACCTCGGCGTCGGGCGCTATGCGCAGATGCGTCACACCGATGCGCTTGCCCGATTCAACGTCGCGATGCGCCTCCACCATCTGCTCGAACGGATATGTCGCCGCGACCGGATGCTTCAGCGCCCGTTGTTCCAGCCACGACGTGATCTCGGCATTGGCGGTTTCGCGGGCGGCGTCGGGAAGCGTATAGGCAAGCACCGTGCGAACCGACTGTCCGGCAAACATCATCGCATAGAACGGCAGCACCGGTTCCGGCACCGCCACCGAGCCATAGGCCGCAACCATGCCATTTGGGGCCAGAACCTGCGTGGTGATCGACAGATTGCCGCCGAATTCGACCTCGACGATGCGATCAACGCCTTTGCCACCGCTCGCTGAAAGGATCTGTCCGGCTGCATCCGCGTCCCGGTAGTTGACGACAGCGTGTGCACCCATCGCCCGCGCATGGTCCGCCTTCTCGGGTCCGCTGACGGTGGCAACGACCCGCGCGCCGGCCAGCCCCGCCATCTGGATCGCGTAACTTCCGACCGTCCCGGCACCTCCGGTCACCAGCACGACCTGACCGTCGATGACACCGTCTGCGAACAGGCAGCGATGGGCCGTGATCGCCGGTATACCCAGACACGCGCCATCGGCAAACGACGCACCCTCGGGCAACGCCACCGCCTGCGCCGAGGGCAGCGCGACCAGTTCAGCCGCCGTGCCGTTTGCGCGTTTCCACGCGGCGTTCCAGAGCCACACCCGCTGGCCCACGCGCCCCGAATCGACGCCCGCGCCAACTGCAACGATCCGCCCCGCGCCGTCGCTGTGGGGGATGATCCGGGGGAACGCCGGTGCACCTCGCGCCCCGGACCGCGCTTTGACGTCCGTCGGATGCACCGCCGAAACAGCGATCCGCACCAGAACTTCGCCTGCGCCGGGGTCAGGGTCGGGCACATCCGCGATGCGCAAAACCACGTCGGCGGCTCCTGTCGCCTCGTAAAACGCCGCCTTCATCCGACCGCCCTTAACGCCACCGCGACCCCCTGCCCGACGCCGACGCAAAGCGTCACCAGCGCGCGACGCTTGCCGGTCAGGAACATTTCAAGCGCCGCCGTACCCGCCAGACGCGCGCCCGACATGCCAAGCGGATGTCCAAGCGCAATCGCACCGCCGTTCGGGTTCACATGCTCTGCCATCGGATCAATACCCAGCCCACGACAGACCGCAATCGCCTGCGCCGCGAATGCTTCGTTCAACTCGATCAGATCGAAATCGCCCGGCGTTATCCCAAGGCGCGCGCACAGTTTTTCGGTCGCAGGGATCGGACCGATGCCCATCATGCGCGGAGTAACTCCCGCCGATGCCGCGCCCTCGATTTCCGCAAACGGGATCAACCCATGCTCAAGCACCGCTTTTTGCGAGGCGATCAGCAAGGCAGCCGCGCCGTCGTTGATGCCCGACGCGTTGCCCGCCGTCACGCTGCCGCCTTTTCGAAACGGCGTCGGCAGGGCCGCGAGCTTTTCGAGGCTGGTTTCGCGGGGATGCTCGTCGCGTGCGACCAGGATCGCGCCTCCTCGCCTGGCGGCGACTTCGAGCGGTGCAATCTCGCGCGCAAACCGATCCGAGCCGACCGCCACCGCCGCGCGTTTTTGCGAGGCAAAGGCGAACGCGTCCTGATCGGCGCGGCTGACGTCATGCTCGGCGGCGACGTTTTCTGCCGTCTCGGGCATCGATTCGATGCCGTATTGCGCCTCGATCGCTGGATTGACGAAGCGCCAGCCAATCGTGGTGTCGTGGATTTCCGCGCTACGCGAGAACGCCGCCTCGCTTTTTGGCATCACGAACGGCGCGCGGCTCATGCTTTCGACGCCGCCAGCGATGATCAGATCGGCCTCGCCAAGCCGAATCGTGCGCGCCGCCGCGATCACCGCGTCCAGTCCCGAAGCGCAGAGACGGTTCACCGTCATCGCTGGCACCGTCGCCGGCAGCCCCGCCAGAAGCGACGCCATTCGCGCCACGTTCCG
>JBBKWG010000072.1:0-6230 GCA_037968835.1 Paracoccaceae bacterium
TTTTTGGCTCCGGCGGTAGGGATCGAACCTACGACCAATTGATTAACAGTCAACTGCTCTACCGCTGAGCTACGCCGGAACACTCGGCGCGATATAGCAATGCCTTGCGAGGGCGTCCAGCCCTCAGGCGAATAAAAGCGGCGATCACTTCCGTGACTTCCATAAAGCGGATCACGACAGCCGAAAATCTGCGTCGAAGGTCAGCGTGGGTTCGGCGCGAACCAGATTTCGCTCAATGAGATCAATAAGATGGGCGAGGACGTTGCGCTCGGCGGCGGCAAGCATTGGCTCGGGAATGTCGCGATAGACTGTGCGGGTGATCGCGGGGATGTTGCGCGGCTCCGACGACAGCGCGTTCAGGATCGCGGTTTCGCGGCCGGTGCGGTGGGCAATCAACCATTCAAGTCGAGCGGCCGGATCGCCAAGAGCGCCGCCATGCGAGGGATGAAATGACTTGTCCGCGTGCCCGAGAAGCATCCGCGAGGTCGCCATGAAGGCACACAGATCGCCGTCCGGCGGCGACACCAGCGGCGAGGACCAGTCCATCACGTGATCCCCGCTCAGAACCGCGTCGCCGAGATCGAAGGCAAGGTGACCGGCGAAATGCCCCGGCGTGTGCACGGCGCGCACCGACCAGTTCGGCCCCTCCAGCCGCTCCCCGTCACCAAGGGTCGCGTGCGGGCGAAACCCGGCGTCGACACCCTCGCCACCGCGAAGCATCCCGCCATCTGCCAACTTGCTCATCACCGCGCGCCGTCCAGCGTCGGGCGGACCGAACGCCAGCACCGTGGCGCCTGTCACGCGGGCCAGATCGACGCAGAGCGCGCTGTGGTCGCTATGGGCGTGGGTGACGAGAATGTGGCTGATGATCTCGCCGCGTGTCGCGCTCAGCAGGGCGTCGAGGTGCGCCAGGTCACGGGGGCCGGGATCGACAATCGCGACCTCGCCCTCGCCAAGAATGAACGTATTCGTGCCCCAATGCGTCATTGGTCCCGGATTCGGGGCCAATACAACGCGCAACCCGTCCTTGATGGTTACGCACTGGCCGGGTTCGGGGCGGTTCATTCGCTCTTTCTCTCGCTCTTGGCGCCGCTTAGGGTCATGCCATGATTGGTCGTCTGCTCAAAGTCTATATGCCGAATTCGCTGTTCTGGCGCGCGGTTCTGATCGTGGTGGTTCCGGTTGGCACCATTCTGATCGTCGTCTCGGTGGTGTTCATCCAGCGCCTTTACGAAGATGTCACGCGGCAGATGTCGACCGTTCTGGCCAACGAGTTGCATCTCGTCCTTAACCTAATCAATTCGTCAGAGAATGCCGCGTCAGTCCTGGATGTGGCGCAGCCGCTCGGGATCGGGATAAGTGTCAGGTCCGAGGCCGGAACGGATCGGCGCAACAGCACCGATTTCTCGGGCCGGGTGGTGATCGCGACATTGCACGAATTGGTCGAGGCGGTGCAGTCCGTCGATCTGGTCAGTCAGTCCAAAAGCGTGCGCATCACGGTTTCGACGCAGCACGGACTTGTGCTGCTCGAGGTCCCGCGCAGTCGCGTCTCTGCGCGCAATCCGCATCAGTTCCTGGTCGTGCTCGGTTTCACGGCGACGCTGATGACGGTGATCGCGCTGATCTATCTGCGCAATCAAATTCGTCCGATCCGCCGGCTGGCAACCGCGGCCGAGGCGTTCGGCAAGGGGCGCAGCGTTCCTTATCGCCCGTCGGGCGCGTCCGAAGTGCGGGCGGCTGGCGGTGCGTTCCTGGAAATGCGGGACCGGATCGAGCGCCAGATCGAACAGCGCACGATGATGCTGTCGGGCGTCAGTCACGATCTCAGAACGCCGCTCACCCGGATGAAACTGGCGCTCAGCATGATGGACGACGACGAAGACACCCGCGCCATGTGCCGCGACGTTTCGGACATGGAAGGGATGCTGAACACGTTCCTGAATTTCGCTCGCGGCGAGGCGCTGGATGATCCCGAACGCGCCGATCCGGCCGACATTGCGCGCGCGGCGGTCGACCGGGCAGTGCGCTCGGCATGGTCCGTCGAACTCGGAACGCTCGACGACGGCAGCACCTCGATGCTGCGCCCTGCGGCACTTGGGCGCGCTCTGGATAATCTGATCGGTAATGCGGTGCGATACGGAAAACGGGCAATCGTCAATCTGCACCTTTCGCCCGATGCGATTACGTTTTCGGTAGAGGACGACGGGCCGGGTATTGCCGAGCACGAACGCGCCACCGCACTGAAGCCATTCAGCCGATTAGACAAAGCACGCAATCAGGATGTTGTTTCCGGAGTGGGTCTGGGGCTGGCAATTGCGTCGGACATTGCGCGCCATCACGGCGGAACGCTTGTGCTTGGTGTCAGCGAAAAGCTTGGCGGATTGAAAGTCGATATCCGCCTGCCGCGATAACACACCTGCAATTTTTCCGGAAAGTCAGCCGGGCGGCAATTCGCCCGGCCAGACGAAATTAACTCAGACGCCCATGCTTTCGGGCTTTGCACCATTTTCAAGTGCTTCCTTGAACCAGCGCGGCTGACGCCCACGTCCGGACCAGGTATCCTTGGAGTTCGCGGGATTGCGATATTTCGCGGGCGCTTTCGCCTTCCGCTTCTTTCCGCCGGTTGTGCCGACAATTTCGTCGACCGACATTCCATGTTCCTTTGCAACGGCTTCCAGAGCCTTCAATGCATCGGCACGCTTGCGGTCCGAGAATTCCGAAATTGCGGTATCCACTTCTTTCCGTAACGCTTTCAATTGATCCAAATTCATCTTGCTCAGTTCTTTACGCGCCATTTTTCTCGCTCCCGAATGACTGTCGCCCATTGAATTCCTGTGCCTTTCAAATGCACATAAATTAGAGGTTCGCAAGTTCCGCCTGCATGTTTTCTTGGAATTGGCGGGATTAATTGCGGTTTATTCAGCTTTAGAGCGACCATTTCCGGACCTCCGCAATTTTTCGGTATCCGGCACTCCCCGGAAATGCGGCCGGGTCACTCGTAAGAATTGCCGGAAAAAGGCTGGTAGGCCCGGAGGGACTCGAACCCCCAACCAAAGCGTTATGAGCGCTCTGCTCTAACCAATTGAGCTACAGGCCCGACCTCTGCCCGAAATAGCAGACAGGCGCACCCGGTCAAGAAGGCTTCGCGCCGTGGACACCTTCGGAATGATCCGTTATCGCAATCGCGAGCCAGAACAGGGTGCGCGCTGATGACAAAGAACGGTCTGACCTATGCCGAAGCCGGCGTCGATATTGATGCCGGAAACGCGCTTGTCGAACGGATCAAACCAGCCGCC
Source organism: Paracoccaceae bacterium (assembly GCA_037968835.1). GTDB lineage: Bacteria > Pseudomonadota > Alphaproteobacteria > Rhodobacterales > Rhodobacteraceae > JBBKWG01. Next base: position 3,297 of record JBBKWG010000072.1, read on the forward strand.
CGGCGCACGGCGCGCAGCGGCACGATGTCGGGTCTCGGTGGGTTCGGGGCGCTCTTCGATCTGAAGGCGGCCGGGTTCAGCGATCCTATTCTGGTCGCGGCCACCGACGGCGTCGGCACCAAGCTGAGGATAGCGATCGACACCGGCGACATTGACGGCGTCGGCATTGATCTGGTCGCGATGTGCGTCAACGATCTGGTCTGTCAGGGCGCGGAACCGCTTTTCTTTCTCGACTATTTCGCGACCGGCAAACTCGACACCGACGCCGCCGCCCGCGTGATCGAAGGGATCGCGTCGGGCTGCGCCGCATCGGGCTGTGCGCTGATCGGTGGCGAAACAGCCGAGATGCCGGGAATGTATACGCCCGGCGATTTCGACCTTGCCGGATTTGCCGTGGGCGCGATGGAACGCGGTGCAGAGCTTCCAAGCGGCGTTTCCGAGGGAGACATTCTGCTCGGCATCGCATCGGGAGGTGTCCACTCGAACGGCTATTCGCTGGTTCGCCGCATTGTCGATAAAAGCGGGCTCGAGTGGGGATCGCCTTGTCCGTGGGACGACAGCACGCTTGGCGCGGCGCTTCTGGCTCCGACCCGGCTTTACGTCAAAGGCGCGCTGGCGGCACTGCACGCGGACGCCGTTCACGCGCTCGCGCATATCACCGGCGGCGGTCTGACAGAGAACCTGCCGCGCGTTCTGCCCGAGGGCCTCGGTGCCGAAATCGACCTTTCCGCATGGCCGCTGCCGGCGGTCTTCAAGTGGCTGGCGCGCGAAGGCGGGATGGCCGAGGCCGAACTCCTGAAGACCTTCAACAGCGGTATCGGGATGGTCGCGGTGGTGCCGGAAGCCAAGCTCGCGGACGCGAAAAACGCGTTTGACGGCGACAATCATCAGACCTTCGTCATCGGGCGCATCGCGAAAGGCGCGGGCGTGCGCTATTCCGGCCAGCTTTTGTGACCAGACGCGTCGCTATTCTTATCTCCGGCGGCGGTTCAAACATGGTGACGCTGGCGCGCGACATGACCGGCGATCACCCGGCGCGCCCGGTTCTGGTAGTCTCGAACAACCCCGATGCCGCTGGCCTTGGGCGGGCGCACGCACTTGGAATCCCGACCGCAGTCGTCGACCACCGCCCATACAAAGGCGACCGTGCGGACTTCGAGACTGCGCTTGGCGAGGTGCTGACAACGGCGCAGCCCGACATCATCTGTCTGGCCGGGTTCATGCGTATCCTCACGCCCGCTTTCGTGTCGCTCTGGCAGGGTCGGATGCTCAATATCCATCCCTCGCTTCTGCCGAAGTATCGCGGGCTCGATACATACGCGCGCGCGCTTGATGCCGGCGACCGCGAAGCCGGTTGCACCGTGCATGAAGTGACCGGCGATCTCGATGACGGTCCCATTCTCGGTCAGGCGCGCGTGCCGGTTCTTCGACGCGATACGCCCGAAAGCCTGGCCAGACGCGTTCTCGCGTTGGAGCATATGCTTTATCCCGCGGTCCTTCGCAGATTCGCTGCGGGCGACCGGACCCCGGTTTACTTGCCCATGCCCGGCGATGCGCCTATCAACGCTGAACCCACTGCTTGAAAGATCCCGAATTCGAATGATCACGATTACAACGACCGAAGGTCTCGCGGCGTTTTGCGAACACGCCGCCAAAGCACCCTATGTGACGGTGGACACGGAATTTCTGAGAGAGCGGACGTATTATTCCAAGCTCTGCCTCGTCCAGCTTGCGGTTCCGGGCGATGCCGAGGAGGACGCCGTACTTGTCGATCCGCTGGCCAGGGACATCACGCTCGACCCGCTCTACGCGCTTTTCCGCAACACCGATGTCGTCAAGGTCTTCCACGCGTCCCGCCAAGATCTGGAAATCTTCTTCATCGAAGGCGGCGTCATTCCCGAACCGCTGTTTGACACCCAGGTTGCCGCGATGGTGGCAGGCTTTGGCGAGCAGGTCGGCTACGAAACGCTGGTGCGCAAGATCGCCAAGGCCCCGCTCGACAAATCGTCGCGCTTCACCGACTGGTCGCGCCGTCCGTTGACCGACGCGCAAAAGGTCTACGCTCTGGCTGACGTGACGCATCTGCGTGTGATCTATGAGCATCTCGCCAAGGAGCTGGAAAAATCCGGCCGTCGCGATTGGGTCGAGGAGGAACTGGCCATCCTGACCGACCCGGCAACCTATGTCGTGGTGCCCGATGAAGCCTGGAAACGGATCAAGACGCGGACCAATTCGGGCAAGTTCCTGTCCGTGGTGCGCGAGCTTGCGAAATTCCGCGAGAACTATGCCCAAAGCCGCAACGTGCCGCGCAGCCGGGTGATGAAGGACGACGCGCTGCTCGAACTCGCCTCGACCAAGCCCGCGTCATCCGAGGATCTGAACCGGTCGCGCCTTTTGCTGCGCGAGGCTCGCAAGGGCGACATCGCGGATGGCATCCTGACTGCGGTCAAGTCCGGGCTTGAAACGCCACAGGAAGAACAGCCCAAACCCGACCGCTCACGCGAAACGCTACAGGTCAATCCGGCACTGGCCGATCTCCTGCGGGTTCTGCTCAAGGCCAAGGCCGAACAGCTTGGGGTCGCGCAGAAACTGATCGCCACCGCGTCCGATCTCGACGAGATCGCGGCGGGTCTCAGGGACAACGCGGCCCTCAGGGGTTGGCGCAAAAAGGCATTCGGCGACGATGCGCTGCGTCTTTGCGAAGGCAAGCTTGGCCTGAAGGCGAACGGCGCCAACGTCGAGGTTTTCGAGATCTAGCGCGGCAGCACGCCCAGCACGCGGAAGATCAGCGGCGCAACGGCGATAACCAGTGAAAGGCGCGCGATATGGAGCGTCGCGACATAGGCGATGTCGGCGTTCATGGCGAGCGCCAGCAGGCTCATCTCGGGGAGGCCGCCGGGCGAGAAGGCGAGGAAAGTCTGTTCCAAACCTATC
>JBBKWG010000073.1:0-2507 GCA_037968835.1 Paracoccaceae bacterium
CCTTTCCGCTGGTCGCGAGTGTCGCCGTTGCCGAGTTGCGTGAACAGGTGTTGCGCGAAAGCGGGGGGCCGACAGTTCATGCCTTTGACCGCAAGATTCTTCTGGATTTACAAGAGAGCAGCGGGAAGAAGCCCTAGTGTTCCCCACCTGAAACAAGATTCCCGGTGGAAGCAGGGTATCGGATACGGGTCCAATATCCCTGAGCGAAATTGTCAGATGACGGCAATGAGCCCTTAGTCGCCCGCACTCCGGCCGTGGGGATTTCGCAGGTGCAGAATATGTCCCTCTCAAGAACGGCCCACAGCCACCCTTGGAACCAACTGCAGCGAATAGCGGCTCACCGACTCGTGAACCCCTTTAACACGCGCGCCCATCAACCTGCGTGTTCTTGCTCACGTACATAGGTATTCTCGTGTCTCAGGGACGGCGGTCTGATCCCGGCTCAGCTGAAACTGAAATACAACCATGCCCTGTTCTGAAAAAGCCATCTCGGATACGACTAAATAATACCGCCACATTCGCACGAACCGATCATCATAGAGGTCGCGGATCACATCGAGATTAGCCTCGAACTTGTCCTGCCATCGCTGAAGAGTCCGCGCGTAATGGCCGCGCCAAACCTCAACATCTGTAGTGATCAAGCCCTGTTTTTCAATCTCCTTCACTGCCTCGGACATCGCTGGCGCATATCCTCCAGGGAAAATGTATTTGTGAATCCAAGGCGACGTCCGACCTGGTGGAGTGGAGCGACCGATTGTGTGTACCAGGGCGACACCATCTGGCTTGAGATTTTCGCGCAGCTTGCGAAAAAATGTTGGATACTGGGGCTGACCGACATGCTCCAGCATTCCGACTACAACGATACGGTCGAATTCCTCTTTCACATCGCGGTAGTCGATCAGGCGAAATTCGACCCGATCCCCGACACCGGCTGCATCGGCTCGCTTCCTTGCATATTCCAATTGAACTTTGGACAGGGTCACCCCGACCACTTTCGCTCCGTAGTCGCGCGCCAGGGTAATTGACATTCCGCCCCAACCGCAGCCGATATCCATAACCTTCATGCCCTGTTCGATCAGAAGCTTCTTGGCAATATGTGCCTTCTTGGCTTCCTGCGCCTCTTCAATACTCAGTCGCGGGTCTGGGAAATATGCGCAGGTGTACTGAAGGTCCTGATCAAGAAACCGTTCGTACAGATCGGTAGAAAGATCATAGTGATGTTCGACGTTTCGCCGTGCTGTCTTCACCGGATTGTACTGCGCGATGCGCCTCAGTGCTTTGCGCGGTCCGGTTACTGATGTGCCAAAGCGCCCGCCGCCGTATTTGGTCGCATTGCGCGCGATAAGAGAGAAAAAGCCGCGCAGATCATCTTGCGAAACGGTGAGCGTTTCGTCCATGTATCCTTCACCCAATGCAAGGTCGCCATTCATTACCAATTTCCGTGGGAGAGCCTTGTCGTGAATGGTCACTGCTGAGCTTGGCCCTTCTCCCCCGCCATAGGAGCTGGTGCGCCCGTCCGGCCATGTCACCGAAAGCTCCCCCTCGCGCACAATCCTGGTCAATAAGCGGTCAAGCAATGACTCCCACATTGTGATACTTTCCTTTACTTTCCCATTCACACTACAACGCCATGACCACGGAGCAAGTCAGCGAGCCAAGTACTGCCCGTGACCTGCCCTCCGGAACAGTGGTCTGACGAGGTCGTGGAAAACCGTGCAGTCGCAGCGAACGGCAGGAAGGTCCCGCATAGCTGCCCCCTAGATTTTCGTCCGAGCAAACGAGGGGCACCAGAGGCAGACCGGGAACCTTTTGTCAGGTGGCGAACACTAGCTCGGCGCATATCCTTGCGACGCGAATATGCACCCGATCAAACCTTACCGGGCCATGGATTATTGCGGTCTCGGTTCTCAGCCGACCTAGGCTGCCGTTCTGGGTTCCGCCGGGTTCGCGGCACCGGACCCCGTCAAACCCCAGAAATCCGCGATGCGGCGGGTCGAGGAAATGCCGACTTCCAGCATATATTCGCCTTCTTCCCCCAGGCCCTCGTCTCCCTCGGCACTGATCGGCGTGCCGTGGCCCATTGCTTCGATAATGTATTCCTCGATCACCACCCGCCCGTCCGCATCGCACCCGACTTTCCGGGGAATACTGTCGACGGTCTCCACACGCGTCGGCGGTCCTTCAACGTTGTGGATCTTCTGCCACTGGCCGACGATAACACCGGCGTTGGAACTGTCGACGGTCGTATCGCTGCCGCCATGCCAGACAGAAATTGTCGGCCAAGGGCCTTTGAATTCCGAGGCTTCACGCACAGACGCGTCAAGCGCGCCGTCCGAGGGGCTGCCAAATCCATTCATGCGAATGATCGCTTCCATCATGTTGTTCGCGCTGCGATATGGTAATCCTGCAATGATTGCGCCTCCCGCGAACACCTCGGGATAGGTCGCCAGCATCACAGACGTCATGGCACCGCCCGAAGACATCCCCGTGATGAAGACACGCGACGG
>JBBKWG010000074.1:0-6566 GCA_037968835.1 Paracoccaceae bacterium
ATCAGGCTGTTCTGAAGCGCCAGATTATACTGACCGATGGCGCCGCTCACCTGCGGCTCAAGCGGAGAGCCGACGATGGCGGGCAGCTTGCCGAGATCGGGAAGCCCGAACACCAGAAATTCACTGAGGCCGGTCTGCGACAATTCCAGGATGCCGGTGGTGATCGAGGTGATGACCCCGCCCGCCGTCGTGAGCACCTGCTGTTCGCTCGGCAGACCCGCACCAAGGATGGCGCGGAAATCGTTGCCGCCAAACCAGATCGCCGTCAGCGGGCTGTCGCCAAGATCGGGCGCGGCGGAGGCGTAGAACTCGCGCTGCAAAGCAAAGTCGGGGCTGGCGTCGCCGTTGGTGACGGCGGTCGCGCCGCCATAGTCGAAGTTGGTGCCGCTGGTGAAATCGGCGCCAAGCTGCGTCGCCCATGTATCGCCGTTGGTGTACTGGCCTTCGGGATAAACCGAATCAAGCCACGTGCCCCCGGCATTCAGCGTCGCCGCCTGAACATTGCCCGGATCGCTCAGACTGTCGCCAAAGACCAGCAGGCTGGAATACGGACCGATCGTGTCTGCCGAAACCGGCAGTGCAAAGATAACGGCCGTCGCGGCCACAACAAGTTTCACAGTAATTTCCCCCCAGAATATAAGGGCCCGGCTTAGAGGACGGCTGACCGAAGGGTAGGCAAGCATTTTCGTTCTTGCGGATGTTCTCTTTTTGTTCCATTCCTTCGACATGCCCCGCGCGTCTCATTTTCCAGATCCGTCGGCCCGTGGTCGGGCGTCACGCTCCAATCGTCCGGGGAGGTTCGAACGGCACGACCGCGATGTTTTCGATGATGGCTGGACCGCCGACGACGACCTGCCGCCGATCCGCACCGAAGTCAGCATCGAGCGTCCGCGCAAGATAATCACCCGCAATACCTCGCCGGACATTTCCTTTGATCGCTCGATCAATCCCTATCGCGGTTGCGAGCATGGCTGCATCTATTGCTTCGCCCGCCCGACCCACGCCTATCTTGGCCTCTCGCCCGGCCTCGACTTCGAGACCCGGCTGATCGCGCGTCCCGATGCGCCCGAGATCCTGGAACGCGAATTGCGCGCGAAAAGCTATCGCCCCGCCACAATCGCCATCGGAACCAACACCGATCCTTATCAGCCGATCGAAGCCGAACACCGGATCATGCGCCGCATCCTCGAAGTGCTGCTGGCCTATCGCCATCCGGTCGGGGTCGTCACCAAGGGCACGCTGATCGAACGCGACGCGGACATCCTTGGCGAAATGGGTCGGATGGGGCTGGCGCGCGTCGGTATCACTGTCACCACGCTCGATGCGAAGGTGTCCCGCGCGATGGAACCCCGGGTGCCCAATCCCGCCCGCCGGCTTCAGACCATCGAACGGCTGACCAGGGCCGGTTGCCCGGTGCGCGTGATGGTGTCGCCGGTCGTGCCCGCGCTGACGGACCACGAGCTTGAAGCCATCCTTGCACGCGCAGCCGACGCCGGGGCGGTGGCCGCAAGCTGGATCATGCTGCGCTTGCCGCTGGAAGTTGCGCCGCTGTTTCGCGAATGGCTGGCGGCCGAATTCCCAGACCGCGCCGAACGGGTGATGGGCCGAGTGCGCGAATTGCACGGCGGCAAGGACTACGATCCCGAATGGGGCAAGCGAATGACGGGCGAGGGCGCGTTCGCCGAACTCGTGGCGCAGCGTTTTGCCATCGCGATCAGACGGCTGGGGCTTGCCTCCACGCTGCCGCCGCTGCGCACCGATCTGTTTCAGCCCCCGATCCGCGCGGGCGACCAGTTGTCGCTGTTTTGAAGCGGCGTCATTTTCTTGCCGGAATCGCGCGCTAGGCCTGCACCAGCAGGAGTGCACTATAATGTCCCTTTCCTTGATGTCCCTTTCACTCATTTCCGGATGCATCTGGGTGCTGCTCGCGACGATTGTCGCCACTCTGCCGATGCGCCGCCAGTATATCCCCGGCGTGACGCTGCTGATCGCGGCGCCGTTCCTGCTTGGCTGGATCGCTGCCGATCACGGCTGGTGGATCTTCGCGGTCGGCGTCTTTGCTTTCGCCTCGATGTTCCGCAACCCCCTGATCTATCTCTGGAGGCGGGCGCGGGGCGAGCGACCGGAACTACCGTCGGAACTCACCTCGTGACGGTTTCGCTGATCCTTGCCTGTGTCTGGGCGTTGTCTGCCAATCTGATCGCGTTCTTTCCCTCGAAACACGCCCATTGGCCGGCTGCCTATGGCCTGATCGCCACGGGATTGCCGCTGCTTTTCTGGGTGATCTACGAGAATGGCATCGTGATCGGGGTTCTGGTGCTGCTGGCGGCGGCGTCGATCCTGCGATGGCCGCTTCGGTATCTGGTCAACTGGATCGTCGGTTTCGCGCGGCCCCACGCCGGTTCCTAGGCCGATCGGGGCAAGGGGCGCTGCCCCTCGCGCTCCCCGAGGTATTTCGGACAGGATGAAAGCCGATCTGGCCATGCGCCGTGCGGAATGCTAGCGGAGGCCCATGTTCGATGTGTCTTCTCTCAGTGTGCGCGGCAAGCTGATCGCCGACCGGGATCTGTCGGGGCTGACATGGCTTCGCGTCGGCGGTCCGGCGGACTGGCTGTTCATGCCGGCTGACGAAGACGATCTGGCCACGTTCCTGCGCGATCTGCCTGACGAAGTTGCAGTCTTTCCGATGGGCGTCGGCTCGAACCTCATCGTGCGCGACGGCGGGCTGCACGCGGTCGTCATCCGGCTCGGGCGCGCCTTCGGCGAGATCACGATTGACGGCACGCGCGTCACTGCGGGCGCAGCGGCGCTTGACGCCCAGGTCGCAAAACGCGCCGCCGAAGCCGGATTGGACCTGACTTTCCTGCGCACCATCCCCGGCGCAATCGGCGGTGCGGTTCGCATGAACGCGGGATGCTACGGCATCTATACCGCCGACCGATTTCTGAGCGCGACAGCGATCACCCGTCAAGGTGCGCGCGTCACGCTGGCCGCCGATGATCTGAAATTCGCCTATCGCTACAGCGAATTGCCGGACGGCTTGGTTCTGACGTCGGCGACATTCGAGGCGCCAACGGGCGATCCCGAGGAGCTATCGGCGCGCATGGCCGACCAGATCGCCAAGCGCGACGCGACCCAGCCGACCAAGGCCTTGACCGCCGGTTCGACCTTCCGCAACCCGGCCGGGTTCAGCTCGACCGGGCGCGCCGACGACACCCACGATCTGAAGGCATGGAAGGTGATCGACGACGCCGGATTGCGGGGCGCACGGCGCGGCGGCGCAGAGATGTCGGCGATGCATCCGAACTTCCTCGTCAACACCGGCACCGCGACCGCCGCGGATCTGGAAGGTCTGGGCGAAGAGGTGCGAGAAAGGGTGTTCCAACACTCGGGAATCACGTTAGAGTGGGAAATCATGAGGGTCGGTGAACAGACCCCAGAGGCAGACGGCAACGATAACTAGACGACGCGCCGATGAAACGGCGCACCAGAGGTGACAGTCGGGCATGTCGAGCAGGACATCCCCCAAAGTGGCGGTTCTCATGGGCGGACCCTCGGCCGAGCGCGAGGTGTCCTTGTCCTCGGGACGGGAATGCGCAGCCGCTTTGCGGGTAACAGGGTATGAGGTGGTGGAACTGGACGCGGGGCCGGACCTTGCCGCGCGTCTCGGCGACATCGCGCCCGATGTTGTGTTCAACGCATTGCATGGCCGCTGGGGCGAGGACGGCTGCGTTCAGGGTCTGCTGGAATGGCTGCGCATCCCCTACACCCACTCCGGGGTGCTGGCCTCGGCGCTGGCGATGGACAAGGCGCGCACCAAGACGGTCTATGCCGCAGCCGGGATACCTATTGCGCCAAGCGGAATTTTCCACAAGGCCGAGGTCGCAGCGCGCCACGTGATGGAGCCGCCCTACGTCATCAAGCCGAACAACGAAGGCTCCTCGGTCGGCATCTATATCGTGCGCGAAAGCGCCAACGGCCCTCCGCAGATCGCCGACACCATGCCGGACACGCTGATGGTCGAAGCCTATGTGCCCGGGCGCGAACTGACCGTCACCGTGATGGAGGACCGCGCACTTTGCGTGACCGAGATCGTGACCGACGGCTGGTATGACTACCACGCCAAATACGCCCCCGGCGGCAGCTATCACGTGGTGCCCGCCGATATCCCCGAGCAGATCACAGCCGCCTGCCTTGCCCATTCGCTGAACGCGCACCGCATTCTTGGCTGTCGCGGCATCAGCCGCACCGATTTCCGCTGGGACGACACCAAGGGCGCCGACGGGTTGATCGCGCTGGAAACCAACACCCAGCCCGGCATGACCCCGACATCGCTGGCGCCAGAACAAGCGGCGCAGGTCGGCATCGCTTTCCCCGCGCTGTGCGACTGGATCGTGAAGGATGCCTCATGCGGTCGTTGAGGGATCCGGCACCGTCGCGCATCGCCTACCGCATCAATCGTCTGATGCTGACGCCCGGGTTCCGCACCTTTCTGCGCTACGGCCTTCCGGTGCTGGTGATCCTTGCCGCCCTTGCGTTCTGGGCCTCCGACACGTCCCGGCGCACCGACTTCAGCGACCGCGTCGCCGATCTGCGTCGCCAGATCGAGGAACGCCCGGAATTCATGGTCCGCATGATGGCGGTCGAACAGGCGTCCGATCAGGTCGCCGCCATAATCCGCGAGGCGCTGCCGATGGATTTCCCGATGTCGTCGTTCGACCTCGATCTCGATGCGATGCGGGTCACGGTCGAAACGCTGCCACCGGTCGCCAAGGCGGCGGTGCGCATCCGTTCCGGTGGGGTTCTCGTGGTCGCGGTGGTCGAGCGGGTTCCGGTCGTCGTCTGGCGCGCGCCCGACGGTCTTTCGCTGCTCGATGTCGAGGGCGTGCGCATCGCCGCCCTCGATGCCCGCCAGTCGCGCTCCGATCTGCCGCTGATCCTCGGTGCCGGTGCCAGCGAGCGCGTGTCCGAGGCGCTGGCGCTGTTCGATGCGGCCGAACCGATACAGGCGCGGCTTCGCGGTATCCAGCGGGTAGGCGAGCGGCGTTGGGATATCGTGCTTGATCGCGATCAACGCATCCTGTTGCCCGACGTCGGCGCGGTGCGCGTTCTCGAGCGAGTCATGGCGCTTGATCGCGCGCAGGATTTGCTGGCCCGCGACCTTGCCGTCGTCGATTTCCGCCTTCCCGCGCGTCCGGTGGTGCGACTGACAACCGGCGCCATCGAGGCGATGAACGAAGCCGACTGGACCCAGACCGAGGACCTCACCAGATGACCGACCTATACGAAAGCCAAAGGGCGATGCGCGCCATGCGGCGGGCCGCAATCCAGCGCGGCGTGATTGCCATCCTGGATGTCGGCACCTCGAAGATCGCCTGTCTGATCCTGCGTTTCGACGGGCGCGACCGCCAGCCGATGTCCGAAGGCATCGGCGCGATGGCGGGCCAGACCCAGTTCCGTGTCATCGGCGCGGCAACGACGCGCTCGCGCGGGATCGAGTTGGGCGAAAGTTGCGCCATTCAGGAAACCGAACGCGCCATTCGCACCGCTGTTCAGGCCGCGCAGAAGATGGCGAATGTTCGCGTCGATCACGTCATCGCCTGCATGTCGGGCGGGCAGCCACGGTCTTACGGACTGGCGGGCATCGTTCCGGTGAACGGCGATGTCGTGGCCGAGCAGGATATCGGCCGGGTGCTGGCCGCCTGCGTCGTTCCCGACTACGGCGCCGAGCGTGAAATCCTCCATGCCCAGCCAGTCAACTTCGCGCTCGACCATCGTTCGGGGCTGATAGACCCGCGCGGTCAGATCGGACAGCGGCTGGCCTGCGACATGCACATGCTGACCATCGACACCGCGACGATCCAGAACCTGATCTATTGCCTGAAGCGCTGCGATCTGGAACTCGCGGGGCTTGCGTCGTCGGCCTATGTGTCCGGCATTGCGGCTTTGGTCGAGGACGAACAGGAACTGGGCGCGGCCTGCATCGACATGGGCGGCGGCACCACGGGCATCTCGATCTTCATCAAGAAGCACATGATATATGCCGACAGCGTCCGGCTTGGCGGCGATCATGTGACCGCCGACATCTCACGCGGTCTGCGGGTGCCGCTCAACGTCGCAGAACGGGTCAAGACATTCCACGGCGGCGTTGTGGCAACCGGCATGGACGACCGCGAGATGATCGAGGTTCGCGGCCAGACCGGCGATTGGGAACACGACCGCCGCCGGGTCAGCCGCGCCGAGTTGATCGGCATCATGCGCCCGCGGGTCGAGGAGATACTGGAAGACGTGCGCGAGCGTCTGGACGCTGCGGGGTTCGAACACCTGCCGAGCCAGCAGATCGTGCTGACCGGCGGCGCCAGCCAGATCCCCGGACTTGATACGATGGCGCCGAAAATCCTCGGCCAGCAGGTTCGCATCGGTCGGCCCCTGCGCGTCCACGGTCTGCCCCAGGCCGCGACCGGCTCGGCATTTGCCAGCGCCGTCGGCCTCAGCCTGTTCGCCGCGCACCCCCAGGACGAATGGTGGGACTTCGAAGTCCCCTCCGACCACTACCCGTCCCGCTC
>JBBKWG010000075.1:0-6578 GCA_037968835.1 Paracoccaceae bacterium
GGTTCTGCTGCATTGAAGAGGTCTTTGTCGGGAAGTCCGATAACCACTTCGTTCACGAGAGGAGCGCCAAGACGCGCAACCTGCACATACGCACCGCCATATTTCGCGGTGCCTTCATAAGTCGGGCTTGGATCGGCAAGTTTGGCCTGTGGCACACTTGCTGTCGTCCACGCACCGATCACGCCGTTTCCGTCGCCGGTCAAACAGGTGATTGGCACTTCAATCGCAAGCGATGTCACATTGAAACGACCGATGAGATCGTCATTGGCGCGATCCTGAGTGATACCACCAGCAAATGGGCTCGCTGCGTTATACTGAGGATAAGTCGCGTTATCGGCACCTTGAATCGGGACGAGGTTGATAAGATCGAAGACCTCGCCGAGGTTCACGGCAAACGCTTCTGCACGCTGACCTACAAAGACGCGACCGGCACCTACACATTCATTATTGCCGAGCTGCGGAATATCGACGCTGTAAATGAAGTTGTCGGCATATCCGTCATAGTCTTCGATTGTCTTGTTGCCGATATTATCGATTGGCTTGGCGAAGTTGGTGTCACTCGTTCCAACCCGAGTCAATTGTTTACCCTGTCTGAACTTTGAACGGCGATCGCCAGAAATAAGACGCACGCTATAATTCTCAAACTCGTTCTGAAGGCTTGAATCTCCGAATGTTATCGGTCCTGCCTGACGCAGAGGAATGGCGACGGTCTTGTCACCGACTGGGATGGCGATGCCGGTGCCTCCCGAAAGTGTGTTCTTGAACTTGAACTGGAATGTCAGGTCTTCCAGAGCGTCCCCATCGTTGTCGATGTGAATTTCATAGATGGCGTCGGAGTCCATCGTGAAATAATTCGGCCCTCCGTAGGGCGCTTGCAAAGGCTGATAATTGGCGATGAATGTAACTGTCTCCGCGTCCGGGTCTTCGTAACTGCGAAAAGCATAGAAATCCGTCGCGTCTACTTTTGGCATCTTGGTTATGCCGGGCGCCTCTCGGTGGGACGCGGACCAAGCGCTCGTCCCTACAGCCGTTGCAAGAACGGCCGATAATGTGACTTTGAAAATTTTAGTTTTACTAGGCATGAACATCTTCCTCCTGTTGAAGTTCTGGATCTAGAGCGCTCTCAGACAAAGTAAATCGCGCTCGCCGGCACATCTGCCCTTGCGGGACAAAAAGCCAACGTTACAGTCACGATCCAGATCCGAACATAGTTTCGAGCGGCATTCAAAAAGAAGGATATTTATCCTATACTACTTGAATTCATTCAAAAATTTCTTTTCGTCGGCATGCCGAACATGACTCCAACTTTGCTTGATATCATGCTGACACCCGCCCTTGCACTCTCGCTGGGAACGCTGTCTTTTTTCGATCTCAAACACCATCGCCTTCCAGATGCGTTGACCTTGCCCTTGGGGCTAGTCGGCCTGTGTCTGTCAGCGTGGCGCGTTGACGGCATCCCGTTGGACGCGTTGATCGGGTCAATCGCCGGGTTTGTCGTTTTCGCGTTCATCGGAGAGGTGTATTTTCGCCTGCGAGGCCTTGAAGGACTTGGCCTTGGGGATGCGAAACTCGTGGCAGCAGCAGGCGCCTGGCTTGGGTGGCAATCGCTTCCAGCACTTGTTCTCCTGGCATCACTGGCAGGTCTGATCATGGCGTACGCCCGCGCCGCTGACGCTGGCGACCCTTTGCCTTTCGGACCGGCCCTTTGCGGTGCTTTTCTAGTGCTTTGGTTGACCTTCGTTCTGACGAGTTCGGCAAGCGTTTTTTAAAGGCAGCGCAACCGCTCATTCCCGACCGGAACTTACCATTTGATAATTGCGGTGCCCGATTGACCTGAGTTCAGCGGAAGTTCGATTTCGGTGCCGTATCGCAAATCGCGATCATAGCGCTACTGGAATAGCTGCGTTCACATGTTTCTGTGCAACCGCAAAGGGTGATTTATGCCTAATGAATGTCCATTATCGACATCCTGCAATTGTGGCATTCGGACGAGTTTAACTGGTTCTACTGGTGCCCCCACACGGACTCGAACCGCGGACCTACTGATTACAAATTGCTCGCGCGCTGACTTACTGCGCGCTTTTCGGACTCATCGCGCTCTAATAGTGGTTCGGAACCTATTGAAATCGCGTTATATTTCTCCTGTTTGATCCCAATACGACCTCAGTCGCTCTAAGCGCTGTCGGGTCTGGTTTCGGGTCTGGATAGGAGAATTACATGTCTGAAAAACTAACCCGAGCCCGCGTCGACCGGGCCACCGAAACAGAGTCGGCGGGAAGCATCCTCTACGACGCCCAGGTACCCGGACTCCGTCTCGTCATCGGCCAGCGCAGCGCCAGCTGGAAGATCGTCTCAACCATCAACGACGGGACCTCAAGGCCGGTCACACTGACCCTCGGTCGCGCCGACCAACTCAGCGTGAAATCAGCCCGGACCGAGGCACAGGCCCTGAAACTGAAGTTGTCGAAAGGCGAAGATCCGCGTCGTCCAAGAGGCGTAATCCCAACAGTGGAACAAGCCCTCGCCCGCTACACATCCAATCGACCGGACCTGTCAGCCCGCACCCTTGAATTTTACGACCAAATGGTTGCCGGGCCGCTAAAGCCTTTAATCAAGTTGCCAATGGACCGGATCGACCGCGAGCACTGCCGGTCCCTGCACGAACGGATCACGAAGAAAAGCGGCCCCTACTCCGCAAATGCATCCATGCGCGTCCTGAAGCTGCTCTTCAACGATGTCCTTCGGGAATTCGACCTGCCGCACGGCAATGTCGTCAGCCGAGCCGTTCGGATGAACAGGGAGGAATCCCGCGACTGGGCCGTCTCGCCCGTCGACCTGCCCGAGCTTTGGAGACGCATGATCACGATCGAAGATCCAATTCGTCGGATTGCATGGGAAACATTGCTTCTGACCGGTCTCAGGTCGGGCGACGTCAAATCCATGCGATGGGAAAATCTGGATCAGGACGGGGTCTTGACCATCCCCTCGCCCAAGGGCGGCACAGCAAAGGCTTTCAAACTGCCGTTATGCCGCCATCTCATCCAACGACTGGAAGAACTGCGCGACGTTACAAAGCCGCTGGAGAGCGACTGGTGTTTCCCGGCCAGTTCCGCCTCGGGCCACCTTGAAACTTTGCGTCGTACCAAGGATTGGCCCTACGCGCCGCATGCAATGCGCCACACCTGGCGCACGGTCGCACTTGAAGTCGGCGTCTCGATCGACATGGCCCAGGTCCTGATGAACTATCGTAGCGGAGGCGCAAACGCCGTGTCGTGGGGCTATGTCACCAGGGCGAACCTGCTCGGACCGATGCGTGAAGCCGCCGAAACCGTGGCTTCAAAACTGCTGCACTACAGGTCCTAACCGGCGCCAAGTGTTGGGTTACACGGCGCTCCAGTTAAGCCATTCTGAGTACGAAAAGTATCAGAAAGGACGACCAAGATGGGAGTTTTCGAACAGATCGACACTCGCCTGACCAGGATTGAAGACCTCTTGGGCGATCTGTTGGCCTCAGTCCCGGCGGAGTCTGCGAAAGCCGAACCCGAGATTGAGCCCGAATACATGTCGACCGTCCAGGCCGCAGAGTTTCTCGGGGTTAGCAAGCAGTCGCTCGCTCTATGGCGATCTGAAAGCAAAGGGCCGACTTTCGTCAGGGTAGGCAACATAGTTCGATATTCCCGCCAAGACCTGAGGGATTGGATGGACGATCATCGCAAGGAGGCTCGCTGAAACGGGCTAATCCGTCGGTTGCCTTGTTTGGGGACAGCACTCATAATCCGGCTGTTTGCGAATGCCTTCTGATCGCGACCAAGCAGTCATCCGACAGAAAGACTCATATGTCGGGTCAGACCCACAGCGGAAGTGACAAAATCTCGCTGCGTGTGCTCGCGGCGTAGAACATGCCGCGGAAGACTTACTCGATTGGGGCCACTTTCAAATTCTTGCTGCAGAGCCGATAAATGACAATAATAGCCCAGTTAACTGAGGAACGATGTAGTGCGTGCGAGCTTGCAACTCATAGTGATCGCCACCGCGATGTTTCCGAGCATCGCAACAGCAGACATCGCAACAGCAGACATCTCTACACTACAAAAGCGCGCCAAATCCGGCGACTTCGATGCAACTGGCGAGGTACGCTGTGCACAAGAGGTCGGGCAATCGCTTGGACCCTGCCAAGCAACTGTAGCCCGCGATAATGGATCAGCCGCCGTCGTGGTAACATTTGAGAACGGGTTCTCCAGAACGCTACTTTTCGGGGACCGGGTATTTCTGCGCGGCAACGCGACGATGTCCGGCGTCGGCACTGACACGCAATGGAATTTGTCCGATGGTATTTACAGCGTCAGGGTGGATGACCAGCGCTTCGCACTTCCCGAAGTGCTGGTCATTGGAGACGGGGCCGCTCCCGTTGAAGGAAGCGACCCTTAAAATTTAGCCGCCGGGCATCAGCTTGTAGATCGTGCCCTCATCAATGGCGGTGTAAAGCGCGCCATCCGGGCCCGTGACGACAGAACGGAAGCGACCGGATTCCATCGGCAAGGTCATCTCGGTCACGTCTACGACCTCGGTGCCGTCTTCGGTCAACTGGATCACGTCGATCCGCTGGCCTATGGGTGTGCCGCCGAAGCCGATGCCCATGATGCCGACGACCAGCGCACCGTTCCAGTCACCCCATGCCTCGCCGTTGAGGAACGCAGCCGAGGATGTGCCCTGCGACCAGCCGTTGTTGTTCCAGATCGGTGGCATGGCGTCGGGATAGGTGTCGAAGTCGGTCATCGGCATGAAGGCCGCCCGCTCGAAACGGTTCATCCCATCTTCCTGGTTGGGGCTATAGCCGCAGTAGTTATCCGGGCAATCATCACGCCCGGCCATGTTCGGTCTAGGGTCCCAACCAGCATTGCCGCCATTTTCCAGCACAGTGATCTCGTCGGAGTGCCACGGCCCATGTTCGGCGGTGATCGCCATGCCGGTCGCGTTGAAGGCGATGCCTTGGACGTTGCGGTGACCATAGGTATAGGTCCGCTTGTCGAAGCCTTCGGGCGGGCTGTTTTCGGCGGCGGCATTGCCGTCGGTGTCGATGCGAAGCACCTTGGAGCCCATCATCGTCGGGCTTTGCGGCACTTCGCCGTTATGGGTGTCACCCGTCGTCAGATAGAGATACCCGTCCGCCGCGTTGAACCGCACGCGACCGCCATTGTGCGCGCCGGGGCCGCCGAACGGGTGGTCAGAGGCGGCCATCTTGTAGGGAACGTCGTCGACGATGTCGGTCCGCTCGGAGACCGCCTTGAAATCGTCGGACAAGGTGAACCGCATCAGCCGGTTCGTGTGAGGGTCCGACATATTCGATGTGGAATAGACATAGATTTGGCGATTGTCGTCGAAGTTTGGATCAAAAGCGACACCCATCATGCCCGCTTGACCTTCGCAGAATAGGTCGGTGCCGTTCGAATTATAGCCCTCCGTTTCACCGACGCCGTAGATGGCATTGACCGTCCCGTCCGGCATGAGCACGGACAGGCCCTTGCATTTTTCCGTGAACAGCATTGTGCCGTCACCAAGGAACGCCATGTCCCAAGGGTTTTCCAGACCTTCCAGCACGACTTCGCTTTGAAGACTGGTGGTGTTCATGCCGCTTTGGGCGAAGACCGGCGATGTCGCAATTGCTGCTCCGGCAATGACCGATGCGATTATCGGTAATGTCGAATGATACTTTGAAATAGACATATAATCCTCCCATAGATGATGTGTCTCGCCCGACGGAAGGTTTTTACACTATGCCTTCGGTCCGCACAGGCGAGCCTTCAACGCTAGATTGCAGAAGTTGCCCGGTCAACGCCGTTCTTTCGCTAACGTCAGCAAATGATCGCTCACGCTAATTCATGCCCGAGAGTTCAGTCGAATGCAGTGGCAACATAGACCGATATGTTAGCGATATCCTCGTCCGACAGCTTCTTGGCATGCTGGATCATCAGGATCGAGTTGGGACCGATCTTTTCTCCAGACCGATAGCGCTTGAGCATCTCCGTGATGTAGTCGGGATCCTTGTCGGACAACTTCGGATAGCTTGCAGCACCCTGTGCTTTGTTGCCGTGACACGCCCGGCAAGACTTCTGGAAAATCTTTTCAGCCGCCTCCAGATCAAACTCCTGCGAGGCCGAAGTCGTTTCAGTGGCGGTGGTGTCAGAAGCATTATTTCCCGCCTGTGCCGACAAACTACAAAGAATCAGCAAAACGCTTGAGGCAAGTATTCTCAACATAGGAGCCGTCTCCGTTGCTCGGTTGGTGACGATCTATCTAAACTGTCTTTGCGACGAGTCCAACGTTACTTAAGCACTATCGCCCACAGAGCGGCTTCAGTGCAATCTACGCAGTCAGCTAAGCAAAATAGTGGCTCACCGCCCACACCGGACCTTGGACTTTTGCGCAGCTTACAGCCACTCACTACCGCTGAACCCGGACATTGGCGCAGATGCAGCGAAATAGCGCTTCGTCCCGCACACCGGAAATTGCGCGGGTTCCGATCAGTGTCCGCTAACACTCAAAATGAGGATTGACAGCGAACAACGGTATTCGGCATC
>JBBKWG010000076.1:0-10671 GCA_037968835.1 Paracoccaceae bacterium
TCCGGATTGGCGAGAACGATGTCGCCAATGGCACCGTCGATCAGGTCGGCATTCGGCGCAAGCGCCTGTTCTAGGTAATGCGTGGGTGAGAGCAGTTGCAGCCCTTCGCGCTCGTCGCGCCCGGCGATCAGCGCGATTTCACGGCGGCGCAGGGCATCGTCGGTAAGGCTGACAGCGCCGCCGGAGCGCAAGCCAACCACCTCGAACTCGGTGATGCGGTTGCGCAGTTCAGGAGGCAAAGACAACGCTGTCGACGCCGACCCGTCACCGTCGGCGAACGACAGCGTCGCGGTTGCAAGCTGACGTGGCGTTCCCGCCGGATCAAGGCCACGCGCTGCGATCGTCAGATCCACGGGGCCGGTGACGCGGCTTCGCAGGCCCTCGACCGTGATCGCTCCGTCCTCGAAATGCGGCGGCTTCAGACCGACGACGGCACGCGGACTTTCAAACACGGCAACGCGGCCTTGTGCCTGAAGCGCCGATAGCAGCACAGCGCGCCAGTCGTGATCCAGCCCGTCGGACAGCCAGAAGGTGTCGAAAGCCTGATCGAACCCGGCCGCTAACGCTTCGACGTCGGCATCGCCGGGTGTCCACGCGCGCGGTTGCAGGCCGGGAAGCTGGCTTGCCCAGCTATCGGCGGCGCGGAACGGCAAGGCGCCATCGGGTGGCAAGTCGGTGAGTTGGATGATCGCTGTCTGCCGGCCCGCCTCGCTTGCGTCGCGCAGCACCGATTCGACGCGCTCGATCCGGCGCGACCAGTCGGCGGCGTCGGCCCAGGTGCCGTCGATCAAAACCAGCAGCGGACCATCGCCCGCCTGCTGTTCCTTTGGGTTCAGAACCGGCCCGGCGAAACCGATTATGGCCGCGCCGATGGCGATGGTTCTGAGCAACAACAGCCACCAGGGCGTGCGGTCGGTCTGGGTCTCGTCATCGGTCAGCCCGAGCAGCAGCGCCACACCGGGGAAGCGGCGACGGATAGGCGCGGGCGGCACCGCGCGCAACAGAATCCACAGGATCGGAAGAGCGATCAGGCCGAGAAGCAGCCAGGGGGCGGTGAAGCCGAGGGGGCCCAGTGTCCACATCAGTGCACACGCTCCAACGCGCCGTAAAGCCAGAGCAGCGCAGATGCGGCGGGCCGGTCGGTGTGGTGACAATGATATTGCCAACCGGTCGCGCGGGCGAGCGAGCGTAGCTCGGCCTTGCGCGCGGCAAGGCGTTCCAGATAGCGATCCCGGAGGTCGCTCGCCTTCAGCGTTTCGTGGCGCAGCGTTCCGCCCATCGATTCAAAGATCGTCCGCCCGTCGAAGGGGAAAGCTTCCTCTTGCGGATCGAGGATATGCAGGATTGCACCGCGCACACCCTTATCGGCAGAACCGGTCAGGGCGGTCGAAATGGCGCCGATGTCGCCCAGGAAATCGGACACGAACACGGCGCGGGCGTGGGAAGGCAGACCGCGCATCACCGGCGCGGCATAATCGGCGACGTCGGTTTCGTTCGCGAATGCGGTGGTCAGACGCATCAGTTGCAACTCCCCCGAGCGCGGTGGCAGGCCGAGGTTCGAAAGGCCCACCCGCTCACCGCCACGGATCAGCAGAACGGCGATCGCGAGCGATAAAAGGCGCGCGCGTTCGGCTTTGGTCCCGAGGTTCTTTGACGACGCGAAATCCATCGACCGGCCGGTGTCGAGCCAGAGCATCACCGACTGCGCCGCCTGCCATTCCTTTTCGCGCACGAACAGGGCATCCGAGCGGCCCGAGCGACGCCAGTCGATCAACCGCGCTTCGTCGCCCGCATGACTAGGACGGTATTGCCAGAATTCGTCGCCAATGCCCGAACGTCGCCGCCCATGTTCGCCCGGCATGACAGACGCTGCCAGATGCTCGGCCGCCGCAAGAAGCGGCGGGAGCGGACCGGCGAGGGTCTCGGCTGTCTGTCGGAGCTGGGCGGGATCGTTCACGCCGCCGCCTTCGCCCGGGTCACGCTTTCGCTCACGCTTCCAATGACTTCGGATAATTGCAGACCACGCGCGCGGGCGGCGAACGTCAGCGCCATGCGGTGCGTCAGGACCGGTGTTGCGAGTGCCGCGACGTCATCCGGCGAGGGCGCAAGGCGACCTTCCAGAAGCGCGCGGGCGCGGACCGTCAGCATCAGGGCCTGTGCGGCGCGTGGACCCGGCCCCCAGCCGACATTGTCGCGCACGATATCAAGCGCTCCGGGTTCGTCGGGACGGCAGGCGCGCACCAGATCCAGGATCAACTCGACGATTGCCTCGCCGACCGGCATCTGCCGCACCAAAGCCTGCGCCGCCATCAGTTCGGCAGCGGTGAACACCTTCTGGGACTGCGCCTCGCCAAGACCTGTCGTCGCGATCAGGATGTCGCGCTCGGTCTTGCGGTCGGGATATGGCACGTCGATCTGAACGAGAAACCGATCAAGCTGCGCTTCGGGCAGCGGATAGGTGCCTTCCTGCTCGATCGGGTTCTGGGTGGCCAGAACGTGAAACGGCATCGGCAAATCGTGCGAGGCACCTGCGATGGTGACGGATTTCTCCTGCATCGCCTGCAAAAGTGCCGACTGCGTGCGCGGACTGGCACGGTTGATTTCGTCGGCCATCAATAGCTGACAGAAGATCGGGCCCCTGATGAACTTGAAGGCGCGGGAACCATCGGCACCGGTTTCAAGCACTTCCGAGCCGAGAATGTCCGCTGGCATCAGATCGGGCGTGAACTGCACGCGCTTGCCATCAAGGCCAAGAACCGTCGAAAGCGTGTCGACGAGCCGGGTTTTCCCAAGCCCCGGAAGGCCGACCAAAAGTCCGTGCCCGCCGCACAGAATGGCGCTTAAAACAAGGTCGACGACCTGTTCCTGCCCGATGAACCGGTGGGTGATGCTGGCCTTCGCAGCAACGAGCTTTTCACCCAATACTTCGATCTCGGCCACGAGGTCCGGCGTGTCGGACATGGCAATTGCCTCCGTTATGACTATTCTCTCAATAGACCGAAGTATGTCGTCGGGCACAAATGGCAAAAGAGGATATGGGACAAAACATCGTGAAACCGTCGGCAGAAAGCATCGCCAAAAGCGCAACTGCGGCATCCAAGCGCGGATTACCGCCGGTGCATCTGTGGAATCCGCCCGATTGCGGCGAGCTCGACATGCGGATCGCGCGTGATGGCACGTGGTTCTACATGGGCACTCCGATCGGGCGACCGGAACTGGTGCGGTTGTTTTCGACGATCCTGCGCAAGGACGATGACCGATACGTGCTGGTAACGCCGGTCGAGAAGGTTGGAATTCGGGTCGATGACGCGCCCTTTGTGGCCGTCGACTTCGAGCGTTCCGGGTCCGGCGACGATCAGGTCCTGACATTCACAACCAATGTCGGTGACAAGGCGGCGGCGGGGCCCGAGCACCCGATCCGCGTGGAGCGCGACCCCGAGACCGGCGAACCTTCGCCTTACGTGCTGATGCGCGCCCGGCTTGAGGCGCTGATCGACCGCAAGAGTTTCTATCGGCTTGTCGAGATCGGCGAACACGTCGAATACGAAGGCAAACGCTGGTTCGGCTTGCGCTCGGGCGGTGAATTCTTTCCCATCATTCCATCGGAGGAACTGCCATGAGCAAACCATTGGCTGTGATCGTCGGTGTCGGCGACGGGCTGTCCGCATCGCTCGCCCGTGCGCTGGCGCCAGACTTTGAATTGGTGCTTGCGGCAAGAACCGAAGCCAAAATGGCAAAGGTGGCGGACGAGACCGGGGCTGCGATGCAAACGCTCGACGCCAGCGATGCGGATGCAGTTGCCGGGTTATTCGCCGCTCTGCCCGATGTTCCCCGCGTCGTCATCTACAATCCTTCGGCGCGAGTGCGCGGACCGATTGCCGAACTTGATCCGGACGACGTGCGCCGCGCCATCGAGGTGACGGCATATGGCGCGTTCCTTGTCGGTCAACAGGCCGCGAAGGCGATGCTGGCAGCGGAGCCACTGGACGGGGTGCGCGGCACGATCCTGTTCACTGGAGCGTCCGCAGGAGTGAAGGGGTTCGCCAAATCCGCGCCATTCGCGATGGGTAAATTTGCCCAACGCGGTCTGGCGCAGTCGATGGCGCGCGAATTGCATCCCAAGGGCATCCACGTCGCCTGGGTCAATATCGATGGCGGGATCAGGAACCCCGGGCGCGATGACGGCGGCATGGATTCCATGCTTGACCCCGACGCGATCGCGCGCGGGTATCTGCACCTCATCGCACAGGATCGCACGACGTGGTCCGATGAACTTACATTGCGCCCCTGGGTCGAGACATTCTGAGAACGATGCGCCCTCAGGCCGCTGACTGATCGTCCACCTTGGCGTCCGGCGCGTTCTTGGCAACCGACGCGATCCCGTTTTCGCACGCCTTGTTGCTTTCATAGGTCTCGCTGGTTCCGATCACCTGACCATTGGTGGCCTTGAGGTTGAACATCGCCTTGCCGCCCTTGGTCTCTTTGCGCTCGAAGCGCCCGTCGACCTGAGAATTCTTGCGGACGGATTCAATCCCGTTCTTGCAACTCGTCTTGGCCTTGTAGCTTTCGCTTGCCAGGATCGTCTGTCCGTTCCCTGCCTTCAGGCGAAAACGGAACTCGCCGCCCTTGTCTTTGTAGATTTCAAATTTGCCTGCCATGACCCGCAGAGCTCCCTCTTGGTTTGTCGCAGGAATGTTATGGGTCACGATGCGCATTTCCGCCAAGCCCCTTTTTTTCGGGACTGGCAGAAGTGCGGCGAGGCTGCACCGGTTTTGCGGCGTTCAGCCGTCGACGCGCCCGCGCCGGTCGCCACGCAGATTGGCGTAGAGCACATGGTTGCGCCACCGGCCGTTGATCTGGAGATAGCTTTGCGCGACGCCCTCGTATTTGTAGCCGCATTTCTCCAGCAACCCGCGCGACGCAGTGTTTTCTGGCAGGCAGGCGGATTCAAGGCGCGAGATGTCGAGCACCTCGAAGGCGTGATGGACAAGTGCCGTCAGCGCCTCGCGCATGAATCCTTCGCGGGCGTGCGGTTCGCCGATCCAGTAGCCGATCGTGCCCGCCTGCGCGGGACCGCGACGGATGTTGTCGAGCGTAATTGCGCCAAGTAGTCGCCGATCGCCGCGCCGCTCGAGAAATAGCGGCAGGGCAGTCCCCTGCGCGATTGACCGGTTCGCCCAGTAGACGCGGTTGATGAAGGATTTGCGCGTCAGATGATCCGACGCCCACGACGGCTCCCACGGTTTCAGAAATGCCTCGCTGTGTTCGCGAAGCGACGACCAAGCGCGCCAGTCGCCATGTATCGGGGGGCGCAAGACTAGTCGCTCTGTGTCGACACTGACCTTGCGGCCAAGCCTCAGCATCAGGCCGCAAGCCTGTCCGTCAGGTCCGCCAGCGTCGGCGCCTTGGAAACCGGACCGTAAAGCGCCATCGCGGCGTCGCCGTTTTCGACCATCGACTTGGCCAGATCGCGAACATCTCCGGTCGTCACGGCGTCGATAAGGGCCACGGTTTCTTCCAGCGGCGGCACGCGGTCCCAGATCGCCAGTAGCCGGGCCAGCCGTTCGGCACGGCTTGACGGACTTTCGAGACCCATCAGCAATCCGGCCTTCATCTGGGCCCGCGCACGGGCGACCTCGGCGGGCGACATATCGTCGGCGGCGCGCTTCAATTCGTCTATCGTAAGTTCAGCCAGCGCGCCGATTTCCTCGTCGCTGGTGCCGGCGTAGATCGTGGTCAGGCCGCTGTCGGAATAGGCACCGGTCTGCGCGAATATCGTGTAGCACAAACCACGCTTTTCACGCGCTTCCTGAAACAAGCGAGACGACATGCCGCCGCCGAACGCAGTCGAAAAGATCTGCGCGGTGTAAACACGTGGATCGCAATAGCCCGGCGTTTCGAAGGCGAGCGCGAAATGCGCCTGTTCGAGACCCTTCTCGACACGGGTTTCGCCACCACGAAACGCGGCGGGTTCGGCGGCACCGCCGCCGTGCGGTCTGAGATGGCCAAAGGCTTCTTCGGTCATGCGAACGATACGGTCATGGTCGACCGCGCCCGCGGCGGCGACGATGATATTGCCGGGCGCGTAGCGTTCTTCGACAAACCCCGAAAGATCCGTGACGCCGTAGCGTTCGACACGTGCAGCCTCGCCCAGAATCGTGCGACCCAGTGCCTGATCCGGAAATGCCGTTTCCTGAAGCCAGTCGAATATGATGTCGTCGGGCGTATCGAGCGCCTGCCCGATCTCCTGAAGGATGACATGCCGCTCGACCTCGATTTCGCGGGGATCGAAAACCGGGTTCAGAACAATGTCGGAAATCACATCAAGCGCAAGGTCGGTGTCTTTCTCAAGCACGCGGGCGTAATACGCCGTCATCTCGCGCGAGGTATAGGCGTTGATGTAGCCGCCGACGTCCTCGATCGCCTCGGCGATTTGCAGCGCCGTGCGTTTCTGGGTTCCCTTGAACGCCATGTGTTCGAGGAAATGCGCGATGCCGTTCTGCTCGATGCGCTCATGTCGGCCGCCGGCGTTGATCCAGACGCCAAGCGAGGCCGACTGGAGCGCCGGCATGTGTTCGGTAACGACGCGAACGCCATTCGCGAGGCGGTGTAATTCAACCGTCAACTTGAGCGTTTCTCCCTAATCACCCGTTTAATCGCCGCAAGGTCGCCAGAGACCTGGGTGATCCGTTCCGGACGGTCATAAAGATCTGCCATCCGCTTGGGAAGGGGGGGGCGGATACCTGTCGCGCGCTCGACCGCGTCCGGAAATTTGGCGGGATGGGCGGTCGCCAGCGCGATCATCGGCGTGGGGCTCAGCGGCTGGTCTTGCGCCACCTTCACACCGACCGCTGTGTGCGGGCAGATGACTTCGCCGGTTCTGGCATGGATCCGGTGGATCGTGCCAGTGGTTTCCTCTTCCGAGGCGCACCCCGAACCGTAGATCTCGCGCAGAATACCGATTGCGCCCTGGCTGATCGGAAAGCCGCCGCTCGCCTTCAGTTCACCCATCAATTGCGCCACGGCACCGCCATCGCGACCGTATGCGTCAAACAACGCGCGCTCGAAATTCGACGAGACCTGAATGTCCATCGACGGGCTGATCGAGGGGATCACGCCTTCTTTCGTGTAGGCTCCGCTTTCCAGCGCGCGATGCAGGATGTCGTTCTGGTTCGTCGCGACGATCAGCTTTTCGATGGGCAGACCCATCCGCCGCGCAATATAGCCGGCGAATATATCGCCGAAATTGCCGGTCGGGACCGTGAAGCTGACGGTCCGATGCGGCGCACCCAGCGAAACGGCGGACGTGAAGTAATAAACTACCTGTGCCAACACGCGCCCCCAGTTGATCGAGTTAACCGCAGCGAGGTGCACGTCGTCACGAAATTCGTGGTCGGCGAACATGTCCTTCAATGCCGCCTGACAATCGTCGAAATCGCCGTCGACAGCGAGCGCGTGCACGTTCGGTTCGTTCGGGGTCGTCATCTGGCGGCGCTGGACTTCGGAAACCCGGCCATGCGGATAGAGGATCACGACGTCGGCGGCATCCAACCCGCGAAAGGCTTCGATGGCGGCCGAACCGGTGTCGCCCGAGGTCGCGCCAACAATCGTCACCCGCTCGCCGCGCCGCTTCAGCGAGGCTTCAAAGAGCTGTCCGATAAGCTGCATGGCGAAGTCCTTGAACGCCAATGTCGGGCCGTGGAACAGCTCCAGCAGAAAATGATTCGCGCCCAGTTGGACCAGGGGCGCGCGGGCGTCGTGGCCGAAATCCGAATAGGCGCGGACGATGATTTCGGCGAACTCGTCGTCGCTGAACGCGTCACCGATGAAAGGACGCATGACACGGAACGCGGCGTCCTCGTAGCTGAGGCCCGCAAGTGCGGCGATGTCGGAGGTGCTCATCTGCGGGATCGTCTCGGGCACATAGAGTCCACCGTCGCGGGCAAGCCCGGTCAGCATCGTCTCCTCGAAATTCAGACGGGGCGCCTGCCCGCGAGTCGATATGTAGTGCATCGGTTATCCTTCAGGCCGTCGGGCGATGGATACGCCAAAGCAGGAACGCCGTCATCCCCGCCCAGACCAGTGCCAGACCGAACCACGTGACGGCATATTTTAGATGGTCGTTCGGAATGCCCACGGTGTCGACGGGAAGCGGCGTGGCGCGCGCATCTGTTCCGGTAACGGTTCGCGCAACGACAAGGATCGGATCGGTGTCGAGCGCCGTCGCCATCAGCGGCACGTCGCGGGCGAACCAGATGTTCGAGGTGGTATCCGCGTTGGGCGTGAAGCTGTCGGTTTCGGCGGGCCAGTGCAGATTTCCGGTGACCGTCATCGGTGTCGGCGGTCGCGGAATGTCCTTCTCGGTCGTGCGGATGAAGCCCTCGTCGACAAGGATGCGACGACCTTGGTCGGTCACAAAGGCAGAGATCACGCGATAACCCGCGCCGTCCGATTTGGTCGAAACCAGGACATTCACCTCGTCGCCGGTCGTCGTGCCGGTAACGCGGACCGGTAGGAAGCGGTCCGATTCCGGGTCGGGAGCCGCGGGCAGCGGCACTGGTGCGGCGGAAATTCGGGCCGTTATGTCGGCGAGCACCGCGTTCTTCCATTGAAGCCGCTGCACCTGCCAGACGCCAAGCGCGACGAGAATCGCACAGCCGATGACGCCAAACAACAAGGGAAGAAACATACGCCGCATGGGGTCGGCCCTTTCAGAGTGAGAGAGGGCGCGAGTTTCCCCGCGCCCAAATCCATGCCGTCAGCGAAGTTCCTGCAATCGAACCTCAGGCGGAACCCCAGATGTAGACGGCGGCGAAGAGGAACAGCCAGACCACATCGACGAAGTGCCAGTACCATGCGGCGGCCTCGAACCCGATGTGCTGTTCGGGCGTGAAGTGCCCTGCCCGCAGTCGCAGGTAGCAGACGAATAGGAAGATCGTGCCGATGATCACGTGTGCGCCGTGAAACCCTGTCGCCATGAAGAAGGTGGCGCCGTAGATGTTGCCGGCGAACCCGAAGGCGGCGTTGCCGTATTCATAGGCCTGAAAGACCGTGAACAAGACACCAAGGACCACCGCAAGGATAAGCCCGCTCGCCACGTCTTTGCGGTTGTTTTCATGAACAAGCGCATGGTGCGCCCACGTCGCGGCTGCACCCGAACAAAGCAGGATCAGCGTATTGATCAGCGGCAGGTGCCAAGGATCGAACGTCTCGATCCCCACAGGCGGCCAGACGCCGTCGATGGCGGGGCTTTGAGGGCCCATCGGATAAATCGCGTTCTTGAAGAATGCCCAGAACCATGCCGCGAAGAACATGATTTCGGACATGATGAACATGATGAACCCGTAGCGCAGACCAATCCGCACAACCGGAGTATGATCGCCCTGATGGGATTCCGCGATCACGTCGGACCACCAGGCGTACATGACATAAAGCACGCCGGCCAAACCGATGAAGAACAGGAACGGAGTCACGTCGTGCATCCAGAGCACGGCACCGAACAGCATCGTAAATCCCGATAGCGCGCCAGCGAAAGGCCAGATCGATGGGTGTAGAATGTGGTAGTCGTGGTTCTTTTCATGCGCCATGTCGGTTGGTTCCCTCGGGCGATTAGTTAACGTCTGTCAGGCCTGTCCCGACGTCCAGCGCGGCTTGCCCGTCGGAATATTCCGCGGGCAAATCCGTCTCGTGGAACGTGTAGGACAGCGTGATGGTCTTTGCAAATCTTGCATCCGGATCGTCAAGAATTTCCGGTTCGACGAAGAAGCTGACGGGCATGGTTACACGCTCGCCGGGCTGAAGCACCTGAAGTTCAAAACAAAAGCAGGAGATCTTGGAGAAATAGGAGCCAGCCGCGTAGGGCGTCACATTATAGCTGGCGGTTCCCGCAATGACCCGGTTGGTCGGATTGAAAGCCTCGTAGAAAGCGAGGCCCTCCTCGCCGATACGGATTGTCATTTCGGTTGCGACCGGTTTGAAGTCCCAGGGCATTCCGGCAGCTTTGGAAGCGTCGAACCGGATGCGGATGGTCTGGTCGATCGCGCCCGGCGCGGCGTCGGCGACGCTTGTCGCACCGCCCCAGCCAGTGACGCGACAGAACAGATCGTAAAGCGGCACCGAAGCCCATGCCAACGACCCCATCACGACGACTACGCCGACAAGCTGCAGGAGCGTCTTCTGGCGCGGCTCAAGGGTCATTGGCTCGCCCCTGCAATCGGTTCGATCTCGGGGCGGACCGAATGATCGAAGGCCTGCATCGGATCGCCGCGCGTCACCTTGACCACGGTCAGCCCGAACACGACGGCAATCAGACCCGCCAGCGCCAGCCCGGTTCCGACGTTGCGCGACAGCCGGCGCTTGTGGAGTTCATGGGTCGCCTTCAATCCGCTCATGCCAAGCCTCCCGCGCGAAGTGCCGCATCTATCAGCAGCGCGCCGAAATGGGCGAACAGGTAATAAAGCGAGAAGCGGAAGAACGCTTTTTCGACCACGTAGTTGTCCGCCTCGGCGATATCTTCGTTGCGCCGCCAAATCTGGACTGCGCCCTTGATGAACCACAGGTTCATGCCCAGTGCGACCAGCAGAGTCACCGACCCGCCAATCGGCGTAAGCGCCAACGCGACGGCGACCGGGGCAAGCAGAAGCGTGTAGGCGATGATGTGTCGGCGCGTTG
>JBBKWG010000077.1:0-4410 GCA_037968835.1 Paracoccaceae bacterium
GTTCGATGCTTGTAGTTCGAAATCCTCCAGCCTGCAGCGACGAACGCAAGATAGATCGATATTCCTGCGGTCTTTGGAATATGGGCGAAAAGTACTCGTTGATCGTCTTTGGTGAAAATCGGCATCAGTTCTCTATACTACCTGTCCAGTATCAACTCATCTGCGCCGAGTGGTTGCAACATGCGCGCGACCTCGGCCGGTGTCGGTGCATCCGGTGCGGGGTGGCGCCATTTCGGCGCGCGGTCCTTGTCGATGATCGCGGCGCGGATGCCTTCCTGAAAATCGCCATGCTCGACGGCCCGGTGGGCGAACCGGTATTCGGCCCTGAGGGCTTCTTCGATCCGGTCGTGGATACGGGCGCGATGAACCAGTTCAAATGTGCAGGCCATCGACAGCGGCGCGTTGCGCGACATCGTTTCCAGTGTGGTGCGCGACCAGTCGTCATCCTTGAGAACAAGCGAGCGCAGGATGTCACGCAGTGTCTCACCGCCGAAATGTTCATTGATTAAAGGCGCTTCAGCAGCCAGATCGCTTTCGGGCGGCGTCGATTTCGCGCGATCTATAGCTCCCCGGTCGCCAGTTTTCTCTAGCTGCCCGATCAGGCCCGGCCATTCCGTTTCGGGGATGAAGTAATCTGCAAACCCGGCGTGGATCGCATCGCCCGGTCCCATCCGCCGTGCGGTCGTTCCAAGATATTCGCCCAGTCGCCCGGGCGCGCGCGCCAGCAAAAGCGAGCCGCCGACGTCAGGGACCAGACCGATGCCGCATTCGGGCATTGCGATCCGCGAGCTTTCGCAGACCACGCGATGCGAAGCGTGGCAGCCAATGCCGACCCCGCCACCCATCGTGAAACCTTGCATGAACGCGGCGACGGGCTTTGGGAAATTGAACAGCGCAGCGTTCAGCGGATATTCGTCGCGCCAGAATTGCCGCGCAGTGTCGTAATCGCCATCGACGAGGCTTTGATAAATCCCCGCAATGTCGCCCCCCGCGCAGAACGCCTTGTCTCCGGCGGCATCAATCACCAGCATCGCGATGTCATCATCGGCGGCCCAGACCGGCAGAATGTCGAAGATGGCGTGCACCATGTCGAGCGTCAGTGCGTTCAGCGCCTTGGGTCGGTTCAGTGTGATGCGACCGACACGGCCCGACGTGCGGATCTCGATATCGCTCATCTGTTCTTCAGCATGTCGCGGGCGATGATCACGCGCATGATTTCGTTGGTGCCTTCAAGGATGCGGTGAACGCGCAGATCGCGCACGACTTTTTCGATGCCGTAGTCGGCCAGATAGCCATAGCCGCCGTGAAGTTGCAGGCAGGTGTCGGCGGCGCGGCCTGCGGCCTCGGTCACATACGCCTTGGCCATCGCGCATCGCTTGGTGGCGTCGGGCTGGCCGGTGTCGAGCGCCCAGGCGGCGTGACGCAGGAATGTGCGCGCCGACTGAAGCTCTATCTCGGTATCGGCGAGTTTGAACTGAAGCGCCTGAAACTGGTCGAGCGATTGGCCGAACGCCTTCCTTTCGCCCATGTAGGCAAGCGTCTGGGTCAAACATGACTGCGCAGCCCCAAGCGCGCAGGCCGCGATGTTCAGCCGTCCGCCATCAAGGCCAGCCATCGCATATTTGAAGCCCTTGCCCTCGTCGCCAAGCAAGTTGTTGGCGGGAATGCGGCAGTCGTCCATCTGGACCTGCCGGGTCGGCTGACTGCGCCATCCCATCTTGTCTTCAAGTCCGCCGAACGAAAGCCCGTCGCTGCCGTCCTCGATGAAAAATGCCGAGATCCCCTTGGGGCTGTCGTCGCCCGAGCGTGCCATGACAACGTATGCGTCGGCGTATCCTCCGCCCGAGATAAAGGCTTTGGTGCCGGTCAGCGACCAGCCCTCGTTGGATTTGACGGCGCGGGTTTTCATTGAGGCGGCGTCGGAGCCGGATCCCGGTTCGGTCAGGCAATAGGCAAGGAACGTCTCCATCGACAGCGCCTTGGGCAGAACGCGGGTCTTCATTTCGTCGCTGCCGAACGCGTCGATCATCCGCGCGACCATGTTGTGGATCGACAGGAACGCAGCGACCGATGCGCAGGAGTGGGACAGGCCTTCGAACACCAGCGTCGCGTCGAGCCGTGTGAGGCCCGAGCCGCCGGACTCCTCAGATACATAGAGACCGCCAAACCCAAGCGCACCGACTTCGGGCCAGAGATCCTTGGGAATCGTGCCCTCGGCTTCCCACTTGCGCGCGTTCGGCGCGATGCGGTCTTCGCCGAAAGATTTCGCCATGTCGTAAATGGCGCGCTGTTCTTCGGAAAGGGCGAAGTCCATGCCCGGTCTCCCTTTAACTGAACACCCGTCCAGTTATCTTGGCGCCGACACTCTGGCAAGCTCAGAGATCGGCGCGAAATTCCTCGATCAGATGGTGAACGACGGCCAGAAGCGCGCCTTGATGGTCTAGGTCGGCTTCGTGCGCACCTGCATAGACCCGACGCTGGCGATCCGAGCTTGTGCCGCGCACCAGCATGTCGCGGGCGGCGTGGATTTCCTGAGTGCAGCCAAGAACGCCCGCGTCCTCCTCGATCAACTCGATCAGCTCCTCCACCAGTTCGGCCATCGGGACAATCGCGTGCCGTCCGAAGTCGATGAGCCCTTCGCTGGTGCCGAAACGCTGGGCGCGCCAGCGGTTTTCATAGATCAGGAAGTGATCGTAGATCCGCCAGCGCTGGTTCTTCTGTGACAGGCGCCACAGCATCCGCGTCAGGCACTGGATCAGCGCCGCAAGCGTCAGTGCGTCTTCAAGGCGGGGAGCTACGTCGCAGATCCGGCTTTCAAGGGTCGGGTAGCGGTGTGAGGGGCGCAGATCCCACCAGATCTTCGTGGAATCCTCGATGATGTCGAGATCGGTCAGGATATGCACCGTGCGGTCGTATTCTGCCCACCCGGTCAGGCGCGGCGGCAGGCCGGTACGCGGCAGGTTGTCGAACACGGTCAGCCGATAAGAAGCAAGGCCGGTGTCCTGACCCTGCCAGAACGGCGAGGATGTCGACAGGGCAAGTAGGTGGGGCAGGAAGTACGAAAGCTGGTTCATCAGGTCGATGCGGGTTTCACGGCTTTCAATGCCGATATGGACGTGCATTCCGCAGATCAGCATCCGGCGGGCGACGCCGCCAAGTGCGCGCTCCAGATCGTTGTAGCGGTCCTTGTCGGTGTGGTGCTGGTCCTTCCAGTCCGCGAATGGATGGCAGGACGCGGCGATCGGGGCCAGCCCGAAATCGGCGGCGCATTCCGCAACGGTGGTGCGCAAGTGTTTCAGATCGTCGCGCGCTTCGTTGACCGTGGCGCAGACCCGCGTGCCGACCTCGACCTGGCATGCTTTGAATTCCGGGCTGAACTGACTGTCGAGCCGTTCGGCGCAGGCGGCCATCAATTCGGCCGGCGCGGCGGTCAATGCGCCGGTGTCCGGATCAACGAGCAGATACTCTTCTTCAATTCCCATCGTGAAGGCGGGTGGTGCTGAGTGAGTCGTTTGGGCCATGGCGCCTTTCCCGGATGAGACTCCCGCCATGAAATCAGAGGTGTGGGAGGGGGGCAAGTTGAGCTTTCTACGCGTCGGTAGATTGAGGGATTGAGGGTTAACGACTTCGCGCCGGCACCGCGCCTGCCAGCCTGACATTAGCTAAACTTATGGAAGGATTGGAGATTCGTATTTTTAAACCTATGTAAATTCCTTGACTAAACCTACGCCGCATTTTCGCCACATTTTCGCCACATTTGCTCGACTTTTTCACCTAAATTTAGTATACTTCCCTTGGGGAAATACATGCCTGTCCGGTTGTCGGAGAGGCATCATAATGGGTGGAGTAAATACAATGAAAATCGTTTCCGTAATCTTGGCAGCCGCTGCGATTTCGCTGGCGGGAGGAGTGGCAAGCGCAGCCGTCGTCACCTTCGATTTCGAGGACGTGCCAAACAACGGTGGCAAGACTTATTCGAAGGATGGTTATGTCTTCGCACCGATCAACCTGAACAGCTCGGCACGCTGCGCCGAAGACGGTCCCAATCCCAAGCATTGCTTTCTGGAGGTCAAACAAGGCGATCCGACGGAATTGTTCGAAGGCACAACAGTCGATGACGAAGTCGTATCCCGCTCGGGCGATGACTACGACTTGCTGGGCTTTTACATCAACTTCCAGGGCGAGGGGAACCAACTAGGCAACTTCATGTCGGTCTACGATGAAGTCTATCCTGGAGTGGGTGGGCTTTACGAAGAAATCGCACTTGGAGTAGCTTATAACGGCTTAGGGAACTTCACTGTCTACCTTGCCAGCGACGTTTACGCTGACGGCAGTTCCGCGGACAAGTTCACGGACGCACTTGTAAAGCAGACCGGCTACTTCATTCTGTTCAACAACGACTACTTCGAT
>JBBKWG010000078.1:0-11748 GCA_037968835.1 Paracoccaceae bacterium
ACGCCGGAATCTATCAAAGACGCAATCACTGCGCGCGCTGCACCTCCGGCACCAATAACCGCAGCCGGCCCGGCGCCGGCAGACCAGTTCGGAGCGCCTTGTCGCAAATTCTCGATGAATCCGTAACCATCGGTATTGTCGGCGTGGATTTTTCCGTCCTTGCGAAAGATCAGCGTATTCGCGGCACCCATCAGCGCCGCCCGGTCAGTGACCAGATCGGCAAGAGCTAGCGCGCGCTCCTTGTGCGGGATTGTAATGTTCACGCCAACAAAGCCGATTCTCGGCAGAAGTCGCAGCGCGTCTTCCAGGTCGTCGGCCACAATATCCATTGGTATATAATGTCCCGGAATGCCGTATCGCGTTAGCCAGTGCTGATGCAGACGCGGCGACCGGGAGTGGGCGATTGGTGATCCGATGACACCGGCCAAGGGAATGCGATTTTCGCTCATGCCGGCAGGGTGCCGCGCAAAGTGAGGTAGGACAAGACCTCCAGCAGCGGCATGCCCAGAACGGTGAAATAATCCCCTTCGACACGTTCAAATAGCCGAACGCCTTCTTCTTCCAGTTTATAGCTGCCGACTGAGTGGCGAATGCTTTCCCAATTGCTTTGAACGTAATCGCTCAAATATTCGTCCGAAGCATCCCGCATGGTGAGTTTTGCCGCGCCCACGTGGCGCCAGACCGGCTTGGTGTCCTCGTAGATCACGGCAGCGGAAAATAGGTTGTGGGATTTGCTGCGCATGGTCTTGAGCTGCGCAAGGCTGGACTCCGGGGAGACAGGTTTTGACAGGAGCGAACCTTCGAAATCGAGCACCTGATCGCATCCCAGAACCAAAGCATCTGGGTGTTTTCCGGACACGCGTCGCGCTTTTGCATCCGCAAGCGCGTCCGCGATATCACGTGACTTTACACCTTCTGCGACCAGCGATGCCTTGATCATTTCCTCGTCGACTCTTGCAGCCTCGACTTCAAACGAGACGCCAGCCTGCCGAAGCAAGGCGGCACGCGTGGAAGAAGATGATGCAAGGATCAAGTTTTGGGTCATGTGGATAAATCTGTGCGCGTTATGCCTTGGACTCTGAGGTCGGATTTGGGGATTAGTCGCTTTCCTTGTCCGATGACCCTGTTTCGCGAATGTGGTCAAGTACCTTCCCGACATTATCCACGGTGGATATCGGTCTGTGGCTCCGTCGGGATAACCCGCGCCGTCGAGAACCGTCCCGCTTGTCTCCACCAGGTTATCCCCAAGCGAATACAAGTTAACTGATTGATAATATTTGATTATGTTATGAAAACGGGGACGATTTCGGACTAAAGGCGATTTCTTGGCGTCAGGTGAATAACTTCGTTACAAAATCACTAATTCCACTTATCCCCGCCCCCTACAAACACATCATCTTTTCATATCTATACTTATTTATATGAGGGGTGATCGACACACGGGTGGATACATTGGCTGAGATACTGAACACGGTCTATCCTTGGACCAAGGCGCTTCACGTCATTTCGGTTATCTCCTGGATGGCGGGACTGTTCTATCTTCCAAGGTTATTTGTGTATCACGCAGAACGTGTCGGGCAGAGCGGTGAGATCCACGAATTATTTCAGACGATGGAGTTCAAGCTCCTCCGGGTCATCATGAACCCGGCCATGATCGCTACGTGGGTTTTTGGTCTGCTTCTTGTGTTTACTCCGGGTGTCGTTGACTGGTCGCAAGTCTGGCCATGGACGAAGGCAGCGGCGGTTCTTGGCATGACATGGTTCCACCATTGGTGCGGTTGGCGACGCAAAGACTTCGCCAACGGTAAGATCGAACTGAGCGGCCGGCATTTCCGCCTGATGAACGAGGTGCCGACAGTACTGATGATTGTCATCGTCATATCGGTCATTGCGCGACCGTTTTAAGTAGCGTTGACAGGAGCGACCACTCTCCTTACATCTGCCGAACGGTGGCCGTCCTGGCTGCTTTGAAATTTCCAATTTCTGAATTCATCGCGTGGCCATATTGGCCCGGTTGAAAGGTGCTTATGTCCGACCGTCTGAACCTCGCCGATTTGAAATCGCAATCGCCGAAAGAGCTGCTGGCCTTGGCCGAAGAGCTTGAGATTGAAAACGCGTCCACGATGCGCAAGGGCGAGATGATGTTCTCGATCCTGAAAGAGCGTGCGGACGATGACTGGGTTATTGGTGGCGACGGCGTTCTTGAAGTTCTTCAGGACGGATTCGGATTTCTGCGCTCGCCCGAGGCCAATTACCTTCCAGGTCCGGACGACATCTACGTATCACCCGACATGCTTCGTCAGTATGCGCTTCGCACCGGCGACACGGTGGACGGCGTTATTCGTGAACCCAATGACAACGAACGCTATTTTGCTTTGACCGAGGTCGAGACGATCAATTTCGAAGATCCGGAGAAGGCCAGACATAAGGTCGCCTTCGACAATCTCACGCCGCTTTATCCTGACGAGCGGCTTGCGATGGAGATCGAGGATCCCACGATCAAGGACCGCTCAGCGCGGATCATTGATTTGGTTGCGCCGATTGGAAAAGGCCAGCGGTCGCTTATCGTTGCCCCGCCACGCACCGGTAAAACCGTCCTTCTGCAAAACATTGCGCACTCGATCGAAGTGAACCATCCGGAAATCTATCTGATCGTCCTTCTGATCGACGAACGGCCCGAGGAAGTTACGGACATGCAGCGGTCAGTCAAGGGCGAGGTAATTTCCTCAACTTTCGACGAACCTGCCACCCGCCACGTCGCGGTGTCGGAAATGGTCATCGAAAAGGCCAAGCGGCTGGTCGAGCATAAACGCGATGTTGTTATCCTGCTTGATTCGATTACACGCTTGGGCCGGGCATTCAACACTGTCGTGCCGTCGTCGGGCAAGGTCCTGACTGGTGGTGTCGACGCCAACGCGTTGCAGCGTCCAAAGCGGTTCTTCGGCGCGGCACGGAATATCGAAGAGGGTGGATCGTTGACGATCATCGCGACCGCCCTGATTGATACCGGTAGCCGCATGGACGAAGTGATCTTTGAGGAATTCAAGGGCACAGGCAACTCCGAGATCGTGCTGGATCGCAAGGTGGCGGACAAGCGGGTCTTCCCGGCGATGGATATCCTGAAGTCGGGAACCCGGAAGGAAGAGCTGCTCGTGGACAAAGCCGATCTTGCCAAGACTTTCGTGCTCAGGCGGATCCTCAATCCGATGGGAACGACCGATGCCATCGAGTTTCTGATATCGAAGCTGAAGCAAACCAAATCCAATTCAGAGTTCTTTGATTCGATGAACACCTGATTTTTTGTTTTAAATCAGTAGGTTAATTGAAATGGATACGATTTTCGCCCTCGCATCGTCGCGGGGGAAATCTGGTGTTGCCGTTGTGCGCGTCTCTGGATTGCTTGCGCACTCAGTCGTAACATCACTTGCCGGGGACCTACCACCAGAGCGCCGCGCGTCACTTAGAACGCTAAGGCAGGGGCCCATGATCCTCGATGAGGCGCTTGTTCTTGTCTTTGGTGAGAACCGCAGCTTTACGGGCGAGCCAAGCGCCGAATTTCACCTTCATGGCTCCAGGGCCTCGATCGACGCAGTTCTGCACGCCCTGGCTGAGATGCCTGGATTGAGGATTGCCGAGCCCGGCGAGTTCACGCGGCGCGCGCTCGAGAACAACCGCCTAGACCTCACTCAGGTCGAAGGTCTTGCCGATTTGATTGAGGCAGAGACAGAGGCTCAACGGAAACAAGCGTTGCGTGTTCTTTCCGGCGAGCTTGGAAGAAGGACAGAAGTCTGGCGAAGATCGCTGATCCGCGCCGCCGCACTCCTTGAAGCCACGATTGATTTCGTTGACGAGGAAGTTCCCGTCGACGTGTATCCGGAAGTGAGCGACCTGTTGCGGTCCGTGTCGGAGGCGCTGGCGCGCGATATCGCAGGCGCGGTGGTTGCGGAAAGAATCCGCGACGGCTTCGAGGTGGCAATCGTCGGACCACCAAATGTCGGCAAGTCGACTTTGTTGAACGCCCTCGCAGGACGAGACGCGGCGATAACTTCGGAGATTGCCGGTACGACGCGGGATGTCATCGAAGTGCGAATGGACTTGAGGGGCCTGCCGGTTACGTTTCTCGATACCGCAGGACTTCGCGAAACAGACGACGTGGTCGAAACGCTCGGAATTGATCGGGCGATCGCACGCGCGTCCGGCGCCGATCTTCGCGTCATTCTTTTGGACAAACCAAATCAAACGCCATCACTGCCACCGGGCCCCGACGACATTATTCTGGTCGGCAAGGCCGACTGTAATCCGGATGGGCACATTTCGGGCTTGTCGGGGCAGGGCGTAGACGCGCTCGTAGAACGCATCACTGAGACCTTGGGTGCACGCGCGAACCTCGCTGGTGCCGCGGTGAGGGAACGACACAGGGTGGCAATGATAAACGCCAACGCCTCTTTGGGAATCGCTCGTGATCGGATACAGACGTCACCGGAGCTTGCAGAAGTGATCGCCGAGGAGATCCGCTCAGCAATTCGCGCGCTCGATACTCTTTTGGGCCGTGTGGATGTTGAAGATCTGCTGGGCGAGATATTTTCGACTTTCTGCATCGGCAAGTAAGGAATGTTTCACGTGAAACACATGGACACAGATGTCGTTGTCGTGGGTGGAGGGCACGCGGGTGCGGAAGCGGCGCATGCTGCCGCGCGACGGGGGGCGCGGGTCCATCTCGTGACGCTAGATCGCAACGGAATTGGTGTCATGTCGTGCAATCCGGCGATCGGAGGGTTGGGAAAGGGTCACCTCGTTCGTGAGATTGACGCGCTCGATGGTTTGATGGGGCGTGTTGCGGATCGGTCCGGAATCCAGTTTAGACTGCTCAATCGCCGCAAAGGACCGGCTGTGCAGGGGCCGAGGGCACAGGCCGATCGCGCTCTCTATCGGGCCGCTATGCTTTCAGAGATTGAATTGCATCCAAAGATCACCGTAGTGGAGGGAGAAGTTATCGACTTCGTCATCGCTAACGGCAATGTATCGGGCGTCAAATTGTCGGAGGGCTCTCATATCACAGCGACGGCCGTTGTTCTCACGACCGGGACCTTCTTGCGCGGCGTCATCCATATCGGAAATGTATCGCGACCCGGAGGGCGGATTGGAGATCGGCCTTCAGTTCGCTTGGCTGAAAGAATCGATCAGTTCGGCCTGTCGCTTGGTCGACTCAAAACTGGGACGCCACCCCGCTTGAGGCGGTCATCGTTAAACTGGGACATCCTTGAAAGCCAACCGGGAGACGATGAACCGTCGCTTTTCTCCTTCCTCTCCGAAAAGGCGCCGGCACGGCAAGTATCATGTGGAATCACGCACACGAATGAGATCACACACGATATTATCCGGGCGAATTTACAGCGGTCGGCCATGTACGGCGGTCACATCGACGGCGTTGGGCCGCGATATTGCCCTTCTATTGAAGACAAGGTTGTCCGCTTCGCTGACAAGACCTCGCACCAGATATTCCTGGAGCCCGAGGGGCTTACGAGCGACCTTGTCTACCCAAACGGAATATCAACTTCGCTACCCGAAGATGTCCAGGCATCATACGTTCATTCAATTCGCGGGCTTGAGGCTGCCGAGATTGTGCAGCCGGGCTACGCCATTGAATACGACTATGTCGACCCGCGCGCCCTGAACCCTAGCCTTCGCCTGAAAGATGTTCCCGGGCTTTATCTTGCAGGGCAGATCAACGGCACCACTGGATATGAGGAGGCCGCGGCCCAAGGCCTCGTAGCCGGCTTGAATGCTGCTGGGGATGCGTTGGGCTTGGAGCCCGTCGTGTTTGGCCGCGACACATCCTATATCGGCGTGATGATTGACGACCTTGTTTTGCGGGGTGTGAGCGAGCCTTATCGGATGTTCACGTCAAGAGCGGAGTTCCGACTTTCGCTGCGAGCGGACAACGCGGATCAGAGATTGACGCCGGTTGGTATTGCTGCTGGATGTGTTGGCGATTCTCGAAAGGCCGCGTTCAATCTCAAAATGGATCAAATGGAGTCAGGCCGTCAAACGCTGCGGTCGACTACGATCTCAGCGAAGGATGCTGCTGCGGGGGGCGTTCGTATTACTGCGGACGGCTCACCCAGGAACGCGCTGGAGCTTCTGGCATTTTCGGATGTTGAATTCACCACACTCCAGGATTTACGCCCAGAACTGAAATCAATTCCTAGCAGCATTCAAAATCAGCTTAAATGCGACGCGCTTTACTCCCACTATATCGTCCGGCAGCAGAAGGATGTTGATGGCCTTCGCAGGGATGAACAACATCATATTCCCACTGACTTCGATTACGAAGCACTCGGTGGATTATCGAACGAGCTTCGCGATAAGCTTTCGGCCATTCGGCCCGCCACATTGGGGCAAGCTGCGAGAATCGAAGGTGTCACGCCAGCTGCGTTGACGCTGATCCTCGCCAATCTGCGCAAAAAGACCTTCCGAAGCGCATGAGTGACGGTCCAACTGAATTTCAGCGCGAGTTTGATGTTTCACGTGAAACAATGGAGCGGCTGGAAGTTTATGCCGATCTTTTGAAACGCTGGAACAAAAAGATCAATTTGGTTTCCCCGAAGTCTTTGGAAAACCTCTGGGCGCGGCACTTTTCTGATTCCGCGCAACTTTTCAGTGTTTTCCCGCGTGAGGGTGAGATCCTTGCGGACCTTGGAAGCGGTGCCGGATTCCCGGGAGCCGTTATTGCCATCACGGCGAATGAAATCAGGCCGGAGCTACAGGTTAGTTTAATAGAGTCCGATCAAAGGAAGGCGTCTTTCCTCGAAGTTGTTTCTCGAGAGACCGGTTCCCCTTTCCGCGTCATTAGCGAGCGCGTTGAGAGGATTGAACGCTTTAACGCGAACATCCTGACTGCCCGCGCACTAGCGCCGCTTTCGAAATTACTGGAGTATGCCATCCTGCACGGTGCGCCAGGGTTCAGAGCAATCTTTCCTAAAGGGGCAAATGTGGAGCGCGAAGTCCAGGGCGCTCTTGAGGTTTGGCGCTTTGACTGCAAGACGTTTCCTAGCCGAACCGACCCCGGGGGCGTAATTTTGAGTATCGGAGATATCGAGCGTGCCTGACCCCACACGGCCGTTGCCACCTAGAATAATTTCGATAGCAAATCAAAAAGGCGGCGTCGGGAAAACCACTACTGCGATCAATCTTAGTGCGGCGTTGGCCGAAGATGGATACCGCGTTCTGCTTATCGATCTCGACCCCCAAGGTAACGCTTCTACTGGTCTGGGCGTCGAAGCTGAAGACAGGGATTTCACCACCTACGACTTGCTACTTGATGATGCTGATCTGGACGATGTGATACGCCCCACCGCAATTGAGGGCTTGCTTATCGCGCCCGCGACAACGGACCTTAGCTCAGCGGACATTGAGATGATGGCCGTCGAGAAGCGGAGCTTTCTGCTACACGATGCTTTAAGACAGCCCGCAATGGACGCCTATGAATTGGATTTCATTCTTATCGATTGTCCGCCATCGCTCAGCCTACTTACAGTGAATGCAATGGTGGCATCGGATTCTGTTCTGATACCGCTCCAAAGTGAGTTCTTTGCGCTGGAAGGGCTTTCGCAGCTCATGCTCACGGTGCGAGAGGTCAGGCATTCCGCTAATCCCAACCTGCGCATCGAGGGCGTTCTTTTGACGATGTTTGATATCCGCAACAATCTCAGCCAGCATGTCGAAAACGACGCACGCTCTACTCTGGGTGAACTGGTCTTTAAGACAAAGGTGCCAAGGAATGTGCGGGTGTCTGAAGCACCCTCTTTCGCCCTACCCGTCATTTCTTATGATTCTGCATCAAAAGGCAGCCAGGCCTATCGCGCTTTGGCACAAGAAGTGGTAGGAAGGATCAAAGCAAACGCATCATAGGGTGTTAAAGATGGCGCAGGCTAAGACGGAACGCAGAGGGCTTGGGCGGGGATTGTCAGCACTAATGGCTGACGTGGAGCCGGCTCCGAGCCAGCCATCAACCGACCAGCATTCGAGGAAGCCAGAAACATTCATCGACATTGCGAAGATCGCACCGAATCCCGATCAGCCGCGCCGCTCTTTTACGGAAGACGCGCTGAACGAACTTGCCGCGTCCATTCGTGAAAAAGGGATCATCCAGCCGCTCATCTTGCGCAAGAATCCGCGAAATCCAGACGGCTTCGAAATCGTTGCGGGCGAGCGGCGGTGGCGGGCAGCGCAGCAGGCGCAACTTCACGAGGTGCCTGCAATCGTGCGGGACCTTGACGACACCGAGGTTCTTGAACTTGCGATCATCGAGAATATCCAGCGAGCCGACCTGAATGCGATCGAAGAGGCGGCTGGGTATCGCCAACTGATGGACCGGTTTGGTCATACACAGGACAAGTTGGCTCAGGCGTTGGGCAAAAGCCGGAGCCACATCGCAAACCTGCTTCGTTTGCTGAATCTGCCGGATACGGTGCTCGATCTTGTTCGTGGTGGGGAATTGTCTGCCGGGCACGCTCGCGCGCTGATCACCGCCGAGGACCCGGTAGGGTTGGCGCGTCAGGTTGTTCGCAAAGGCCTTTCGGTACGTCAGACAGAATCGATGGCGAAGAAGTCCGCAACTCCGAGACCGTCCAATGATAACGCGACGCCTGAAAAGGACGCGGACACGAAAGTGCTGGAAAAGGATCTGGCTGCGGCTCTGGGAATGCGTGTCAACATTCTGCATTCAGACGGACGTCAGGACGGAACGGTTTCGATCAAGTATCGCGATCTTGAAGAGCTGGACGAAATCTGCCGCCGTCTCTCGGTCACAATGGGCGCTGGCGAAGTCTAAGCGAGAAATTCTCGCAGGATTGCATTCAAAACCGGGCGACCCTTTGCGGTCGCCCGAAGCATTTCTCCAGAACGCTCGACGAAT
Source organism: Paracoccaceae bacterium (assembly GCA_037968835.1). GTDB lineage: Bacteria > Pseudomonadota > Alphaproteobacteria > Rhodobacterales > Rhodobacteraceae > JBBKWG01. The sequence goes on from JBBKWG010000078.1 coordinate 8,918, forward strand.
CCGTTATTCTCTAAATCACTGTATTTAATATTAAAGTCCCGGCCAGTCGCCTGTTGCGCCAGGTCTATCGGGACGCCTTCGCGCAATCGAAGACCCATCATAAGCCGCTCTTCAAGGCTATCGGTGTCAGTAATGATCTCGCGAACGCTTTCCGCGCCGCCTCCGTTCTCAACGCCCTGTAGCCATGCGCTGGGCGCGCTGGTCGCTTCTGTAGCGATGCGCTTGCCGTCCACGGTCAAACGTCCGTGCGCGCCTGGCCCAACACCTACCCAATCACCACCTCGCCAGTAAATCAGATTATGTCGCGATTCAGCGCCTGGCGCGGCATGGTTGGAGATCTCATACCCTGGCAAACCCGCTGCATCGGTCAACGCTTGCGTCACTTCATACATATCGGCTGAGATGTCCTCGTCCGGTAAACCGCGCAAACGTCCAAGTGCATGGCGATCTCCAAAGGCGGTCCCCGGCTCGATCGTCAATTGATAGAGCGACAGGTGGTCCGCCGCCATTGCAAGGGCCTCTTTCAACTCAACCTTCCAGTCCGACAATGACTGAGACTGTCGCGCATAGATCAGATCGAAAGAAACGCGGGGGAATGTATTGCGGGCGAGGTCAAACGCAGCACGAGCTTCGGCCACGGTGTGCAAACGTCCCAACGCTTTCAGATCGGGATCGCGTAATGCCTGAATGCCCATCGAAACCCGGTTGACGCCCGCATCCCGATAACCAAGGAAACGCCCAGCTTCGACAGATGTCGGATTGGCCTCAAGCGTGATTTCCATATCGTTGGCAGGCGCCCAAGTTCCGCGCGCAGCGTCAATGATAGCGGCCACGGATTCAGGCTCCATCAAGCTTGGAGTTCCGCCACCGAAAAAGATCGTGTTCAGAACTCTGCCGGGCGTTTCCGTACCGTATCGGCGGATTTCCGAAATGAGCGCCGCCTGCCATGCGCGCTGGTCGATGCGGCTCGCCACGTGACTATTGAAATCGCAATAGGGGCACTTGGCCTGGCAGAAAGGCCAATGGACATAAAGACCGAACCCGGCAGGCTTAGTCATTCCGAAAGATCGCCTCCAGTTTACGAAATGCGTCCGCGCGATGGCTGATTCGATTCTTGTCGCACCGTTCCATCTCGCCGAACGTCAGGTCGCTGCCTGTAGGTTGAAATATCGGGTCGTATCCGTGGCCTAGGTTGCCACGCATTGGCCAGACGATCTGACCCTCCATGCGCCCTTCGAACACTTCGTCGTGTCCATCGGGCCATGCCAGAACGAACGTACAGCAAAAACGCGCCTGTCGCGGGTACGCTGCGGATTTCGCCTCGAGCGCGCCATGTGTTCGCGTCATTGCCATCACGAAGTCCCGTCCGCCGGTTCCGGTCTCCGCCCAATCAGCGGTGTAAATGCCGGGTGAGCCTCCCAGCGCGTCAATCTCGATACCGCTATCGTCGGCAAGGGCAGGCAGGCCCGTCGCTTTCGCGGCGGCATGGGCCTTGATGCGTGCGTTCTCGACAAAAGTTGCGCCATCTTCGACTGGCTCTTGCAGGTTCATTTTCGTTGCGCCGATAACGGTGATTCCGTAGTCTTGAATAAGGTCCGTAATCTCCTGAAGCTTACCGGCATTGTGCGTCGCAACCAACAGCTCGTCGTCTGTGAAGCGTCGCATCAGGCCAGGGCGGCTTTCTGCGCCTCAACCAACACGCTGACGCCATTCTCCGACAGATCGAGCAGCTTCGACATCTCGTCGCGAGAGAAGGTCGCGCCTTCGGCCGACATCTGAACTTCGATCAGGCGTGCTCGCCCGGTCAGAACGAAATTTCCATCTACCCCGGCTTCGCTGTCTTCGGGATAGTCCAGATCAAGAACGGGTTGCCCGGCATAGATACCGCATGAAACCGCCGCAACGTGATCGGTCAGAGGGTCGCTGACGATCTGACCAGTCTTCAGAAGTGCATTTACTGCAAGGCGTAGGGCAACCCAGCCACCTGTGATAGCGGCACACCGCGTCCCGCCGTCCGCCTGAATTACATCGCAATCGACGGTGATCTGCCGTTCGCCCAATGCCGAGCGATCAACACACGCCCGCAGGCTGCGGCCAATAAGGCGTTGAATTTCCTGCGTTCTACCAGATTGTCCATTCTTGGCTTCGCGCCGCATCCGCGTATGCGTCGCACGTGGAAGCATCCCGTATTCTGCCGTCACCCAGCCTAATCCGCTGTTCTTCATCCATGGCGGCACACGCTCGTCGATGCTGGCGGTGCAAAGCACATGGGTGTCACCGCACCGGATCAGACAGGACCCTTCCGCGTGACGCGTCACGCCCGTTTCGATTGAAACCGGACGCATTTCGCTTATCTCTCGACCAGACGGGCGCATTAGGAAACCTCTTTCAAATGTCCGCGGTTGATAGTCTTCGGGGCGACTGCCATCAACCCCGATTGACGCGGCCCTCGCCTTCCCTTTAATTGCAGCGCCCCTGAAAGGCCCGATATGACCGACGCCGGAAAAATCCTCGAAGAGATGAACGATCGTTCGCGCGAGGTGTTTCGGCGCGTGGTCGAAGGCTATCTCAAATCGGGCGATCCGGTCGGCTCCCGGACGCTGACCCGCGATATGAGCGAAAAAGTCAGTGCGGCGACGGTGCGAAATGTCATGCAGGACCTTGAGTTCCTCGGGCTCTTGAATTCTCCGCACATCTCGGCTGGACGGGTTCCCACACAGCTGGGACTCAGGATGTTTGTCGACGGGTTGCTTGAGGTCGGCGAATTGACAGACGAGGACCGCGAGAAGATCGACGGGCCCTTGGGGCAGGGGGGAAACGAGGTCTCGTCG
>JBBKWG010000079.1:0-4532 GCA_037968835.1 Paracoccaceae bacterium
TATAAATCGTCCAAGAAATGGCTGCGCACGCTGCCGACCGAAGGCCCCCAGGTGATCTGCGGACCGGGGGAAAACGCCGGCGTCGTCGACATCGGCGACGGGCAGGCGGTGGTCTTCAAGATGGAGAGCCACAACCACCCGTCCTATATCGAGCCCTATCAGGGGGCCGCCACCGGTGTCGGTGGCATCCTGCGCGACGTGTTCACCATGGGCGCGCGCCCGATTGCGGCGATGAACTCGCTGTCCTTCGGCGAACCCTCGCATCCCAAGACCCGGAGGCTGGTGGCTGGCGTCGTCGAAGGCATCGGCGGCTACGGCAACGCATTCGGCGTCCCGACCATCGGCGGCGAGGTCCGCTTTCACGCCGCCTACAACGGCAATTGTCTGGTCAACGCGTTCGCCGCCGGGTTGGCCGACGCCGACAAGATTTTCTACTCGGCCGCCTCGGGCGTCGGAATGCCGGTGGTCTATCTCGGTGCCAAGACCGGCCGCGACGGCGTCGGCGGCGCGACGTTGGCGTCGGCCGGATTCGGCGATACAATCGAGGAGAAGCGCCCGACCGTGCAGGTCGGCGATCCGTTCACCGAAAAGCGCCTGCTCGAAGCCTGTCTGGAACTGATGCAGACCGGCGCGGTGATCTCGATTCAGGATATGGGCGCGGCGGGCCTGACCTGTTCAGCGGTCGAGATGGGCGACAAGGGGCATCTCGGCATCCGGCTCGATCTCGACCGGGTTCCGGTTCGCGAGAAGAACATGACCGCCTACGAAATGATGCTGAGCGAATCCCAGGAACGGATGCTGATGGTTCTCAATCCCGAACTCGAAGCCGTGGCCAAGGCGGTTTTCGACAAGTGGGATCTGGATTTCGCCATCGTCGGTGAAACCATTGCCGAGGACCGGTTCCTGATCCTTCAGGGCAACGAGACCAAAGCCGATCTGCCGCTCTCCAAACTGGCCTCCAGCGCCCCGGAATATGACCGCCCGTGGGTGCCGACCCCGGCACCGACGCAATACCGACGCGATACCGACGTGGAACAGATCGACCCGATCGACGGTCTGAAGGCGCTCATCGGCTCTCCGAACTACGCCGCCAAGCAGTGGGTCTGGGAGCAATACGACAGCCAGGTGATGGCCGATACGGTGCAGGCACCGGGCCTTGGCGCCGGGATCGTCCGGGTCCACGACAGCGAAAAGATGCTGGCATTCACCTCCGACGTGACCCCGCGATACGTCAAGGCGAACCCGGTCGAAGGCGGCAAGCAAGCCGTTGCCGAAGCCTTCCGAAACCTCTGCGCAGTCGGGGCCAAGCCATTGGCAACGACAGATAATCTGAATTTCGGCAACCCCGAAAAGCCCGAGATCATGGGCCAGTTCGTCGGCGCGATCAAAGGCATCGCCGCGGCCTGTCTGGCGCTCGACATGCCGATCGTGTCGGGCAACGTATCGCTTTACAACGAAACCGACGGCACCGGAATTCTCCCGACCCCGACAATCGGCGCGGTCGGCCTGATCGCCAACCGTAACGCCCTGATCGCCGGAAAAGCCACCCAAGGCGACGCCGCCATCCTCATCGGCACCCCCGGCACCCACCTCGGCCAATCCGCACTCCTGGCCGAGGCGTTCGGTCGCGAAGAAGGCGAAGCACCACCAGTCGATCTCGACGCCGAGCGCAGGCATGGCGACTTCGTGCGCGGGCTGGCGGGAGTGGTGCGCGCGGCAAGCGATCTGAGCGATGGCGGGCTGGCGCTCGCGGCTTTCGAAATGGCCGAGGCGGCCGGTGTTGGCGTGACTCTGAACGCCGCCGATACGGCCGTATTGTTCGGCGAGGATCAGGCGCGCTACCTGCTCGCAGTCGCGCCGGACAAGGCGGATGAACTGCTGTCCCGCGCAACACGCGCCGCCGTCCCGGCCAGCGTTGTCGGGCACTTCGGCGGCGAAACCGTGCAATTCGGAACGGCGTCGGCCCCACTTTCCAAGCTTGCGGCGCTCTATCGCGGTGCGTTTGCGGCGACGGTCGGCTGACGGCGCTCCCTTGCACCCGTGGCGAGCGGGTTCTACATCTATAGGCAAAGCTGAAAGGACCCCGAAGCCATGCCGATGCAGGCCCACGAAATCGAAACGCTGATCCGCGAGAGTTTTCCGGATGCGAGGATCGTCGTCGAAGGCGATGACGGCGTTCACATGTCGGCGATGGTCGTGGATGAAAGCTTCCGGGGCATGAATCGGGTGCAACAGCAGCGCGCGGTCTACGCGGCGCTGAAGGGCAAGATGGACGGATCAAGCGGCGAATTGCACGCGCTGGCGCTGACCACGAGGGCACCGGAGTGACCCTGCTGATCCTTTCGCTATCGCTGTTCGCTCTGATGGTTCTGATCGTGCGGCATCATCTGCGGCTTGGTCACGAGATTGAGCAAGGCAACCGGCCATACAAAAATGAGATGCTGCTCGAAGGAGGCTTCGGCGGCGGCGGATACGGGGGCGGTCACAGCCATGTCTGGCGTGTGACCCGCGACCCCGAAGCATATGCAAAGGGCTTCGTGCCCGCGAAGGTTAGGAAAAAGACATGAGCGCTGAAGATCAGATCAAGGAAACGGTGACATCGAACGACGTCGTGTTGTTCATGAAGGGCACCAAAGCGATGCCCCAATGCGGGTTCTCTTCGCGTGTGGCGGGTGTGCTGAACTTCATGGGCGTGGAGTTTGCCGACGTGAACGTGCTGGCCGACGACAATATCCGCCAGGGGATCAAGGATTACTCGGACTGGCCGACGGTGCCGCAACTCTACGTCAAAGGCGAATTCGTCGGCGGCTGCGATATCATCACCGAAATGACCCTTTCGGGCGAGTTGGACCAGTTGTTCGAGGCCAAGGGCGTGACCTTCGACAAGGAGGCCGCCGCGAAGATCCGCGAGCACAACGGATAAGTCGCGCCAAGCGCCGAATCATCATCGGGCCGTTCCGTCGGGGATGGCCCTTTTTCGTTCCGCCTCTCTTGAATTCGATGCTAGCCTCAATTCGCGCACATCGACGAAGGAGACAGCGATGACCAAGGGCGAAGCTCCGTTCGATACCGGCTTGCTGGATAATCTGATGGAGGCGCACGGGCTTGATGTCCTGATCGCCAATTCTCATCACAACGTCCGCTATCTTCTCGGCGGCCACCGCGCGTTCTTCTTTCAGTCGATGGATGCGATCGGACATTCCCGGTATCTGCCGCTGGTCATCTATGTTCGCGGGCGTCCGGGCGACACAGCCTATATCGCCAGTGCAATCGAAGCCTCCGAGCACGCAATCGAGCCGTTCTGGACGCCGCACGTTGCGACCGTGACATGGGGCACGACGGATGCGGCGGCGCGCGCTGTCGACCACATCACCAGCATCGGTCGGACGAAGGCGCGGATCGGGGTCGAGCGCGCGTTCTTGACCGTCGATGCGCAACAGGTGCTGTCCGATGGTCTGGAAAACGCAAAGTTCGGCGATGCGACACCGGTGCTGGAACGTCTCCGGGCAGTCAAGCGTCCTGATGAACTCGATCTTTTGCGCACCGCATCCGACCGGATTGTCGAGGCAATGCGGGCGACAATGGCGTGGGCCGGTCCGGGAGTGACCAAGCGCGAAATCGTCGAACACATACGGCGCGAGGAAACCGCGCGGGGCCTCTGGTTCGACTATTGTCTGGTCGCAATGGGCAGCAACCGCAACCGCGCACCGTCCGATCAGGCGTGGAAAATGGGCGAGTCCATGTCGATCGATTCCGGCGGCAACATGGAAGGCTATATCGGCGATCTTTGCCGTATGGCCGTTCTGGGAAAGCCGGACAGCGAGTTGGTCGATCTGCTGGCCGAGGTCGATGCGACGCAACAGGCGGTCTTCTCAAACATCTCGGCCGGGGTCAGTGGGCGGGCGTTGCTTGAGTTTGGTAATGAAACGCTGAATGTCGGGGCCAACAAGGACTGCACTGATCTTGTCATCCACGGCATGGGACTTGTCAGCCACGAGGTGCCGTTCATCATGTCGAACCGGATCTACGATGGCGTCGATGTCGACCGTCCGCTGGAGGCGGGCATGGTTTTGTCGGTGGAGACAACCATGGGACATCCCGCCCGCGGCCTTGTGAAGCTGGAGGATACGATTGCGGTGACTGACGACGGCCATGAAATGTTCGGAGCCGGCGGGCGGGGATGGACGGTTTCGGGGTCGTAGCCGCAAAGCTGTCCGCGCTGAAAAAAATGTTCTAAATCAATATCTTTTTGGGGAATTCCATGCACGTCGTCATAAACCGACTATCTCTCAGGACCGACATCGACTGGACCGAATTCTCGGCAAAGTGCGACGTGTTCAATGCGATTCCAAGCGATCCGGAATACCACGGACTGAGCCTTCTGCGCACCGGCGAGAACGAGGCAGTCTTGATCGTACTTTTCGCGACGTTAACCGCACTGGAGCAGGTCTCGAAAGAAATCGCCGGTCCATGGTTCGCCGAGCACCTCAGACCGTTTCTGTCCGGCCTACCTCAACGCTCAGTGGGCGAGA
>JBBKWG010000080.1:0-11412 GCA_037968835.1 Paracoccaceae bacterium
CGCTCCGCCACGATGGCGGCGACGACCTCGATCTCGACCCGGAACTCGGGCCGCGCGAACCCCGCAACGATGATCAGCGTCGAGGCGGGCAGCCGCGACACGCTTTCCAGCCACCGATCCCGCGCGGCCATATAGCCCGCCATGAAAGCGCGCTCGGTAACGAATGCGTTGATGCGCACGACGTCGCCACGCGCCGCGCCACCCTCGGCGAGTATCGCGTCGATATTGGCAAAGCAGATATCGGCCTGTGCGCCTTCGTCGTCGGGCACCGTTCCGTCCGCCGCCATTCCAAGCTGCCCGGACGTGAACAACAGCCGCGCCCCCGCAGGAACCAGCACCCCGTGGACATAACGGGCAAATGGCGGCGCAATGCGCGTTGGTGTCAATTCCTGCATGGTTCGCTCCGTTCCTATCCGGATTGAACGGTGAAGCCCGGTGACGGGTTCGACAAGCCCCAATGCATCGGATTAAAAGTGCCGAAAGACCGTGCGAATCGTGGCGATGTGTCTAATGTTTAGTCAAAGCCAAGATGCCGCGCGTCCGCTTTGAACCAATCCGATGGATGCGCTGCGCGGCACTCAGCATAACACGCGAATAATAACCTGGAGGTGAGGATGTCTGCTTACACGAAACTACTGGTCGCCGGCGTCATGGTCGTCGCGGCTCCGGCTGCTTTTGCGGGCAGTCACGTGAAGGAGGTGAGCTTCGGAACGAACTGGGTCGCGCAGGCCGAACACGGCGGCTATTATCAGGCCATCGCCGACGGCACCTACGAAGCCTGCGGCCTTACGGTCACGATTCAGCCGGGTGGTCCGCAAGTAAACAACCGCGCCCTGATGCTGGCAGGCAAGATCGACTTCTCCATGGGCGGCAACCTGCTTCAGGCGTTCTCCGCCGTGAAAGAGGAAATCCCGCTCAAGGTCGTCGCCGCGCACTTTCAGAAGGAACCGCAGGTGATTCTGTCGCACCCCGGCAAGGCGTCGAGCTTTGAGGATCTGAAGAACCTCGACAAGATGATCATCGGCGACAGCGGTTTCCAGAGCTTCTATCAGTGGATGATGTCCGACTACGGTTTCTCGGCCGAAAAGCGCGTTCCCTACACCTTCAACCCGGCCCCGTTCATCGCCGACGAAATGAGCGCGCAGCAGGGTTATATCACGTCCGAACCCTTTGCCATCGAACGCGAGGGCGGGTTCAAGCCCGATATCTGGCTGCTGGCGGACGCAGGGTTCACGACCTACGCAACCACGGTCGAAACTATGCAGGACACCATCGACACGATGCCCGATGCGGTAAAATGCTTCGTCGAAGGCTCGTCGATCGGCTGGGCCAATTACCTCTATGGCGACCCGTCGGCGGCCAACGCGCTGATCAAGGACGCCAATCCCGATATGTCCGACGATCAACTCGCGTTCTCGATCGAGAAGATGAAGGAATACGGCATCGTCGATTCGGGCGATTCCGAAACGATGGGTATCGGCGCCATGACCGACGCGACGATCCGGGACTTTTACGACAAGATGGTCGAGGCCGGCGTGATGGAGGCCGGGATCGACATCAGCAAATCCTACACCCTGGACTTCGCCAACACCGGCGCGGCGCTCGAAACCAAGAAAACGCTGCTCGGCCAGTGATAGCCGAACGCGCACCTGCCCCTTCCGCTTCTGCGGAGGGGGCGTTTCGCAGCCCCCGCGCGCCGCTTTTGTCGATGCGTCACGTCGACAAGGTTTTCGGCGGCGATGTCGTGGCGTTGCGCGACATGAACCTTGATGTGCGCGACGGCGATTTCATCTCGCTGCTGGGGCCGTCGGGTTGCGGCAAGTCCACCGCGTTGCGCCTGATCGCCGACCTCATTCACCCGACTTCGGGGCGTATCGTTTGGGATGTCGAAAAGACGCCCGGCGCTTTGTCGGTCGTGTTGCAGGAACCGACGCTGATGCCCTGGGCCACGGTCGCCGACAACGTCTGGCTGCCGTTCCGCCTTCAGGGCAAATCCCGCGCCTCGGTCGATGACAAGATCGCCGAGGCGCTGAACCTCGTCGGCCTCGAGGAGGTCCACGACGCTTATCCCCGCGCACTCTCGGGCGGCATGAAGATGCGGGTTTCGATCGCCCGCGCCCTTGTCACCCACCCCAAGCTGATCCTGATGGACGAGCCGTTCGCCGCGCTCGACGAAATCACCCGCTTCAAGCTCAACGACGATCTTCTGGCGCTGAAAAGGGCAATCGGCTGCACCGTGATCTTCGTCACCCATTCGGTGTTCGAATCGGTGTTTCTGTCGGAACGCGTCGTCATCATGGCCGCGCGTCCCGGCCGCGTGATCCGCGAACTGGCCGTCGATGCCCCCTATCCGCGCACCGACGATTTCCGCACCTCGCAGGAATACGCGATGCAGTGCCGCGCGGTTTCGGACGCGCTGAAAGAAGCCATGGGAGAGGGCGATGACCTTCATTGATCAGGCCGCGTCCACCAGCGCCCCGGAAATCGACGTCGAAGAAGCCGCCCGCGCCCGCCGACGCCGCGCCGAGAAGATCGGCCAGTGGGTCTTGCCGGTGCTGGTCATCGTCGCGACCATCGTCGCGTGGGACCGGATCGTGGTCTGGAACGAACTGCCCCACTACATCCTGCCCGGACCGGGGCGTGTTCTTCAAGCCCTGATCGAAGACTGGCCGCTGCTGTTTCAAAGCCTGCTGGTGACGCTTCAGATCACGATGGGCGCGCTTGCCATCGCGGTGATCGGTGGCGTCGGGCTTGCGGTTCTGTTCACCCAATCGCGCTGGATCGAGATGAGCTTTTTCCCCTACGCCGTCATCCTTCAGGTGACGCCGATCGTGGCAATCGCGCCGCTGATCTTCATCTACGTCGATTCCAAAATCGCGGGACTTCTGATCTGCGCCTGGCTCGTCGCGTTCTTCCCGATCCTGTCCAACACCACGCTTGGGCTTTCGTCCGCAGACCATAACCTGCGCGATCTCTTCAAGGTCTACGGCGCATCCCGCTGGCAACGCTTGCGTTACCTGCAACTGCCCTCGGCGCTGCCCTATTTCCTCGGCGGTCTCAGAATCGCCGGCGGTCTCAGCCTGATCGGCGCGGTCGTGGCCGAGTATGTGGCGGGTTCGGGTGGCATCGGCTCGGGCCTCGCGTTCCGCATCCTGGAGGCGGGCTACCGGCTCAACATCCCGCGCATGTTCGCGGCCCTTTTCCTGATCGCCCTGACCGGTGTGATCATTTTCGCCTGCCTCAGCCTCATCAGCCACCTGGCGTTGAGGAAATGGCACGAAAGCGCGATCAAACGGGAAACCTGATGGGGTTCCGCACCATCCCCGGAGGTCCTGTGCGCCTGAAAAACGTGACGGTCCCCGGCTGCCTTTTCGGGGCCTCTGACGATCTGGTGGTGACCGATCTGTCGCTGGCCAACGGCAGGATCGCCGATGGTGGCGGGATCGAAATCGACATGGCCCGCGCCATCGTCCTGCCCTGTCTTGTCGATATGCACACCCATCTCGACAAGGGCCACATCTGGCCACGCGCCGCCAATCCGGACGGCACCTTCATGGGCGCGCTCACCACCGTCGGCGACGACCGCGCGCAAAACTGGTCGGCAACGGACGTGCGCACCCGCATGGAATTCTCGCTGCGCTGCGCTTTCGCCCACGGCACAAGCGCCATCCGAACCCATATCGACTCGCTGGCACCGCAGGACGCGATCTCGTGGCCGGTGTTTTGCGAATTGCGCGCCGACTGGGCCGACCGGATCGCGCTTCAGGCGTCCAGTCTGATCGGCTGCGACAGTTACGACGACATCAGATCGCACTACGGCGAAACCGCGGACCTTGTTTCCGCGTCGGGCGGCATCCTCGGCATGGTCACCTATCCGATGCCGGATCTGCGCCAACGCCTGCTGGATTTCTTCGAACTGGCGGGCGCACGCGATCTCGCAGTCGATTTCCACGCCGACGAAACGATGGACGCGACCAGCGAAAGCCTGCGCCTGATCGCTGGAATCGCGCTGGAGACCGGCTGGGACAAGCCGATAACCGTCGGCCATTGCTGCTCGCTTTCAACGCAGGACGAATCCCGCGCGATGGACACGCTCGATCTGGTCGCGCGCGCGGGCCTGAACGTCGTCAGCCTGCCGCTCTGCAACCTCTATCTTCAGGACCGACACGCCCATCGCACCCCGCGCGGCCGCGGCATGACGCTGGTGCACGAGATGAAAGCGCGCGGGATCAACGTGTCGTTCGCGTCCGACAACACCCGCGATCCGTTCTACGCCTATGGCGATCTCGACATGATCGAAGTCATGCGTCAGGCCACCCGGATCGGCCACCTCGATCATACCGGCACCGACTGGATGCACGCGTTCACCACCAACCCGGCGCACGCCTGCGGGATCGACGCGCCCTCGCTTGCACCCGGCGCGCCCGCCGATCTTTTGATCTGCAACGCCCGCGACTGGACCGAACTGTTCTCGCGTCCCCAATCGGACCGGATCGTGCTGCGACAGGGCCGTCAGATCGACACCAGCCTTCCCGAATACGCCGAACTTGATGCCCTGATGGAGGTGCGATGAAAGCCAATGTCGCCGCCGCCAGGGGCGCCCTCGCCCATCTCGAGATCGAGGACAAGGACGCCGCCATCAAGGCCGCCAGCCGCGATTTCTTCTGGTATTCGCCGGTGCTGAAAGATCGCCTGGATCACGTCACCGCCGACTTCGTCGTGCGTCCGAAATCCGAAGCCGAAGTGATCGAGGTCCTGCGCGCCTGCTATCTCCACGACGTCCCAGTCACCACACGCGGCGCCGGCACCGGCAATTACGGACAGGCAATGCCGCTGGCGGGCGGCTGCGTCCTGCATCTGCGCCACATGAACGCCGTGCGCGAAATCCATCCCGGCCGTGTCATCACCGAACCGGGCGTGCTGCTGAAGGATCTCGACGCCGCGTGCAAGGCCCATTCCGGCCAGGAAATCCGCATGTTCTCAAGCACATGGGCCACAGCCACCATCGGCGGCTTCATCGCCGGCGGGTCGGGCGGCGTCGGGTCGTGTACGTGGGGATCATTGCGCGATCTGGGCAATTTAATCCGCCTTCGCGTCGTCACGATGGAAGCCGAACCGCGCATCCTCGAGTTCCGCGGCGACGAACTGGCCCGCGTCTCCCACGCCTACGGCACCAACGGAATTATCACCGAAATCGAGATGCCGCTGGCCCCCGCGTATGACTGGGTCGAGATGTTCGTGGCCACAGACGACTTCATGGACGCCGCCCGGTTTGCCGAGGACTTGGCCAATCAGGACGGCATCCTCATCAAGCTTGCCAGCGTGTTCGAGGCCCCGGTCGCGCACGCCTATTTCCAGCGCGTGAAACCCCACGTCACACCCGGCACCAACCTTGTCGCGCTGATGGTCGCGCCGCACTCGATGGACGGGTTCGCCACGTTCCTTGCCCGCCACCCCGAAGCGACGCTGATTTACCGCAGTGACGACCACGACTGGGCGCGCGATCCCGGTCCGGTCTATGAATACGGCTGGAACCACACGACGCTGCGCGCACTGAAGGTCGATCCGTCGATCACTTATCTGCAAGTCCGCTACGGCTTCCCCGATCATCTGAAACTGATCGCAAAGATGCGCGACGCGCTGTCGCCCGAAGTGTTGCAGCACCTTGAGGTCCTGCGCGAAGGCGGTCGAGTGATCTTCGCGGGACTTTCGCTTGTCAAATTCACCACCGAGGACCGACTGGACGAGATCGTGAAGATGCACGAGGACGCAGGCGCGATGATCTTCAATCCGCATCGCTATACGCTGGAAGAAGGCGGGCGGCAGAGTGTCGACGACCGCCAGCTTCGCTTCAAGCGCGAGGCGGATCCCAAGGGCCTTTTGAACCCCGGCAAGATGATTGCCTGGGACGATCCGGACTGGAAATACGACCGCATGTATGCGTATCCCGGCTTGCAGGCCGCCCGATGATCGCGCTGTACGAAGGGGCGCTGCCCCCGCCTTCGGCCCCCCGGGATTTCCTGGCCCAAAGAGTTGACATGACCCGCGTTGGCCGGGAAATGGCGGCCTTCTGATGCGCGCACTCGTCGTCTATTGCCATCCCCGCGAAACCAGCTTCACCGCCGCTGTGCGCGATGTCGTGCTCGACCGATTGCGCGTCGCCGGGGCCGAGGTGCGCCTCAGCGATCTATACGCCCGCGGCTTCGATCCGGTGCTTACGGCCGCGGAACACGAAGGCTACGAGATCTGCCCCGACAATTGCGCCCCGGTGGAAGCCGACGTCGCCGACGTGCGCTGGTGCGACACGCTGATCTTCGTCTACCCGACGTGGTGGTACGGTTTGCCCGCGATCCTGAAAGGCTGGCTCGACCGGGTTCTCCTGCCCGATGTCGCCTTCCTGATGCCGACGCCGGAGCGGCGGAAAATCCATCCGGGCCTGTCGCATATCGACCGGCTTGGCGTGTTCACGACCTGCGGCGCGAACTGGTGGCTGACGGCACTTGTCGGCGCGCCGGGCAAGCGCACGCTGATGCGCGGCGTCGGGTTGCTGTGCGGCAAACCACTCCGAACGGTGTTCGCTGCGCACTACCTGATGGATTTCTCGACCGATGCCTCGCGAAAACGCCACCTTGACCGTGTGGGGCGCAAAATGGAACGCTTGCTGCGCAACACCCGCCCCAAGGAGTCCCCCTGACATGATCCCTGTCCTCGACTGGTCCCGATTCTCGTCTGGTGCCGACCGCGATAGCTTTGTCGCCGATCTCGGCCACGCCTGTCGCGAAACCGGATTCTTTCTTGTTTCCGGTCACGGCATTGCGCAGTCGCTGATCGACGAAACCTTCGCCGCTGCCGACCGCTTTTTCGAGCTGCCCGACGCGAAGAAGGAACCGCTCGACATCCGGCGCAGCCGCAACAACCGGGGCTGGACCGCGACTGGCTCGGAGAACCTCGACGACAGCCAGCCGGGCCAGATCGACCGGAAAGAGGCGTTCAACATCGGCCTTGAACTTGCCGACGACGACCCCCGCATGGGCCAGCCGTTTCGCGGACCGAACGCATGGCCCGACCTGCCGGGCTTTCGCGAAACGACGCTCGCCTATTTTGACGCGGTGCATCAACTCGGTGTCGATCTGCATCATGCCATCGCGCTCGATCTCGATCTGCCCGAGGATTACTTCGATCCCTTCCTCGACCAACCGCTCGCCACGCTCCGCTTGCTGCGCTATCCGGCCGGCAATCCCGAACCGGGAGCGATCGGGGCGGGCGCGCACACCGATTACGGCTCGGTCACGCTTTTGATGGGCGACGGCGAGGCCGGGCTGCAATTGAAGCCGCGCGGCAAGGACTGGATCGACGTGCCGCGCGTGCCCGGCGCGTTCATCGTCAACATCGCCGATTGCCTGATGCGCTGGACGAACGACATCTATGTCTCGACGCCGCACCGGGTCCTTGTGCCGAAGAACGCGCGTCGCTCGCTGGCGTTCTTCCTCGATCCGAACCCTGACGCGGTGATCGAAGCGTTGCCGGGCACTGGCGCCGCGAAATACCCGCCGGTCACCGGGGCCGATTACCTGAAGATGCGGCTCGATGCGACGTATTCCGACAAGGTGACCGCGTGACGCGTCGGCTGGATTGGGCCGAATATCGCACAACCGAATTTGCCGGGATCGACGCCGAGAAGACCATCGCCATCCTGCCGACCGCCGCCATCGAGCAGCACGGCCCGCATCTGCCCGTCGGTGTCGACACCATGATCGCCGAGGGGATGCTGGCGGAACTTCGCCGATTTTGTCCCGACGATCTGGAGATCCGCATTTTGCCGGTTCAGGCCATCGGCAAGTCGAACGAACACCTTCACGCGCTCGGAACGCTGACGCTGAGCGCCGAAACCGCGCTTGCCGCATGGCGCGAGATCGGCCTGTCGATTGCGCGCGCCGGTGTGCGCAAAGTCGTCATCGTCTATTCGCTCGGCGGCAACCTAGACCTGGTGTCGATCCTCAGCCGCGAATTGCGGGTGATGGCGGGAATGCTCGCGGTGAAGTGCCAGTGGGGCGCATTCGGCGTGCCGGATGGGCTTTATTCGGCGCAAGAAAGAACTTACGGCATCCACGGCGGCGATCTCGAAACCTCGCTGATGTTGCATTTCCGACCCGACACGGTGGATATGTCGGCGGCAAGGGATTTCCGCTCGACTGCCGAGACCGGGACGATCCCGCCCGTTGGGCCGATTTCCTTCGGCTGGATCGCGTCCGATCTGAACCCCGACGGCACGCTGGGCGAGGCGCATCTTGCCACCGCCGACAAGGGCGCAGCGACGTGCGCCCATCAGGTTGCCGGATTTATCGAGTTGCTGCGCGCGGTTCGGGACCGGCCGCTGGGTGATATGGTGGCCACGGCGCACGGTCCGGAATGGAATCGAGCCAATTCAAAGATTGACTTTTGATTAACTTCGGGCGTCACTCAGGGATGACGTAAACGCGTTCAACACCGGCAAAGACCGGAGGGATAAATGGCACTCGGAGCAGTCTTCTTCAGCCTACCAGCAGCGCTTTTCGGAGCACTCTTTGTCAGTTTTTCAAACGAACTGGGAATGATCGAAGCCTTCGGCGTCTACGCCGGGTTCGGGCTTCTGACGCTGTTGGCGATCATCTCGGTCGCCACACTGGCTGACATCAAACGCGCCTAGGGCGCATCGTCGCTCAGCTTCTCGCGGAAGGTGTCGAAGAACTGTGCCGCGAGCTTTTTGGATGTGCTGACCACCAGTCGGTTGCCGAGTTGCGCCAGCTTGCCGCCGATGTCGGCGTGGGCGGTGTATTTCAGCAGCGTCTCGCCTCCCCTGTCCTCCAGCACCACGTCCGCGCCACCCTTGGCAAAGCCCGCAGCACCGCCTTGTCCCTGCCCGCTCAGCGAGAACCGCTCGGGGGCTCCGGACGGGTCGAGCGTGACCTGACCGATGAACCGCGCCTTCACCGGTCCGACCTTCAAAAGCACCTTGGCTTCAAGTTCGGTGTCCGACGTCTTGGTCAAATCCTCGCAGCCGGGAATACAGTCCTTGAGGATGTCGGGATCGTTCAGGGCCGCGAAAACCCGTTCGCGCGGTGCCGGGATCAGGATTTCGTCGCTCAGGTCCATGTCACTCTCCGGGTTGATCGCGTTCGGGTCAGTAAAGCCCGGCCACGCGGGCGCGTTGCTGCACCAGCGACAGGACCATATCTATCGACGGTGTCGGCGTGTCGGTCAGTCGGCCAAGCTCCACGACAGACGCCACCAGCGCGTCGATCTCCATCGGTCGTCCGGCGTCCAGATCCTGTAGCATCGACGTGCGGTGCGCGCCCACCGCCGCGCCGGCGTCGATCCGGCGCTCCACGTCGATGGGGAACCGGATCCCCAGTTTTTCCGCGATTTCCTGAGCCTCGATCATCATCGCACGCGCCACCGCCCGCGTGCCGGGGTCGGTGCAGGCCACATCGAGCGTCGCATGGGTCAGCGCCGAGATTGGATTGAACGACAGGTTGCCCCAGAGCTTGACCCAGATCTCGTCGCGGATACGTGGGCGCACCGGCGCTTTCAGACCGGCTTCGCCGAGAACTTCCGACAGCGCCATTGCGCGCGCCGACTTGCTGCCGTCCGGCTCGCCCAGCGAGAACCGATTGCCCTCGATATGGCGCACCACGCCGGGTTCCGGCACTTCGGCTGCCGGATAGACGACGCAGCCCAGCACCCGATCCGGCCCGAACCCGTCCCACTGTGCATTTCCGGGATCGACCGAGGCGATCCGCGTGCCCTCGAACGGCCCGCCGTGCTTGTGGAAATACCACCAGGGGACGCCGTTCACACCGCTGACAACCGTCGTTTCCGGCCCGATCAAGGGCGCCATGAGCGGCACGAGCGGCGGCACCGAATGCGCCTTCAGCGTCACGATCACATAGTCCTGCACGCCCAGCGTAGCGGCATCGTCGGAGGCGCGGACAGCGTGGGTCGTCGTCACGTCATCCTCGATCAGCGTCAAACCCTTGCTCTGCATCGCCGCCAGATGCGGGCCGCGCGCCACAAGGCTCACATCCGCACCCGCACCGGCGAGCTTCGCGCCAAGATAGCCGCCGATGGCCCCGGCGCCGAAAATGCAGATCTTCAAGACGTCAGCCCCAGCTTTTCCGCCATGCCGATCCGCTGCATCTTGCCGGTCGCGCCCTTCGGGATCTCTTGCAGGATCAGCACCCGGCGCGGCACCTTGAACGCGGCCATCCGGGTCGCGGCGAAAATCCTGATATCGGCCTCGGTCACGGTTTCGCCGTCGCGCAGAACAACCGCCGCCGCGACCTCCTCGCCCAGCTTGTCGTGCGGCAACGCGAAGGCGACGCATTGCGCCACCGCCGGATGGTCCATCAACACCTCGTCAATCTCAAGCGGACTGATTTTCTCGCCGCCCCGGTTGATGATCTCTTTCAGACGGCCAGTCAGGCGCAGATAGCCTTCGTCGTCGAATGCGCCCTGATCGCCGGTGCGAAACCAGCGCGCGCCCTCGGCCTCAAAGAAGCCCGTCGCGTTGGCCGCGTCGTTGTTTTCATAACCGGGCGTGACGTTCGGACCCGAGATCACGATCTCGCCGATGTCCGCGATCAGACGGTCTTCGGCCTCATGCGCGATCCGCACCCTCGGGCCCGCTTCGATACCGACCGATCCCGGCTTTTGCGCACGCGGCGGCAGCGGGTTCGACGCCATCTGATGCGCCGCTTCGGTCATGCCGTAGCCCTCGATCACCGGGGCATTGAAGGTCGCGGCCAGTGACGCAAACACCTGCGGCGGCAGCGACGCCGACGACGAGCGCAAGAACCGCAGCGGATGTGCCGCGATCACGTCGGCGTTGCGCGGTGCGCGCGACACGATCGCCTGATGCATGGTCGGCACGGCGCTGTACCATGTCGCTCGCGCCTCCTGCATCCAGCCGAAGAACTTCAGCGCGTCAAAGCCCGGCGCGCACCAGACCGACGCACCCGACGCCAGCGAGGACGCAACCGCCGCCACCAGCCCGTGGATGTGAAACAGCGGCATCACGTTCAGACAGCGATCCCGTGGCCCAAGTTCCAGCGACGTCGCGATATGATCGGCGGAGGCTGCGATATTGCGCTGGAGCAACGGCACGATCTTCGGGCGCGATGTGGTTCCCGAGGTGTGCAGGATCAGCGCGATGTCGTCGCCGCCGGGAGTCCCGTGCGCCGCGTCGCCCCTTGGCCCGTTCAGTGTGAAAACGCCCGCCGCAGCGCCCGCGTCCACCGACAAACGCAGCACCGTCAGGCCCAGCTTTGTGGCCGCAGCCAGCGCCGGCCCATCGTAGCCTTCAGCGACGACAATCGCCTTGGCTTTCAGGTCCTCAAGATAGAACGCAAATTCCTCTTCGCGGTAGCCCGGGTT
>JBBKWG010000081.1:0-2865 GCA_037968835.1 Paracoccaceae bacterium
GCTGTGGACCTCGCATAAAGCGCGGATGAGCGGCCATGTGCTGGTGCAGAAGCTGATGGTCAAGATGCGCCGCAAGATGAAGAACGACCTGCTGGCCGCCCACGTGACATTTTTAAGAACCGCGACCACGGCCTAGGGTCTGTTGAGATTCACCTGCTATTTAGCAGAGCGGCGCATGCGTGGATCATTGCGGAGAAGCTGGTATCGGTTTTGTCCGAGCGGAGCGCGATACGGCGAAAGTCCTTCAGATTGCAGAAGAAATTCTCGACCATATGCCGCCAGCCATACATGACTCCGTCGATTTCCAACGGTTCTTTGCGCTGCGGCCTTTGAGATATGCAGATCAGTGCGCCGCGTTCGTTCATCTCATCGATAATCCAGTTGGCGTCGAAGGCTTTGTCCGCCAACAGGGCATCGAACGACAGGCCCCGGATCAACGGCGCAACCCCTATGGTATCGTAGCGGTTGCCGGGTAACAGCACGAACCGCACCAGATTGCCGAGCGCGTCGGTGAGAGCGAGAATCTTGGTGGTCCAGCCGCCTTTCGATTTGCCTATAGCCTGACTGAGAGTCCCCCTTTTGAGCCCTGTCCAGCGCGATGAACTTTTACTATCGTCGCATCCACCATCGCCATCTCCATATCTGGTTCATCACTTACGGCATTGAAAATTCTATCAAATACGCCCGCCCGAGCCCAGTCTCGAAAGCGCCGGTAGATTGTGTTCCAATTGCCAAAACCCGGGGGCAGATCACGCCAGGGCGCGCCCGTCCGCGCGATCCAGAACACCGCCTCCAGAAACAGACGTGGATCGCTGCCCGTCCGCCCAGGGTCTTGCGCGCGTCCCAGACAATGTGGCTCCATCCTCTCCCATTGGAAATTCGTGATGATAAATCTGCTCGTGTCCATTCAACCCTCCCTTTTGGAAGCTTGAATCAGAAATCAATCCAGATAGGAATCTAGAGGGTTCTGTGAGGTCGCGGCGCGATCTGGCGCGTCGCGACCTCATTGAAGCCGGATTGAACGAAGGCGCGGATCGTGGGCGCGCGGCTATGGGGATTTAAGGCGCCGTCCTTGGCCGCGGGTGCTGTCGTGGGCCGAAGATGGGACTGACTCTGGCCTTATCTGACGTGCGTTGCAGACCCAGGCGGCGTTGGCGGAACGCCTGTCGCACCTTTCGATCGGCGAAGATCGCCGTGACGGGGATTGACGGCGACGAGACGCGCACGCCGGACCGGTCCTGTCGCGGATTGTCGGCAGGGTGCGCATTCGAGGATTGGACATTGGAGGCGCCCTCATCCTGGTCCAGTTCATGGCGGGGCGCTCGTCAGTGGCGGCGCGCGCGGGCCGGGCCGGTGGAAGCTATGCGGCATGCAGCCGACGATGCGCATGACGCCACCGCAATGGGGACAGGCAGGGGTTCCCGCGGCGATCCTGCTCAATGGGCTGGCCGCTGACGGCGCAGCGCCTTGCGCCGCCGTGCCGCCGCTTGCGATGAGCGATCGGCAGAGCGCCAGCTTGGCTGTGCGATGGCCGTTCGCCATGAAGCCGAAGGAGCGGATTCGGTGGAAACCGTCTGGAAGAACGTGGAGGAGAAACCGGCGAATGAACTCATCGACCTTCAGCCGCATCACCTTGGATGCGCCGCCGTCGCGATAGTCCTTCCAGGTGAAGGCGACATGGGTCTCGTCGAGGGCAACGAGGCGGGAGTTGGCGATGGCGACACGATGGGTGTAGCGTCCGAGATAGGCGAGCACCTGCGCGGGACCGCCGAAAGGCTTCTTTGCGTAGACGACCCAGTCGATCCGCCGCATGGCGGTGAGAAGTTTGGCGAAGGCTGAAGGATCAGCGAGCGGCGCAAGTTCGTTGAAGAAGCCGAGGTCGCCAGCGGCGAAGGCCGTCGCCAGCCGCTCGAGAAACAGTCGCCTGAAGAGGCGCGCGAGTGGCTTGACCGCCAGAAAGAAGTCGGGGCGGCTTGCGATCCAGCGCCTCTCGTTCAACGCGAGGCCCCCGCCCGGGACAACACAATGGAGATGGGGATGATGGGTAAGCGCCTGGCCCCAGGTGTGCAGGACAGCGAGACCGCCGATGCGCGCGCCGAGTCGGCGCGGGTTCGCCGCCAGTATCGTCATCGCCGCGGCGGCAGCCTTGAACAGGATCGCATAGACAAGCCGCTTGTTCTGGAACGCGATCGTCGCGATCGGCTGCGGCAGCGTGAAGACAATGTGGAAATAGGGAACCGGCAGAAGCTCGGCCTGGCGCGCTTCGAGCCAGGCGACGCGGGCCGCCCCCTGGCACTTTGGGCAATGTCGGTTGCGGCAGGAATTGTAAGCGATCCGCGTCGCGCCGCAATCGTCACAGGCCTCGACATGCCCGCCGAGTGCGGCGGTGCGGCAGGCGGTGATCGCACGCATCACCCGCGTCTCGACCCGGCCGAGGCGGCCCTTGCGAGCGTGGCTGTATGCAGGTCCATGACGGCGCAAGACATCGGCGACCTCCAGCCCTGGCCGCTCGGGGCCGCCCGCAGGATGGATCATCTCCCTATCCCGGTGGCGTCACCTCCAGCGACAGCCGGTCGAATGGGCTCGGCGTTGCCCGGATCGTATGCGATGCGACCTGGGTATAGCGCGCCGTCGACGAGAGGTTGGCATGCCCGAGCAGCGCCTGGATGACCCGGATATCGGCACCGTTCTCCAGGAGATGCGTCGCAAAGCTGTGGCGCAAGGTGTGCAGTGTTACAGGTTTGGCGAGCCCCGCCGCCTTGACCGCCGAACGGCAGGCAGCGTGTAATGTGGTTGGATTGATCGGCCGGTCCTCGTCCCGCCCCGGAAAGAGATACAGCCGCGGCCGGGCGAGGCGCCAGTAGG
>JBBKWG010000082.1:0-43443 GCA_037968835.1 Paracoccaceae bacterium
ACCCGCTGTCCGCCTCAAATAAGAGCAAGCGTGCTAATCGCTGTTTTTGCCGCTGGAAGTCAGGAAATCGTAGGCGACCAGAATAACCGTCAGCACGATCACCGCGACTAGATCAAGGCTTGGCACCTTTACAGCGAGGATTCCAAGGAACACCGTTAACGTTGCGAAGGCCAGCAGAGCGAGTAAACGATTCATGGAATTTTCCTTCGGATGTGTCTCATTGCCGGTCGGCCCAAGCGTAAAGCCAATTTGCCGTACGGAGCAATCTGGCATCGTCGTCTGGCGCTCCAACGACCTGAATGCCCATCGGAAGACCGTCAGCCGATGTCAGAAGCGGCAGCGACAGGGCCGGCGTTCCTGCCAGCGTCCAAAGACCGTTCATAATCGGATTTCCGGTAAACTCGAGACCCACAGGCGCAGGTCCAAGGGCCGCCGGACAAAGGATTGCGTCGCAGCGTTCGAAAATCTCACTCAACCCGGCGTTTACGATCTTACGCCAGTCCAATGCCGCGATGTAATCTCGCGCGGGTGTGGCATTACCTTCTTCAATCGCCGCGCGGGTTACGTCGCTTAATTTATCCGACCCGGTTTTCGCGTATCGGTAATAATAGCGCGCCATTTCAGCGAAGTTTATGATCCGCCTCTGGTCGGCGGCACCGTCGAACAGGGCCGGCAACTCGACCTCGAAGGCCTGATCGCCCAAGGCCTCGCGCAATTCGTCGAACGCTTCCTGCATGTCTCGATCGACATCGTCCCATCCAGGCGGTCGGATCATGGCGAACACCGGCGCGAGAGGTGGTTGGGATCGAGCCGTATCCAAGAGCTTTGCCGCCGGAACCAATCGTGTGGCACTGTCCGCCGCGTCATAGCCGAACAGGACTTCCGCGATCATGGCCACACCCATCGGATCGCTGGCAAAGACGCCTAGCGTGTCGAGTGTATGCGATTGCATCAGCACACCGCGCCGTGGGACGGCACCGAATGTCGGCTTGTAGCCGGTGACGCCGCAGAACGATGCGGGGCGGATAACCGATCCGCCTGTCTGGCTGCCGACAGCAAGCGGCACCATTCCGTCCGCAACCGCTGCGGCCGATCCCGATGAAGATCCGCCTGGTGTGTGTGCCGGGTTATGTGGATTTCGCGTCTTGCCGGGATGCATATAGGCAAGTTCGGTTGATACCGTCTTGCCCATGATGATCGCGCCCGCCTGTTTCAGACGCTCCACGACATAAGCGTCGTGCAGGGGCACACGTCCAGCATCCAGAGCGCATCCGTTTTCGGTTGGCACTTTCGCCGTGTCGATGATGTCTTTCAGACCGACGGGCAACCCGTGCAGCGGCCCCAATGGGCGGCCAGACTTGCGATAACCGTCAAGGTGTCGTGCCTGCGCGCGAGCGTATTCCGGATCGAACCACGCCCAAGCCCCGATCTCGGGTTCACGCGCCTCAATCCGTGCGATGCAAATATCGACCAGTTCTTCCGCCCCAAGTGCGCCGCTTGCCAAACGGTCGCGAAGGTCCACCGCGCTTAAACCCAATGTGCCGCTTACCTGCCGTTTCTTTGCCACAGCTTTAGCCACCATAAAACAGCTCCGGCAGATAGAACACGATTTGCGGGAAGACATACATCAACACCATCGCGAT
Organism: Paracoccaceae bacterium; assembly: GCA_037968835.1. GTDB lineage: Bacteria > Pseudomonadota > Alphaproteobacteria > Rhodobacterales > Rhodobacteraceae > JBBKWG01. The sequence continues at coordinate 1,644 of JBBKWG010000082.1, forward strand.
GAGGACGCAGAATAGAAACGGCATCACACCCGCGAAGATCTGCGTCAGGCGCACTTCGGGTGGCGCTATCCCCTTCAGGTAGTAGGCCGACATCGCCATGGGCGGCGTGAGGAAGCTGGTCTGAAGGTTCAGCGCGACAAGGATGCCGAAGAACAACGGGTCGATGTCAAAAAACTGAAGCAGCGGTAAAAAGATCGGCACGAAGATGATGATGATTTCGGACCATTCCAGCGGCCAGCCGAGCAGAAAGATGATGATCTGAGCCATGATCAGGAACTGCACCGGCGTCAGGTCCATGCTCTGCACGAATTCCGAGATTACCTGTTCGCCGCCAAGATACGAGAACACCGCCGAGAAGGTATAGGAGCCGACGAAAAGCCAGCACACCATCGCGGTCGTGCGCACTGTCAGATAGACGCTTTCGCGCATCCGTTGCCAGGTCATCGCGCGGTAGAGGAATGCCAGCAGAATACCACCGAGCGCGCCGATTGAGGCCGCTTCCGTCGGCGTGGCAAGTCCGAACAGGATCGAGCCAAGTACCGCCATGATCAGGAACGCCAAGGGCAGGAAAGACGTCAGGATCATGATGAAGAGTTTGCCGGCGGGTACGTCCGGCACTTCCGCCGACGTCGGTTTCGGAGCGACGGATGGCTGTAGGATCGAACGGCCCACGATGTAGACCAGATACAGTCCGACCAGCGTGAAGCCCGGCAACAATGCTCCTGCGTAAAGGCGCACGATCGACACGTTCGAAGCTGCCGCATAGACGATCAGCATGATCGACGGCGGTATGAGAATGCCAAGCGTTCCGCCCGCGCAAATGATACCCGACGCGAACGAAGGATCGTAGCGCGCCTTCAGCATCGCGGGCAGCGCCAGCAGGCCCATGAGCGTGACAACCGCACCAACGATTCCGGTTGCGGTCGCAAACAAGGCACACGTGATAAGCGCCGCGACCCCCATCGAACCTGGCACGTTTTTCGACGCGATGTTCAATGTGGTGAAAAGTCGATCAACGATGTTCGATCGCTCGACGATATAGCCCATGAAAAGGAACAATGGGACCGCCGTAAGCACTTCGTTCGACATGACGGTGAAGGTTTGGTTCACGAACAGATCGAATATTCGGTTGTTGAAGAACCCTTCCACCCAGGTCGACCACTGGTCCCATCCACCGGACGTGTCGTCCAATCGGTTGAAACTGCGCCACATCCGGCCTTCGTCGAAATAGGCGTAGTAGCCGAAACCGATGCCCATGGCCATCAGCGTGAAAGCAATCGGAAATCCCAGGAACACAAAAACGATGAACAGGCCCAGCATCATAAGGGCGATCTGGGGGTCGGTCATGGAGTGTGTCCCTTTTCAGCCTTGTTGGCTTCCCGCATAAGCAGGTCTTCAGTTTCGAATACGTCCTCGTCGGCCTCGATCCATTCGTTCGTGCGCATGGCAATGATGCAGCGATACACCTGGGCAATGCCCTGGATGAACAAAAGAATACCGGCGGCGACGATGACGGTCTTGAATTGATATATCGGGATGCCCGCAGGAGAGTTGACCGACACCTCGCCGTATCCCCACGACCGCGATGCGTACTTCCAGCCCGAGAAGATCAGCGCGATGACGCCGGGGAAAAAGAAGAAGATGTAGAGGACGAAATCAATTTTTGCCTGGGTCCTCGGCTGCCAGAGCCGGTACAGAAAATCGCCGCGCACATGACCGCCCCGCGACAGCGTGTAGGCGCCCCCCATCATGAACAGCGTGCCGTACATGATCCAGGATACGTCCAGCGCCCATGCAGTAGGTTTGTTCAGGACGTAACGGACAAAGACCTCATAGCCCGTTCCCACCGCCATCAAAACGATAAGCCAGGCGAACGCCTTGCCGAACCATGCCGAAAGATTGTCAGCAAACCGGATGAATCCGATCATAAGCCCCTCCGCGCAAACAGGACCCCGGAGTTTATCCGGGGTCCTGAAATGATCGCCTAGATTTTAGAGTGCAAGTTTGCCTGGGAAGTAATGGTCATACGCAAGACCGTAGTCGGGCGCATTCATCAGTTCGTAGTAGGAAACGCGCTCTACCCACTCGCGCTGACTGTCGAGTGTCTTCTTCATGAACGGATCGGTTTCCAGTTCCGGGATCAGTTCGTCCCAGGCTTTCAACTGCGCATCAAGGATCTCTTTCGAAGTCCGGTGCACTTTCACGCCCGCTTCGTCAACGAGCCACTGAAGATCGGTCGAATACCGATCCATCGCTTTTGCCGTGTTTGCTGTCGATACGGCCTCGACGCTGTACTTCAGGATCGCCTGCAGATCGTCATCCAGATCTTCGACGAACGCGCGCGAGAACAAGAACTCAAAGCTTTCGGACGCCTGGTGATAGGACGACAGGTAGTAATTCTTTGCCACGTCCTGTGCGCCGAAGTCCTTGTCCGACGACGGGTTGTTGAACTCGAAAGCGTCGATCACGCCGCGCTCCATCGCCGGAACGATCTCGCCGCCGGGAAGCTGAGCCACCGACATGCCGAGTTTCGCCATCAGATCGGCTGCCAGACCAACGGTGCGGTACTTGAAGCCGTTAAGATCAGCCACTGTGTTCACTTCACCTTTGAACCAGCCGAACGGCTGCGCAAACATCGGGAAGCCAAGATAGCCAATGACGTCGAGGCCCATGATGTCTTGTGTCAGTTCGCGATAAAGTTCAGCGCCGCCGCCTTCGTAGTACCAGCTCAGCATCGTCGTCGCCGAGCCACCGAAAACCGGACCCGTGCCAAAGAGCGAAGCCGCCTTGTTCTTGCCGTACCAATAGACCGGCACCGAGTGCGCCGCATCAAGCACGCCGTCATTCACCGCGTCCAGAACCTGAAACGCAGACACGACCGCGCCCGCGGGCAAAACGTCGACCTTCAGACGCCCGCCTGACATCTCGTCAACCCGAGTTGCGTAATCCTTGGCGAATTCGTCCCAGATGTTCGCTGCGCCCCAAGATGTCTGCATCTTGATGACAATTGGGGCCTGCGCCAGAACAGCCGGTGCAGCCAATGCACCGCCCGCAGCCACGCCGCCAGCGAGCGCCGATTTCTTCAGAAAAGAACGGCGGTTCAGTTTCGTCTCAATAGTCATGAATTTCCTCCCTAGGTGGCCGACCCGAACTCCTGCACAACGCATATTCCGTCGTTTGGTCCGAATACTTAACCAATCGTAAGCTTAGCTTTATTGCTCGGCTTTGCAAGGATAGAGAGGAATGAATACTTTGGATAGGCTGATGTGCTTGTCAAACCCGCATTCAGCAAAGAGTGCAGGCTTGAATGTGCACCGCTTCGCTTAAGATCGGGTCATCTGCTGACGTCGGATCAGGCGTTGAAAAGGAAATGCAAGACGTCGCCGTCCTTGACCTCGTACGTCTTGCCCTCGACCCGCATTTTCCCGGCTTCTTTCGCCCCCGCCTCGCCGTTCAGCGCGATATAATCGTCGAACGCAATCGTCTCAGAGCGGATGAAACCACGCTCGAAGTCGCCGTGAATGACGCCCGCCGCCTGTGGCGCCAAAGTGCCCGCACGGATGGTCCAGGCTCGCGCCTCTTTCGGGCCGACGGTGAAGTATGTCTGCAATCCCAAAAGCTCGAACCCCGCGCGGATCAGACGGTCGAGACCCGCCTCCTTCAGACCCAGTTCTTCAAGGAACATGACAGCTTCCTCGTGGTCGAGCTGGCTGATTTCCTCCTCGATCTTGGCTGAAATCACAACGCAACCCGCACCCTGTTCCGCCGCCATCGCAGCAACGCGAGCGGAATGCGCATTGCCCTCGGCAGCTTCGTCCTCGGCCACGTTGCAGACGAAAAGAACCGGCTTGGACGTCAGCAGTTGCAGCATCCTCCAGGATTTCGCGTCCTCGTCGGATACCTCAATCGTGCGCGCCGGCTGTCCTGTCTCAAGAACCGTCTGCGCCTGCTTCAAGAGGCGCTCTTGCTGAATTGCCTCCTTTTCGCCGCCGCGAACCTTGCGCACAATATTCTGCAACCGGCGTTCGATGCTTTCCAAATCAGCCAGCATCAACTCGGTTTCGATCGTCTCGGCATCTTCGATCGGATCGACACGGCCCTCAACATGGGTCACGTCGCCGTCCTCGAAACAGCGAAGCACGTGTGCAATCGCGTCGACTTCGCGGATCGTGGCCAGAAACTGATTGCCCAGCCCCTCACCTTTCGATGCGCCCTTCACGAGACCGGCAATATCGACAAACGTCATGCGCGCCGGAATGACCTGCTTGGACTTCGCGATATCGGCCAGAACGGTCAGCCGCGCATCTGGGACGGCAACCTCGCCGACATTCGGCTCAATGGTGCAAAACGGAAAGTTCGCGGCCTGTGCTGCGGCTGTGCGCGTCAGCGCGTTGAAAAGCGTGGACTTGCCGACGTTCGGCAATCCGACAATTCCGGTCTTGAATCCCATGACGACGATCTCTCTGACTTAAGGTCGCGCGTCTCTACGCCGCGACGCGGTCCCACGCAACCTTACTCGCCGCGCCGACGCTCGCGCCGATCTTCGCGGGACTGGAATATGATGAACCAGGCCAGAAGGATGAACATGGGGTGAGTCAGTCCGCCACTGAAAAACAGCGCCGGAATCCAGATCAGAAACACGATCACCGCCAAGAACGGACGGCCTGCGATCATGATCGACAGCGGGGGCAGCAAAAGCGCGAGGATATAATTCATGCCAAGTGAGATAGGAACGATCACAGCCATTGTCCATGCGCGCCCTTGCATCCCTCGTCACATTCAGCGAGACGACATACCGGACAGCCAGACGGGGACGGCCCATGACGCGCATCGACCGCAAATTCGCTTCGCTGAAAGCAGAGGGTCAGAAGGCCTTTGTGACCTATATCATGGCCGGCGATCCGGACTACGACACTTCGCTTGAAATTATGAAGGGCCTGCCCGTAGCCGGCGTCGATATCATCGAGATCGGGCTGCCGTTTACCGACCCGATGGCCGATGGTCCGACGATCCAACTCGCCGGGCAGCGCGCGCTTGAAGGCGGCCAGACGCTTCAGAAAACGCTCGATATGGTGAGCGCCTTTCGCGCGACCAACGACGAAACTCCGGTCGTCCTGATGGGCTACTACAACCCGATCTATTCGCGCGGCGTCGATCGTTTTCTAGTCGACGCCAAGGCCGCCGGCATCGACGGTCTGATCGTCGTCGACCTGCCCCCCGAGGAAGACAACGAACTCTGCATTCCGGCACAAGCGGCTGGGTTGAACTTCATCCGCCTCGCAACGCCGACCACCGACGACAAACGCCTTCCCAAAGTGCTGCAAAACACGTCCGGCTTCGTCTATTATGTCTCGATCACCGGAATTACAGGGGCTGCAACCGCAGTTGCCGACGACGTCGCACCCGAAGTTGCGAGAATCAAGTCGCAGACCGATCTGCCGATCATCGTCGGCTTTGGTATAAAGACGCCCGAGACCAGTCGCGACATCGCACGCGTAGCCGACGGTGCGGTCGTCGGGTCGGCAATTGTCGAACGCATCGCTAATGGCGACAGCCCGTCAGACGTTCTGGCTTTCGTGAAGTCGCTGGCGGCGGGCGCTCACTCCGCCTGAAGTGCCTACTCCGCCGCGAACTTGATGACCGGCTCCATCCCGGCGAACTTTTCGTCCGACAGGTGACACTTGATCTGATGCCCGCCCGAAAGCGTACGCATCGGAGGCACTTCGATCTCGCACAAATTCCCCGGAACCTGTGACTTCCACCCGCAGCGGGTCTGAAATGGACAGCCAGACGGCGGGTTCATCGCAGATGGGATGTCCCCGTCCAGCACGACGTGCTTTTTCTTGACGCTGGTGTCCGCAATCGGAACTGCCGACAAAAGCGCCTCGGTATAGGGGTGATAGGGCGGCGAAAACACCTGATCGGTGTCGCCAAGCTCCACCACATGACCAAGGTACATCACCATCACCCGGTCACTCAGGTATCGGACAATCGACAGATCGTGCGAGATGAACAGCAACGTCGTCTTCTCGTTTCGCTGAATCTCCATCAACAGATCCGTCACCGCCGCCTGAACCGATACATCAAGTGCCGATACCGGCTCGTCTGCCACGACGATCCGCGCTCCCCCAGCAAAAGCGCGGGCGATCCCGACCCGCTGTTTCTGACCTCCAGACAATTGTCGCGGCATCCGATCGGCAAATTCGCGCGGCAACTTGACCAGATCCAATAGCTCCAGCATCCGCTCGCGGCGATCGGTTTCGTTCTTGCCGATCTTGAAGATCTCCAAGGCACGAACGATTTGCCGACCCACCGTCATCGACGGATTGAGCGTGTCGAACGGGTTCTGGAACACCATCTGGATTGAAGAGACGGTTTTGGTATCGCGGGCCTCGATCGGAATGTCCCCGATCGACTTGTTGTCCAGAAGTATCTGACCCTCGGTTGCGGTCTCAAGCCCCATCAGGACCTTTGCGAAGGTCGATTTTCCGCAACCCGACTCGCCGACAATCGCCAGGGTCTCGGACTCGCGCGCCTCGAATGTCAGTGTTTCGTTGGCCTTTACGACCTTGCGGTCGCCGCCCCCGAACAGCACATTCGCCGCCACTTCGTAATACTTCTTCAGGTTGTCCATTCGCAGCACAACGTCGCCCGGGACCGTCTTCTCGAATTTCTGCCCAGCGACAATCGGAGCGTTCCAGTCGATTTCCTCGAACCGGATGCAGCGTGTCGCGTGGCGATCGTTGCCTTTGACCGTGTGCATCCTGATCTCGCCCGCATCGCAACGCCCGGCCTCGAAATAGTCGCAGCGCGGTCCGAAGTTGCAGCCCGGCGGCCGCTCGTGCGGCAAGGGAAAGTTTCCGGGGATCGCTACCAGCGGGCGCGCGTTCTTGTCGGCCCCGGGCAAAGGAATCGACCGGAACAGCGCCTGCGTGTACGGGTGCTGCATCTTGTCGAAGACGTCTTCGATGGACCCGGTTTCGACCGCTTCTCCCGAATACATCACGCAAATCCGATCGCATGTTTCCAGAACCAGTCCAAGGTTGTGACTGATGAACAGCATGGACGTGCCGTATTTCTTGCCGAGATCCTTGACCAGTTGCACCACTGCCGCTTCAACCGTGACGTCGAGCGCGGTCGTCGGCTCGTCCAGAATCAACAGCGAAGGGTTCGCCATCAATGCCATCGCGATGACAATCCGCTGCTGCTGGCCACCCGACAATTGATGCGGATAGGAACTCAGCATCCGCTCCGGATCCGGCAGGCGTACGTCGGTCACTACCTCCAGCGCGCGCTGATAGGCTTCCTTCTCGCCCACACCCTCGTGGATCATCGGGACTTCCATCAACTGTCGCCCGATTTTCATTGCCGGATTGAGCGATGCCATCGGTTCCTGATAGATCATCGCTATTTCCGACCCGCGAATAGTGCGCAGATCCTCCATGCTCATCGTAGTCAGATCGCGGCCCTTGAACTTGATCGAGCCGCCGACGACGCGACCGTTGACCCCAAGGTCCTGCATCACCCCCAACGCCACCGTGGATTTGCCGCAACCAGACTCGCCAACCAAGCCCATCGCTTCGCCGGGCTGTACGACACACGAGAAATCCATAACTGCGGGAATTTCGCGCAGCCGCGTGAAGAAGCTGATCGACAGGTTCTCGATTTCAAGGATAGGCCCGTCATAATCGCGTTTGGTCATTCCTGATCTTCTTCTTGTCCAAATACTCCGGGGGTCCGGGGGCAGCGCCCCCGGCAGGCTCAGTCTTTCAGGCTTTCTTCGCGCAATCCGTCGGCCAGCAGGTTCAGACCCAGAACCAGGCTCATCAGCGCCAACGCCGGCGGCAAAGCTGGATGAGGATAAATGCTCAGCAGTTTCCGGCCGTCGTTGATGGTCGATCCCCAGTCCGGGCTTTCCGGTGACAGGCCAAGGCCAAAGAAACCGAGCGTGCCCAACAGGATCGTCGTGTATCCGATCCTGAGGCAGAAATCGACGATCAGCGGCCCCCGGGCGTTCGGCAGGATCTCCCACAGCATGATGTACCAGGCCCCCTCGCCCCGGGTCTGTCCGGCAGCGACGTAGTCGCGGGTCTTGATGTCCAGCGCGATGCCACGCACGATCCGGAATACAGTGGGCGAGTTCACGAAGACGACGCTTACGAACACCACCAGCAAGTTCGGCGGAAACTCGATGATCCCCAGCGGATCGGCATTCCATGCAATCCCGAGGTAAAGCCACAGCCCGATCACCAGTGTGATGGCCAGATAGATGTAGTTCTTTTTCGGCTGAACGAAGAAGCGCGAGTTTATCAGGATCACAAGGAAAATGATCGGGAAGATGAACAGAACCGCCGCCATATAGACCGGGATGCCCGTCGCCACGATCTCGGGTGTGACGAGAAGATAGAACAGCAGGATCACCGGGAACGCTAGGATCAGGTTGGCAAGGAAGGAAAGGAAGGTATCCAGCTTGCCGCCATAATATGCCGCCGGCAGCCCAAGCGTGATCCCGACCATGAACGCGAACAGTGTCGCGAAAGGCGCAATCTTGATAACCGACCAGGCACCCTTAACCATCCGGCTGAACACGTCACGCGCCAGGTTGTCACCGCCCAGCAAGTAATAGGCATAGGTGTCGCTGTCCGCAGGCGTCGGCGTGCCCGGCACCTTGTTTTTCATGCCGGACAACTGCTCCAGCGGACCGTGAGTGACGATCATATCCATCGCGCCGAAAATGCCCGTGAAGACCCAGAACATCACCAGCCCGAACCCGATCATTCCAATCGGGCTATCGAACAGCTTGCCGTATAGTCCAAGTCGCCGCTTGAAGACGATCGACAGGGTAAAGACCATTATGAGCGCGATCCACACCGGCAGAAACCGGAACGCCATGGTGCCGATTATGCCCTTTGACGGCTCGCCTGGCAAAAGGATCCCGCCGACGATAAAGGCAAGCGACACCAGCACGATCACGCCAAAGGCCGCTTTGGTCACAACGATTGCCCATTCAAGCGGCCCCCGCGTGGCCGTCAGCGTGCTGCCCTGCACGTTTGCCGACATGCTAGGCATCAGCGACAGAACCACCTGCGCTGCAACCGCAACCGCAAGCGTCACGCATGCCAGAAGGAAGATCGGGTTCAGGACGGGGCCAAGACTGCCGGTCCATGTCAATTGTTCCATTTTCCCGTTCCCCTCAAGCGATCCGGATGCGTGGATTTAGGAATACGTAGCCGATGTCCGAAATCAGCTGCGTAACCAGAACCACGATCACTGCCACGACCGAACAGGCCAGCAACAGGTCGATGTCGTTGTTTCCTGCCGCCTGCACCAACGTCCACCCGAAGCCTTTGTAATTGAACAAGGTCTCGACAATGACGACCCCGTTCAAGAGCCAAGGGAACTGAAGCATGATCACGGTGAACGGTGCGATGAGTGCGTTTCTGAGCGCGTGCTTCAGGACGATGTTGCGGAAACTCACGCCCTTTAGCCGCGCCGTCCGAATGTATTGCGCCGTCATCACCTCGGTCATCGAGGCCCGCGTCATTCGCGCGATATATCCCATTCCGTAAAGTGCGATCGTGAGTACCGGCAGGAAGAAATTCTCGAACGTCGCGTTCTCCGCAGCGCTCGTCGCTGTGCCTTTGAACACCTTCCAGCCCGCCGATGATGCAAACAACGTGATGAAGATCACCCCCGAGACGTATTCCGGCGTCGCCGTCGAAGCGATCGAGAATGTCGACAATGTCCTGTCCAGTCGCGACCCCTCGCGCATTCCCGCAAGAACGCCCACGATCAGGGCCGAGGGCACCATCAGCACCATCACCCAGAACATCAATTTGGCGGTCAGTCCCAGGCGCGTCGAAATGATCGAGGACACGTCGTCCTTGAAAACTGTCGATTGACCCCAGTCACCCTGCAGAATGCCGCAGAACCTTGGTGCGTCGGCTGGGGCGGCACCGTAACGCATGCATCTGCCGCGCAGGGTTCCATCGTCATCCGTTATTGTCCATCCCGGCGCTACCCCCAGCCACTGTCCGTATCGCACAATCAGTGGTTGGCCGAACCCATTTCTATTGATCCATTGCTCGACCTGCACGTCGGTCATCCGGACGTTGCCTTGGGTCTTTGCCAGCTTTTCGAGGTTTGGATAAAGATTCGTCAGGAAGAAAATTGTCAGCGTCAGACACAACGCCGTCAGTGCAATTACGCCGAGGCGCCGAAGTATGAAGATGCCCATCGCTGTCCCCGAATTTCGTGCAAACGCGGATCCGCCTGGTCCTGCGGAAATCCCGCTGCAATGGGAGGCCGCGCCGAAACGCGGCCTCCGCAGTCGTGTTTAAGCGGCGAATGCAAACTTGTAGAAATGGAACTCATGCGCTGGATGCTTGTCCGCCCCAACCACATCTCCGCGGTGATGGTTATAGAGCGAGCGCCAATAAGGTTGGATAATCACGCCCTCGTCACGCATCACTTGCTCGATCTCGGAGATGATTTCACGACGCTTATCGGCATCGGCGATGGCCAATGCATCCCCAACAAGGTTGTCAAACTTCTCGTTCGAGAACGCGCTTTCATTCCAAGCTTCGCCTGTCCGATAGGCAAGCGACAGGATCTGAACTTCGAGCGGCCGGTGGTTCCAGGTCGTTGCCGAGAACGGATACTTGGTCCAATCGTTCCAGAAAGTCGCTCCAGGAAGCACCGTCCGCTTGACCGGGATGCCGGCATCACGCATTTGCGCCGCGACGACATCGCCCGTGTTGCGCTCGAAATCATCGTCAACAGTGATGAGTTCGTGCTCAAAGTCGGCCATGCCGGCTTCCTCCATCAACGCCAGAGCCGCCGCCGGATCGTGCTCGGGCGCACCGATGTCTGCATAGGCGGGATGGATCGGACAAACATGATGGTTTTCCGCCACAATGCCTCGCCCGGAATAGCCGATCTCCAGACAGACATTGTTGTCCACCGCCATCGCCATCGCCCGGCGAACCTTGCTGTCGGCATAGGGTTTTGCACCTTCGACTTCGGCTTCCTGATTTGTACGGAAGACCAGAGTCGCTGCCGTCACCGCCTCAGAACGGGTCCAGCCGATTCCGTCCATGATGTCGATGAAATCGCCGATGGTTTCGTAGAAAAGATCCACTTCCTCGGCGTCCGCCGCAGCAATCCAAGCCGCGCCATCGTTGCCGTAGTCGATCATTTCGATCCGATCGAGATAGGGCCCGCCGAATACCTCGGTTCCCCACCACGGTTCCTCTGATTTCTGGATCACGCAGCGAACGCCGACTTCAAGCGCCACGCCCCGGTATGGTCCGGTGCCGATCCAAGTATCATAAGGCGCATCGGAATCGTGATCCGCGTGCGCCATTGCAGCAGGATAATCGGACATGTTCGCAATGATCGCGATGTCCGGCTGGCTGAGGCTCAGGACAACCGTGAGATCGTCTTTCGCCGTGATCGCGCCTTCTCGCGCTTTGCCATCTTCCATCAGTCCGCCCATCCGAGACGCCATCGAGTTGGTCTCGACAGACGCGTCGCACCAGCCATCGATATTGCGCGCCACGTCAGCAGAGGTGAAGTCGTCGCCATTGCTCCACTTGATGCCGGGCCGGATGTGAAGCACGTATTCAGTCGCGTCCTCGTTGACATCCCAGCTTTCAAGTAGCATGCCTCGGAAAGTACCGTCTGCGTTGTACTCCACCAGATATTCCATGATGCCACGGCTTTGGTTGCCGACTTCCGACCAGTCATAGGATCGCGGCTCCTTCATCGCCTTGACCAGTGTCTGGATGCGTAAAGTGCCACCCATCTGGGTGTGTCCTGCCGCCCGTGCCGGAGCCGCCGCGCCGATCAGCCCATAGGCCGCCGTCGCTGCCACACCCAATGAAGTCGCTCGGGTCAGAAACTCGCGACGGCTCAGCTTGCCCGCGCGAAATTCCTCTGCATGCATAATCGCCGCCGGATGGAAATCCGGGCGGAATGTAGTGCGTTTGGTCATGATTAGTCTTTCTCCCTGTAAGACTCGTTGGTTGTCCGGACATTCAACTTTCGCTGTGTCCGGAGCATTCTCGAATAGAAGACGCTTAAAAGGGTCTCCCCATCTTCCCGCATTTCGTCATGCTTGACTTCGCGCGTCAATCGCGGCTTTCGCCAATTCACGTCACAAAAACGACATGCGCGTTGTCAGATTGCGACGTATATCGAGAATCACCCCCGTCAACCTGCGCGGCGAAAGACCGACGGACTTTGTCCAGTGTAGGCAACGAAGGCGCGGGTAAAATAGGCAGGCGACGCAAACCCAGTCCGTCGCGCGATATCCGCGACCTTGAGATCGCTGTCGCGCAGCAGTCGCCGAGCTTCGAAATGACGGCGGTCCTTGATCAGGTCCAGTGCCGCGCGCCCCGACACTTGCCGGCACACCCGCGACAGATGCGTCGGCGTCACCCCAAGCAAAGCGGCGAAGTGTTGAACGCCCACCGGACGCCGAAAATCCCGCTCGACCAGCGCCGTAAACGCCTCGGTCAGTTTGTGTGCCGACGACTGCTTCGGGGCAGGTGCACGCTGATCGTGCGCATCCACCGCTCGCTTCAGCCAGACCGACAGCAAACCCGCCTGAAAGGACAGCGCAGCGGGCGTTTGCGCGTCTCGGACTTGCGCCTCTCGCTCCAAAGCGTCGATCATTCCAGTCAATTCACGTTGAAGCTGAGCTTCCAGAAGGCGCAGATGAACCGGACGCGCGGGCCACTCAAGTCCCTGATCACGCGGCAAATGGACGAGCGAACCCATCACCTGCCCCATGACGCTGAAACCATGCTGCGTTCCCGGTGGCAGGAATATCGCGTTGTGCGTGCCGTAGCCGCTGGAACGTCCGGCGACGGTGATCTTGCCCTGCCCGCGAGTGACCCATAAAAGCACCGGTCGCGAATAACTGCGCATCGCTTCGGTTTGCCAGCGCCCCCCCTGAGCCAACCGCGCGATTGAAGTCACTTCAACCGGCGCAAGTGCGGCTATGTCAGGGATCTCCCGTTCGGTCCCAGCCGAAACAGGCTGCGGCAATAGCGTCAGACGCTGAAAACTCATGATGGCGATCGCCCCCCACAGGCACATAAAAACAGGGGGAAATGTGTCACCTGCGCGCTTGCCAGTCAACGAAGGATCTGTGCGGCGCGGATCAGCGCTTGGTTCGGCTGCGCCCAAGCAATCGCCCGATCAGAAACGACGTCCGAGGCGCGTAAACATAATGCGTCCGCGTTTCAGCACTGCGAACCCGCATCCGGAACAAGCCGAAGACGATCAGAACCACATGGGCCAGCGCCACGAACAGGAACATGGCGGAAGGTCCGTACTCTTCGATCAATTCGGACACGACGTAGGGCGAGGCAATCGCGCCGACCGCATACAGAAACATCAGAGCCGCCGAAAGCTCGACCCGCTCTTCATCAGTCGCATAATCATGCGCATGTGCCGCCGCGACCGAATAGATCGGAAATGTCGTAAAGCCGAAAAAACCAGATGCCAGCATTGTCGCTGCCGTTCCCGATTGCGAAACTCCGACTGTAACCGCGCACGAAACGATGGCCGCCACCGACAACCAGATCAGCACCCATCGCCGGTCATAACGGTCCGCAAGCCACCCCGCAGGATACTGGCTTAGCGCGCCGCCCAAAACGAAAGCGGCCAGGAACAATGCGATCTGATCGACACTCAGCCCGACTTCAACGCCGTAGATCGGACCGACCATGCGGAACGCCGCTGTTGTCAAACCCGCCGAGACAACGCCGGCCGCTGCCAATGGCGAACGCGCCCACGCCAATGCAGGTCTAAGCCGGGGTGCCAAGGGAATGGCTGGCTGTGCAGCGCGGGTCATGACCAGCGGCAGCAACGCCGCACAGCACAGGATCGCCAGAATGTTGTAGGAAACGTAATGCGCCGGCGTCAGGATCGAAATGATAAGCTGCGCGAACAATGACCCGGTGATGTCGACAATCCGATAGATACCCATCGCCCGTCCGCGCGTCGTGTTCGACACCTTGGCCTGAAGCCAGCTTTCGACGATGGTATAGCACCCTGCAATGCAAAGCCCCGACATGATCCGCATCCCCATCCAGGCGATCGGATCAATGATGATCATGTGACTCAGAATGCCGATTGTGCCGAGTGCGGTGAATGCCGCGAAAGCGCGTGAATGTCCGACGGCGCCCATCAGTCGCGGTGCCCACCAGCAACCGATGAAGAACCCGAAGAAGTGTGACGATCCGAGCAGACCCACTTCGGCGCGGCTGAACCCCAATTCGATCCCCGAAATCGCGTCCAATGGAGCGATGCCACCCGATCCAAGCTGTAACAGGATGACAGACAGAAAAAGGGCGGCGAAGGAGATCAGAAGTCGCATGGGACCTGCGTGCTTTTTGGCTCAGTTCGCGTATCCCTTGGCAAACTTGCTGCTGCAAGCCCGTAATCGACACTCGCGCGGCGCATTTGGCTACTCTGCTTTACAGCGCCTCGCACCATTGGCATTTTCCGTGGGATGGCATTGACGATTCACCCGGGTGACTGTCAGCGACTTTTGCCGCGGGTTGTTCTGATACGGAGCAATTTGGATGGCGCAATCAGACCCCCGCCTCGAAGCTTTCTTCGCCCGAAAACAACCGTGGCAAGTCGAACTCAACGCTCTTCGCGCTATCATGCTGGAGTGCCCCGTCACCGAGGCCTATAAATGGCGCGCGCCCTGCTACACGTTTCAGGGCAGAAACATCGCGATCCTTGGCGGCCTCAAGGACTTCTGCGTCGTGTCGTTCCTGAAAGGCGTGTTGCTGAGCGACCCGGCAGGAATTCTGGTACCTCCGGGCCAAAACAGCCGATCGGCGCGCTTCGTCAAATTCACCGACATCTCACAGATCGCTGCGCTGAAAGGCACGCTGAAAGAATACGTTCAGGAAGCCATCGAAGCCGAAAAAGCCGGGCTGAAAGTCGAATTTCCGAAAGACGATCTCGAATACCCGCAGGAACTGATCGACAAACTGGGTGGATACCCTGATTTGAAGGCCGCCTTCCACGCCCTTACGCCGGGGCGCCAAAGAGGCTACATCCTTCACTTCTCGCAACCGGTTCAATCAAGCACTCGTTCATCGCGGATCGAGAAAAGCACGTCACGCATTCTTGCCGGCAAGGGGATGCACGATCGCTGACGCCATCAGACCGTGTCGAGGTAAAGGTCCACACGCTCGGCTTCGCTCAGTTCGTCGTAGTAGCTCAGTTCCTGTTTCTTCGTCATCAGGTAGTTGCGGATCAATCCACGTGGCAGGATGCGCGGCATCAGTTCGCTTTTTTCAAACAGCGCGATCGCCTTGCCCCAGTCAGCCGGCAACGTTTCAAGCTGGCGCGAATACGCGTTTCCCTTGATCGGGTCGTCCGGTTCCAACTCGTCCTCGATCCCCGTCAGCGCCGCGCCAACGATCACAGCAATCATCAGGTAGGGATTAGTGTCACCCCCCGCCACGCGATGCTCGATCCGTCGTGCCGTTGTCGGGCCCGCTGGAATGCGGATCGCGGCGGTTCGATTTTCATAAGCCCAGCCGATCCCGGTCGGAGCGTGCGCACCCGGCACCAGCCGATCATAGGAATTTCCGTGCGGAGCAAACACAAGCGTCGAATCCTGCATCGCGCGCAAACAGCCGGCGACGGCGTGGCGCAGAATATCCGTACCGGCCTCGCCACCATCATCGAAAACATTGCGCCCCTCGCCATCCACAACCGAGAAATGAACGTGCATCCCGGTCCCGGAGTGATCGGGATAAGGCTTGGCCATGAAGCTCGCCGCGAACCCATGCCGACGCGCCAGCCCCTTGACAAGAAGTTTGAACAACCAAGCGTCATCCGCCGCCTGCAAAGCGGGCCCATGCACGAGATTGATCTCGTACTGCCCAAGCCCCGCTTCGGAAATCGCGGTTTCGGCCGGAATACCCATCGCCTCACACGCTTCGTAAAGTTCGGCGAAGAACGCATCGAACGCGTCAAGAGCGCGCAGCGACAGTATCTCGCCACCCAGACGCCGCTTGCCGGACCGCGGCGATGACGGAGGCTGCAATACGTCCGTCGTATCGTCGATCAGGTAGAATTCCAGCTCTGTCGCGGCGATCACTTCCCAGCCCCGCGCAGCGAACCTGTCCAGAACCAACGACAGCGCGTGACGTGGATCGCCCTCGAACGGGTCGCCAGCTTCGGTGAACATCCACATCGGCAACATCGCCGACGGGTTGGTCAGCCACGGCGTCGGCACGAACCCGCGACCGGTTGGGCGCAGAATGCCGTCGCGGTCGCCTGTTTCGAAAACAAGCGGACTGTCTTCGATGTCATCGCCCCATATGTCGACGTTCAGCACCGACAGCGGCATCCGCGTTGTGCCTTCCAGCGCCTTGTCCGCAAAGCCAACGGGCAATCGCTTGCCGCGTGCCTGACCGTTAAGATCGGCAACCGCCGTTGTTATCGTGCGTATTTCGGGATGCTCGCGCAGCCAGGCGTCCATGGTTCACCGGATGATTTGTGGTCTGATACGCAGCCTGCGCCGCGCTTCCTGCGGGATATGCCGGTTCAGACGCCGGTTCACCAGCCCGAAAACGGTAATAACGCTCAGAGTCAGAACGATAAAGTACCCGGCAACGATAGGATAGGGCACGAACGGGTTGAAAGTCTTGTCCGCAAAATAGCTGGCGTAGTAGAGCGCATCGCCCTTTTGCTGTTGTGCGGGAAAGCCAGTGAAGAACACCAGCGTCGTGGCATGAAACAGGAAAATCGCTTCATTGGTATAGGCGGGCCAAGCAAGCCGCAGCGTTGTTGGCCAGGTGATCCGCCTGAAACGCGACCAACCCGTGATCCCATAAGCGTCGGCTGCGTCGAGGTCTCCGCGCGGCACGGTGCGAAGCGCGCCATAGAAAATCTCGCCGGCATAAGCGGACGTATTCAGGATCAGCACAACCAGCGCCCCGGTCTGCGCCGCCGTCAACCAGCCCGCGATGCCGGCCTGCTTCATCGACAGGAAGATGAAGTAGGCAAGGAAGAACTGGATGAACAAAGGCGATCCGCGGAACACCAGAATGAACCATTCCGCCGGCTTGCGGATCCAGAAATGCCGACTGGCTTTGGCAACGGCGACACCGTTGGCAATGAAGAAGCCCACGACCAGCGCCAGCACCCCAAAGTAGATATTCCAGATCATCCCGGACCCGATCAACGTGAACTGTTCACAGAGCGTGAAATTCTCACGCGGTAACAGACGCTCGCCAATTCCGATCGCGCGCAATGCATAATCGCTGATGGTCTGGGCACAACTCACGATGTCGCGCCCGCAATGCTCTGACCACGGCTCAGTCGCCGGGTGATCCGAACAAGGAAGAACTCGGATATTTTCGTGAAGCCAAGGTAAAAGACGAGAAGCCCGAGGAAATACCAGATCCGCCAGTCGCCGTGCGGGTAGTCGGTGAATTGCGGCGTCTTGGTGCCACCCAACTCGCGCGCCCAGTAAACGATGTCTTCAACCCCCAGCAAGAACAACAATGGAGTCGCCTTGATCAGGATCATCCAGAGATTACTCAGGCCCG
Organism: Paracoccaceae bacterium; assembly: GCA_037968835.1. Classification (GTDB taxonomy): domain Bacteria; phylum Pseudomonadota; class Alphaproteobacteria; order Rhodobacterales; family Rhodobacteraceae; genus JBBKWG01. The sequence continues at coordinate 19,238 of JBBKWG010000082.1, forward strand.
GAAGCGCGAAAATCCACATCTGTGGCACCAGAATCCGCCAGAATGACTGGCGATGACTCATCCCATAAGCCTCGGCAGTTTCAATCTGCGCCCGCGGGACGGCCCGCATCGCGCCGAACAACACGTTGGCGGCAAAGGCTCCGAACACGATGGCGAATGTCAGCACCGCGAGCGTGAAGCCGTAGGTTTCGTGAACCCATTGCGGCGCGTTTGACATTGGCAGCTTGGCGGCGGGACAGACGACGAAATCGTTACCCTGCCAGACCGGCTGATCCCAATTTGGACACTTGATTTTCAGGCGGATCCACTCGAACGCCTGATCGAGCGCGATGACAAAGAACAGAAAGAACGCAATGTCGGGTACGCCGCGCACGATCGCAGTATAGCTCAGGCCGAGCCAGCGAAGTGGCGCGATGCGCGACCGCGCTGCCATTGCCCCGCCAAAGCCGAAGGCAAGCGCCACAGGTGCGGTAATCGCCAACAGCAAAAGCACCGTTCCGAACGAATACCAAAGCAGCATGTGCTTACCGGTCGTCAGGTAACACGCCAGCCATGACATGCCATCCAGAACTGAGGGATCAGTGCAGCTTGTGAACATGTCAGGGTCGGGGCGACACGAATGCCGCCCCCCCGATCAACATCAGTAAGTCTGCGTGTCGTCGCCGAACCACTTCTTGAGAAGTTCGTTAAGGGTGCCGTCTTCTTTCATCGAAGTGATCGCGGCATCCATCTTTTCTTTCAGCCCGGTGTCGGACTCGCGAAGGCCCATGCCAACGCCACCACCTAGCGGAACCTCGTCACCTACGAACACCAATTCTCCGCCGGATTCTGCGACGATTGGCACAAGGTAGTCCCGGTCAGCCAGAACCGCCTCGGCTTCGCCGTTGCGAACTGCAGCGATGGTTTCTTCCGGCGTCGCGAATTCGATCAGCATCGCGCCGGTTTCGGCGACGTGACCAGCCTGAATAGTCGCGGTCTGGGCAGCTACCACGCCACTCATGATGTCCGCCGAATCACTGGTTGCGACATAGGCCGACGCCGTCGGTGGATAATAATCCTGGGTAAAGTCGATGACCTCGTCGCGCTCGTCGGTGATCGACATGCCAGCGATGATCGTGTCGTAGTTCCCGCTCACGAGGTTCGGGATGATCGAATCCCACTCGTTCGTGACCCACTCGCAATTCAGCTCGGCGCGGGCGCAAAGTTCGTCGCCCAATTCACGCTCGAAGCCGTCGACCTCGCCAGCGTCGTTGATGAAGTTATATGGAGGGTACGCGCCCTCGGTACCCAATCGCACGACACTGTGGCTTTCAGCAAATGCGGCGCTTGCAGCGATCGCTAGTGCAGCAGTTGAAATGATAATGCTCTTCATGTTCTCTCCCGGTTTTTAGCTTGCGCACTTTCTCAAAGGTGCGGCTCTGTGCCCGCAGGCTTATGCGATATACGGCATTTGACAAGTGTTAGACAGACTTCCGCTACGTCCACTTTTCAACCGCGCGCAATGCTCTTCAGTATTTTTACTGTTTTATTTTATCGGCTTATCTTATGTCGGCCTTGAAATGCAGTTCAGATTACGCCGCCGACGCCGACAGAAACTGGCGTAGCCTGTCGGTCTGCGGATTGCCCAGACACTCTTTCGGCGACCCTTCTTCCTCGATTCTTCCCAGATGAAGAAAAACCACGTGGTCGCTTACGTCGCGTGCCAGACTCATGTCGTGCGTGACGATCAGCATGGTCCGCCCCTCGTTCGCCAGATCCTTTATGACCCGGATAACTTCCTGTTCCAGCTCCGGATCCAGCGCTGAAGTCGGCTCGTCGAACAGCAATGCGCGCGGCTCCATGCAAAGGGCGCGCGCAATCGCCGCTCGCTGCTGTTGACCGCCCGACAGTTGGCCCGGCCAGACATCGCACTTGTCGCCAATGCCTACCTTGTCCAGATACTTCCGCGCCGCTGCTTCGACCTCGACCGGATCGCGCTCCAGCACCGTCACGGGCGCCTCCATCACGTTTTGGAGGACGGTCATGTGGTTCCAGAGATTGAATTGTTGGAAAACCATACTGAGGTTGGTTCTGATCCGCGTCACCTGCGCACGGTCTGCCGGATGCCGGTTCAGACCGCTGCCGCGCCAGTGTACCGCCTCGCCCTCGAACAGGATTTCCCCGTGCTGGCTGTCTTCCAGTAGATTTGCGCAACGAAGTAGCGTGGACTTTCCGGACCCGGACGAACCGATCAGCGAGACCACATGACCGCGCGGCGCGATCATGTCGACGCCTTTCAAAACCTCCAATGCCCCATAGCTTTTGTGAAGGTCGCGGATTTCGATGACGGGCGTTTGTTCAGTCACAGCTAGCTTTTGATTATTTCCCGGTGGCGGAGTAAGGCGCGATTGTCTTGGAATTGCAACGCAAAAGGCTTCACCTGTCGAGTTCGATGGCGCTACTCAGACGTCACCAGCGATTCATGCGGTGTCGGTATCGCCAGATACTTGTCCAGCGGAATCTTCGCCACGCCGCGAATTCCGATCGCCTGCCGGTCCTCCTCTGACAACTCTTGAAGCGCAGTTTCGATTGCGAAAATCAATTCCCCGGCATCCCGGCCATTTGCCGTAATCAGCGGCAGTCCCGGCGTCGATGTAGTGCGATGAAAAACCCGTAATTCATGCTCAACCGCTTCCCAAGCCTCGATCATCATCCACGATTTTGCGTCCAGAGCAGCATAGTCGGCGCGACCCTCGGCCACCGCAACGGCAGAGGCCATGTGAGATCCGGTGATCACGACCCGTGAGGGCCGCGTTCCCTCATTCACAAGCGCCGCCCAGCCCGACTGCGACCCGTAGTCATTCGCAGCGAAAACACCATCGGCGAAGTCAGGCAGCCGCCTTCTGCCATCAGTCGTTCGGCATACGACAACCGAGCAATAATATCCCGGCTCGCATCCCGCCACACCATAGTCGGGCGTCGCCACCAAAGTCACCTTCCCGCGAAGCCGGGTCCGAAGTGGCAGCCCGCAAGTCTGAGACAACATCAGTTCAGGGTCCTCCCACTGCGACCAGAGATCCGGTGACCGTGTCAGTCTCTCCGGCCCTGCACCCAGTTCCTCGCGGATGCCGCGCCACAGCCGGTCATAGGCGCCGGATGTCTTTGGATGTTCGTACATCGGAAAACTGGCGGTCATCGCCGTTGCTCGACCGCCTGGCGCGCATGAGCATTGTCGCGATCATTCACGCCCAGCATGGGACCGATCATGCGCATCAGCGAATCTTCTTCCGCGTCGCGCTCGCCATCCGCAAGAACGATTTCCCAGAGTGCTTCGATAATCTGTTGACGTTCCTCATAGGCGACCGAATTCTTGATTGCCCGGGTGAAGCGCACCGTGTCCGGCGCTTCCGTCTCCAGCACTTCGGCTTCACCGCGCAATTTGACCACCTCGAAAGGGCTGAGTTCAAAGCGCCGCGCCAGCACCTGATCAATCCGGGCCACCTCTTCTTTCAGGTATTGTCCGTCAGATCTGGCCACACGAACCAAAAGCGAAGCCAGCGCCAAACGGGCGTCGTCACCGCTCAGCGGGTCAGGATCGGGGGCCGACAAGCGGCGCAGGAACTCTCCAAACATGGTGCATATATAGGCAAGTGAGTCCGCGAGAAAAGTCATATCCCGTTTCGCATCGCCGTGATTAGCCCGAGACAAAGAAGTGATGCGCGATTTCTGGACGAACTGCCTGTTAAATGATTCGCGGAAGAGTGCTACAGTGGCATTATGAAACCATTGGTGTTTGCACTCGCGCTCGTCTTTCCTCTCAATGCCTTCGCTCAGGAAACCGAGCAGGAAGGCATCGACCTCATGGCCGAAGCGATGCGGCTATTCATGCGCGGACTGATGGCTGAAATGGAACCGGCCCTTGATGATCTCAACGAAATGTTGCGCAGCATCGACCGGTATCATCCGCCCGAAATGTTGCCAAACGGCGACATCATCATTCGCCGCAAGTCGCCAGATGAGTTGCTTGAGGACGAGGGTGGCGAGATCGAGCTTTAGCCCGGCTTTCAGCGACCGCTGACGCCAACTTCTTCCACATTAAGTGCCGATGCCAACGCCTGAAGCCGCGCTTCGGCGACTTCCCCGAAGAGGCTGCGCGTCCCATCCGCAAGACGCAGTTCAAGGCGCCGTTTCTTGGGAAAATAGCGAAGGCTGCCCATCGACTGGTCTTCAGACGCGGTCAGCATGGCGCCAAACCGCATGGCTTTGCCGAGTATCTCTGCCTGACGCAGATCATTCTCGTTCAAAAGCCCGAACAACGGTGTGAAGGGTGAATCGGTCCGGCTGTTCTTGTAACGGTGCAAAAGTGCGACCCCCAGAAAAACCCGCTCGCGGTGATCCATCCCCCCCAGGTTAGCGCGCGTCACTTCGTCGAAACAGACTTCGTGGCGATAGTCCGGGTGCGCACGCCAACTGACGTCGTGCAACAGGCAGGCAGCCTTTACCAACCGCGAACCTGGCCCGCCGCGCGACTTGAACAGTGGGGAAACGAATTCATAAAGCCGCCGACCAAAGCCTGGAATGCGTGCATCTTTTGATTCGGCGAAGCGGCAGGCCTCGATCAGCGGATCGCGTTGACGCAGACGCTCCGGCATCTGCTCGAACAGCATACCTTCCCTGATCCCATAGCTCGAAACCGCTATATCGTGCGGTTTGAATGCCTTGACGAGTTCTTTGAGGACAAGCGATGCCAGCGGCACAAGCGCCATGCGACTTTCGCTCAAGCCATTTCGGACCCTGAGTTCCTCGATGTCGTTGTCGGCAATATAATCAACGGTGGCAAAGACGCTCTTTCGTGACATCCGATACTCGTGCAAAACCGCCAATGGATACTTGCGGCGGTCCATATCCAATCGCGCGATCGCCCGCCACGATCCCCCGACCAGAAAAAGCCGGTCCGACTGTGAACCCAATGTCTCGGCCAGTTTCGCCACTTCAGCGGCGACGTGCTGTTTCACGCCCTTTCGTCCGCCTTTGATGGTTTTCAATCGCAGAGGTCCAAGTTTGGACGACAAGCGTTTTCCGACCCGGCCGTCCTTCAGTTCGGCCAGTTCCATGGACGATCCGCCAATGTCGCAAACCAGTCCATAGGCGCCCGGCCACCCGAGAAGAACGCCTTGCGCCGACAATCGGGCTTCTTCCTCTCCGTCGATGACCCACAGTCGCAGACCGGTTTCACGCAGAACCTCTTCTCTGAATTCATCTCCGTCTTCGGCTTCGCGCACGGCGGCTGTCGCGACGGCTGTCAGGGGCGCAATTCCCATGTTCTCAGCCAGCAACTGGAATCGTTTGAGCGCAGCCAAAGCCCGCACCCTGCCCTCGGGATGAAGTCTTCCGGTCAAGGCCATATCTGCCCCAAGACCGGCCATGACTTTCTCGTTGAAGAAGTACGCAGGGCTTCGCGCCGCACCGTCGAAGACGACCAGTCGCACCGAGTTTGAGCCGACGTCAACAACGCCCACGCGCGACAGCGCCCGCGCTGATGGATCATCGAACAGGGGTCGGCCAAATGGACCCCAGTCTTCCGTCTTGGTGTCGATGCCGGTGTCCAAACGCATTCCCCGGATTGCGTGGACGCACCTTGCAACGACAGCGATAGACCGTCAACCAAGGTAGGCGACTTGTCAGATGTCCAGTTCCACCGTCACAGGAAAATGGTCCGAAGCCGTCAGCAGTGCTTCGCGCAGTTCCGGCGTCTGATAGCAGATCGGATCATCGAACGGGTGCCAGATGCGCCATTCACGGGCGCGAGCACGCAGATCGGGCGAGACCATGATGTAATCCAGAAGCGTTTGCATCCAACGATTCTGACCGGCGATCCAGAATCTGGCGGAAGCGGGCATGAGCCCAAGTGGACGTTGAATGACGGTCTCTGCATGTGGGTCATAAAGCTGGATGTCTTCGTCCCCGCCCAGAACGATCTCCAGACCCGAGCGTCCAAAAAGCTTCTCGTACTCGTCCAAACCAGGCCCGTCGTTGAAATCGCCCATGACGATCAGCGGTATCCCGGCATCCAGATGGTCGTCCACTCGCTCGCGCAGCCAGATGCATTGAGCCAGCTGTTTTCGGCGGTTCTCGATTGCAAGGCGCATGATGTCAGCCGGACGCCTGGCCCCGTGAGGTGCCTTGGATTTCGCGTGGACACCGATAAGTCGAAGTCGCGTCCCGCGCGAAGTTTCCACCGCAAGTTCCAATGGGGGTTTTGACCACCTGACTTTCTCTGGCGACGCGTCGATATCAAGATCAATCTGATAGACCTGATCGAACCGCTGCTCGCCGACGGGATCGTGCCGGGCTGTCAAGACGTCGGGATCGTAGAGAAACGCGATTTCCTGTTGCGTCTGGTTGTGAAATCCGATGATTGCACGGCGCGCCCGCAATCCGGCTTCGGAGGCGAAGTTCTCAAGGGCAATCGCCCCGGAGCGGCCACGATGACTGTCCGGCGCTTCGATGATCATCATCGCATCTGCATCAAGGGCGGTGAACACAATCCCCAGAGCCTCGATCTGTTGATTCCGCGTAATATCCTGTCGCCCAGACCATCCCTCGTCCGTCAGCAATTGCCCGTCGTCGCCGAACAGGTTGGTGAACCATTCGACGTTGTAGGTCCCAAGCCGCATCAGGCGCGACCCTCGCTGATCAGATCCCAGGCGCGATTTATGGCAATCAGACGCTTTTCGGCCATCTTGATCGCCTCCACGGGCACGCCGCGTGCGATCATTCTGTCGGGATGGCTTTCGCGGACCAGTCGCCGCCAGGCTGCCTTCGCGTCGTCCAGTGGAGTGCCGGGGTCGACGCCCAGCACATCCCAGGGATCGGGTTCCGAATCCGGTACGAAGCGCGTGCGAAGTGCTCGAAATTCCCGTTCGCTCAGGCCGAAGATGTTGGCAACCCGGTGCAGAAAGTCGTCTTCCATCGGATGGTACGTGCCGTCTGCCAACGCGATGTGGAACAGCCCCTCCATCAAATCGAGCAGCACGCCCTCCGCACCTTCGAACATCGAAGCGATACGGTGCGCATATTCTTCGAATCCCGCGATGTCCTGGCGCGCCAGATTGAACAATTGCGCGGCGCTGGCTTCATCCGATTGCGGGATGTGAAAGACTTCGCGAAACGCCGAAACCTCGTCGCGGGTAACCAGACCATCGGCCTTTGCCATTTTCGCCCCAAGCGCGATCACGGCGATGGTGAATGCGATCGAACGCTCGGGGGGGCCGCGCAGTTTCTCGAGCACCTCTGCCAGGCTTTCGCCAGAACGTAGGGCCGCCACTGCGTCGGCGATGCGGGTCCAGACAGACATAGCGCCAGCCTATTCCGAACCACGTCCGGCGTCACCCTCGGGCAAAAGCCATTTCCGCATCAGTGTCAGGTCAATCCAACGCTCAAACTTGAATCCGACTTTCGGAAGGGACGCGACGATGTCGTATCCAAGTCGGGAATGGAATTTTACGCCGCCTGGATTCTCACCGCTGACACCGGCCCACAACGACCCGACGCCATGCCTTCGGGCATGGTCCTCGAGTGTCGATACCAACGCACGCCCCACCCCTTGTCCTCTGGCTTCGGCTGAAAGCGCGATCGAGTGCTCCATGGTCCGCGAATAGCCCGCACCACGCCTGAACTGGTCATACGAGGCGTATCCGACGACATCTCCATTGATTTCGGCGACAAACACACATGGCGCAGTTTCAAACAATTGAAGAACCGCATCTTCCGTCATCGGATTTGGCTTGAACGAAATGGTCGTGTTCAGGATCACGTCGTTGATGATAGCGCGGACTTCGCCTGCGTCTTTTGGCCGGGCCTGTCGAACGATCACGCGAGGATCCTGTTGCCTTCGGGAGTGGAGATTGTCGCGATCAGGCGCTTTTCGGGGCCTTCGCGCACGGAAACCATATCCAGCCTGCGCAGGGCCGGGAAAGCGTCGAGTAGCGCTTCGGCATCCGGATGAAAAACATCCAGCCGCGACAACCGAAACCCATGATCGGGCAGTCGTTCTGTAGGTCTGGGGCTGTCCCCCCACTCGATTAGCGCCGGGCAGGCATCGTCGAAGGGAAGTCTGCCAAATTCGGTCACGCCCATGCGCCACGTCATGTCACCCCGAGCCAGCGTCGTCGCTTTTCCGATCCCGGGCGGAGCGGCTTCGATGGCCGCTTCCAGATCATCGGTGCGGCAGATCCAATTCATCATGCGGGGCGCGCCGCTGAAGTTGTCGAGATTGAACCAGCGACGGTGGGTCGGTTTGGGCGCAGACGGGTCGATTGAGATCACTTCGAGATAAATTTCGGAGCCAAGCGAAAGCAATCGGTTGTGTGTGCCCATGTCGGGATGCTTCCCGCCGGGCGAAAGTTCTGCTCCCAAGACCGCCTCGACATAGTTCGTCCCTTCTTCAAGGGTGCGTGCAACAACCGCAAGGTGATCCAGGGCGATAGTGAACATCATCAGCTTTCATGACTGGTGGCTACATATCTTGGCAAGAAATAAGTGGAACGCACGCGGCGAAATCAGCGCGTTGTCACAGCGTGTGAAAACATGCTTAAACCATACGTTCTCGGAATTTTGCACAATCGGACCGATCCCAAACATGCCATTTTGACGCGTTGCATATTTCGTGATCAGCTTATCTTTCCTTTCATAGATCCCTAACTGATGGCCCTCGATGACCCTGACACGCACGCTCGACAAATTCTTCCGCCACGAAGCCTCTGGTGGAATAATACTGATGCTCGCAGCCGCACTGGCATTGATCGTCGCGAACTCCGCCGCCAGACCGCTCTACGAAGGATGGTTGTCTTCGGTCTTGTCGATAATGCTGGATGGAGAGGGACTGAGCAAACCCCTGATATTATGGATAAATGATGGCCTGATGGCCGTCTTCTTCTTTCTGATCGGTCTCGAACTGAAACGCGAGATTCTCGAAGGGAAGCTGAAAGATCCGCGCGACGTCGTTCTGCCCGGAGTTGCCGCGATTGGCGGTATGCTGGTTCCTGCCGCCTTCTACGCCGCTCTGAATTGGGGAAACCCCGCAACGATCAATGGCTGGGCGATTCCGGCGGCTACCGACATCGCGTTCGCGTTAGGTGTCTTGGCACTCGTCGGCAACCGCGTGCCAGCCTCGCTGAAAGTCTTTTTGCTCACGATCGCGATCATGGACGATATGGGCGCAATCCTGATCATCGCCATCTTCTACACCGCAGAACTGAAGGTCGACTATCTCCTGCTCGCCCTTCTGCCGCTCATCGGAATGGCGTTCCTGAACATCAGACAAGTGCACCGCGTCGCGCCTATCCTGTTGCTCGGCGTGATACTCTGGGTGCTCGTTCTGAAATCTGGTGTTCACGCTACACTTGCGGGCGTCGTGACCGCGTTCTTCATTCCGCTCAGAGATCGTTTCGGCAAATCCCCGTTGCATTCGTTGGAGCACGGCCTGTCGCCGTACGTGTTTTTCGTAATCGTTCCGATTTTCGCATTTGCGAACGCGGGCGTTGTGCTTGAGGGGCTGTCGCTATCCGATCTCGCCGCCCCGGTACCGCTTGGAATTGCTTTGGGACTGATCCTTGGCAAACAGATCGGCGTGTTCGGTGCGACCTGGTTAATGGTCCGATCCGGAATGGCGACCTTGCCCCACGGAGTGACCTGGCTTCAGATCTACGGAGTCGCTTGTCTGGCGGGCATCGGGTTCACCATGTCGCTGTTCATCGGATCACTCAGCTTCGCCGATCCGACACTGATGAACGACGTGCGTCTTGGCGTGCTCGCCGGATCCGCGATTTCGGCCATCATCGGCTATTCCATGTTGATGTTGTCATCAAAAAAGAACGTTCAGGAACGCGAAATCCCCGCATCTCCGAAAGCGACCTGATCAACGCGGGGCACTTCTTATCAGACGTAGAATGTCTGCCGCGGCCTCGGGGATATTCGTCCCGGGACCGAAGATCGCCTTCACTCCGGCGTTCCGCAGGAATTCGTAATCCTGTTGCGGAATGACACCGCCACAGATCACTAGAATGTCGCCCGCGTCCTTGTCCCTCAGCGCATCAATCAGCTTGGGCGCAAGGGTTTTGTGGCCAGCCGCTTGCGAACTGATCCCGACCACATGCACGTCGTTGTCGATGGCATCCTGAGCCGCTTCTTCGGGTGTCTGGAACAACGGACCGACATCGACGTCGAATCCTATGTCGGCAAATGCGGTCGCGATAACCTTGGCGCCGCGGTCGTGACCGTCCTGCCCCATCTTTACGACCAACATACGTGGCCGGCGACCTTCAGCCTCTGCGAACGCCTCGACATCCTTCTGGATCGCAGCAAATCCTTCGTCGCCCTCGTATGCCGCACCGTATACTCCCGCCAATGTCTTCACCTCCGCACGGTGACGGCCAAACACTTTTTCCATGGCCATCGAAATCTCTCCAACTGTGGCTCGGGCACGCGACGCCACGATTGCAGCTTCCAGCAGATTTCCGCCCCCTCGCGCCCGCCGTTCCAATTCTTCAAGCGCGCTCTCGCACTTTTCCTGATTCCTGCTCGCCTTGATTTGCTGCAAGCGTTTGATCTGGCTTTCGCGCACTTTCGCATTGTCGATATCAAGTATGTCGATCGGGTCTTCCCGGTCCTTCCGGTACTTGTTCACGCCGACAATAACCTCATCGCCCTTGTCGATCATCGCCTGACGTCTGGCCGCGCTTTCTTCGATTCTGAGTTTCGGCATCCCCGAGGCTACCGCTTTGGTCATGCCGCCGATCTCTTCGACTTCCTCGATCAGCGCCCATGCCTTTTCAGCCAATTCCGCGGTCAGGCTTTCAACGTAATACGATCCCGCTAAAGGATCGACGACATGCGTGATGCCGGTTTCTTCCTGCAGGATAAGTTGCGTGTTCCGCGCGATGCGAGCCGAGAAATCCGTCGGCAGGGCAATCGCTTCGTCGAGTGCGTTGGTGTGGAGCGACTGGGTGCCGCCAAGCACCGCGCTCATCGCCTCGTAAGCCGTGCGCACCACGTTATTATAGGGGTCCTGCTCCTGAAGACTTACGCCGGATGTCTGACAATGCGTTCGCAACATTCCGGACCGCGGGTCCTTCGGTGCGAACTCTTCCATGATCCGCGACCACAAAAGCCGCGCGGCCCGTAACTTGGCGGCCTCCATGAAGAAATTCATACCGATCGCGAAAAAGAAACTGAGCCGACCAGCGAATTTGTCGACATCCATGCCGCGCGCGATGGCCGTGCGCACATATTCGCGACCGTCTGCCAGCGTGAACGCAAGCTCTTGCACTAGGTTCGCGCCAGCCTCTTGCATGTGATAGCCGGAAATCGAGATCGAGTTGAACTTCGGCATATGCTCGGAAGTGTATTCGATGATGTCCGCGACGATGCGCATCGAAGGTTCGGGTGGATAGACGTAGGTGTTCCTGACCATGAACTCCTTAAGAATGTCGTTCTGAATGGTGCCCGACAGGTCGGCCCGATCGACGCCCTGCTCTTCCCCGGCGACGATGAAACTAGCGAGGATGGGAATGACGGCGCCATTCATCGTCATCGACACGCTGACTGCGCCAAGGGGAATTTTATCGAACAGAATTTTCATATCCTCGACCGAGTCTATGGCGACGCCGGCCTTGCCAACATCGCCTTCGACACGCGGGTGGTCGCTGTCGTAACCGCGATGCGTTGCCAGATCGAAAGCGACCGAGACACCCTGCTGCCCGCCAGCGAGCGCACGTCGATAGAAAGCGTTGGACTCCTCGGCTGTGGAGAAACCGGCGTATTGCCGGATCGTCCAGGGTCGCCCGGCATACATCGTTGCCTTAACACCACGCGTAAACGGTGTGGCGCCCGGCACAGAGCCAAGGTGATCCAGGCCCTCCAGGTCGCTTTCGGTGTAGAGCGGCTTGACCGTAATGCCCTCAAGCGTCTGCCACTCAACATCCGAAAGGCTCCGTCCGCGAAGTTCTTTCTCGGCCAAGGCTTTCCAATCAGTCATTGCGCAATCTCTTTTCGTTGACAACATTGCGGAAAATCGTGCGCGCGACTTGCGAAAAAGCTTCGATTTCCACTTTTCAGACATATATCCTTGTCAGAAGGAGAATTGATGAAACACCCCCTTGCTCTGGCCGCCATAGCAGCCGTCGCCATCTGCGCGTCTTCCGCGTCAGCAACCGACAGTGCTGAAACCGATCTTTCACCGGTCTCCATGTGGGAACAAGACAAGTCACTCATTCTGGACGCCAGAGACATTACTCTAGAGGATTTCTTGTGGATCGCGCGTCCAATCGTGGTGTTCGCCGACACGCCTGCGGATCCGGCATTCCAACGCCAGATGGAACTTCTAAAGGACCGGCCAATTGAATTGATCGATCGCGATGTCGTCGTCATTACCGACACCGATCCCTCGGCCAAAACGGATCTGCGTCGCAAACTCCGCCCGAGGGGCTTCATGTTGACGCTGATCGACAAGGACGGCGGAATTAAGCTGCGAAAGCCCTTTCCCTGGGATATCCGCGAGATTTCCCGCTCGATCGACAAGATGCCGATCCGGAAACAAGAGCTCAAGGAACGCCGGGAAGTGCAGTAGGATGCCGTTGGTCGACATGGTCTTGAGTATGCCCAACCGGTAGCCACTCCGCCGACATCCATCATTCGAATTCCAGGATAACGTCGTCCACTTTCAGGCTGTCACCAGCGGTGGCGTTCACACGGGAAACCACAGCCTTCTTTTCGGCGCGCAGAATGTTCTCCATTTTCATGGCTTCGATGGTACACAGTGCCTGACCTTCGTGAACCTCCTGCCCAACCTCAACGTCAACTTTCACGACAAGGCCCGGCATTGGACAAAGAAGCAATTTCGACGTATCCGCCGGCGACTTTTCGGGCATCATGGCTGCAAGTTCGGCCTGGCGCGGGGTTCGGACAACGGCCTTCAAGTCGCTGCCGCGATAGCGAAGTCGGGCACCGTCGCGAACAAACTCGGTTTTCACGATCATCCGTCGACCGCCGACAACGCCGGTAAATAACGTCATGCCCGGCGTCCAGTCGGACTGAACTTCAAGCAAGACATCGTCGTCGAAGATGATCGTTGTCGCACCGTTATTTTCAGTGATCGTGACGTCGAAACGGTCGTTCCCGACAAAAACGGACCACTCCGGAGCAACCCGGCGTCGATGGTTGGCCATCGCGCCCGAGATTTGTGCGGCTCGTTCTTCTTTACGCATTTTCATATGGGCGGCAACCGCAGCCAGTCGGCGCAACGTCTCGTCGTCCGGTTCGACCCCATTGAAACCGTCTGGATATTCCTCGGCGATGAAAGCGGTCGTGATGTCGCCCGAAATGAACTTCGGATGGTCCATGACTGCGGCAAGAAACGGAAGGTTATGTCCGATCCCTTCGATTTCAAACGCGTCGAGTGCATTGCGCATTTCCTCGATCGCTTCGCCTCGCGACGGCGCCCACGTACAGAGCTTTGCAATCATCGGATCGTAGTACATGCTGATTTCACCACCCTCGAAAACGCCGGTATCGTTGCGAACCTTGTGATCCGAACGCGTCGTCTCGGTCGGCGGGCGATAGCGGCTTAGACGTCCGATCGAGGGAAGAAAGCCGCGATATGGATCCTCCGCATAAAGTCGACTTTCAATGGACCACCCATTGATCGCGATGTCGGATTGGGCCATCGGAAGCTTCTCGCCTGCGGCTATGCGGATCATCTGTTCGACCAGATCAATGCCGGTGATCAACTCGGTTACCGGATGTTCGACCTGCAACCGGGTGTTCATCTCCAGGAAATAGAACTTGCGATCGCCATCGACGATAAATTCGACCGTTCCGGCGCTCGTGTATCCAACCGCAGCCGCTAGGGCGCATGCTTGTTCACCCATTGCCTTGCGGGTCGTCGCATCAAGAAATGGTGACGGAGCTTCCTCGATCACTTTCTGATTTCGCCGCTGAATCGAACATTCGCGCTCGTTCAGATAAAGCGTATTGCCGTGGGCGTCCGCCAGCACCTGAATTTCAATGTGGCGCGGTTGCGTAATGAATTTCTCGATGAAGATCCGATCGTCGCCGAAGCTCGCCGCTGCCTCGTTTTTCGACGACTGGAACCCTTCGCGCGCTTCTTCATCGCTCCACGCAATCCGCATCCCCTTGCCACCGCCACCGGCACTGGCCTTCAGCATCACAGGGTATCCGATTTCGCAGCTGATCTTCACCGCCTCATCTGCGTCCCCGATCAGGTCCATATGGCCGGGAACCGTCGAAACCCCTGCCTCCTGCGCAATTTTCTTGGATGTGATCTTGTCACCCATCGCTTCGATGGCTTTGACCGGAGGGCCGATGAAGGCAACGCCTTCAGCCTCCAAGGCCTGCGCAAACTTGGGATTCTCGGAAAGGAACCCATAGCCCGGATGCACTGCTTCGGCCCCGGATTTCCGGACCGCATCCATGACCTTGTCGATGACTATGTAAGACTGGTTCGCAGGCGGCGGGCCGATATTAACCGCCTCATCCGCCATCTTTACGTGCAGCGCACCAGCGTCGGCGTCCGAATATACCGCGACAGTCGTTATCCCCATGCGACGAGCAGACTTGATTACCCGACAGGCGATCTCGCCCCGATTGGCAATCAGGATTTTCTTGAACATGCCGTCCCCCTGCATGATGCGCCTTTGAAATCGCCAAAGAAAAGGCCACCGGAACGAATTGCTCCGATGGCCGAAACCACTTGGAAGTTTGCGTATTGCCTAGCGGCGGCAAAGCTCCGGTGTGAGATCGTCGCAAAGGACGCCGGCCGCACCGCCAACCGCCGCACCGGTGAGTGCGTTTCCGCCTGTAAGCTCCGCGCCGACGGCACCGATTGCCGCACCCGAGACGCCGCGTTCAAGATCGGTGTCGCCGCAGGCCGCGAGGCCAAGCGTCGCAGCAAACGCGAGAACGATCGTTTTCTTATGCATGTCTTTCTGCCTCCTTCAATATGGGACCTACTGCCCCCTAGTGCATCCATTGCACGTAAGGAGGGGGACACAAGGCAAAATTCGAGGTTTTCCGTCAAATCGGCAGCCGTTCGCCCAAATTCGACAAAAAATCGTGATCTGACCCAAAATCTTGGGCCAGACCACGTTGAAGGGGAAGGGTAACGTTTTTGACATACATAGACGCGGTTCAAGTCAGAGAGGTGCGTCTTGCCACCATAAAGTATGATTCTGCGCGCCACGGCAAACGTGTGGTTCGCCAGGGGGGCAAAACAGGCAGTCGTTTGCCGGTTTCGAGAGGCAAGCGGCGATTTCATGCCACCCACGTGCCGTCAAATGCGTCCGGAAAGCTTGCACGCGCGCGTCCTTCGTCAAGTCGCAACAGCGCATCATAGCTTTTCTCGTCAAACGGGTCCTCGGCGGGCAGCACCTCGCGCCCGAACAACCAACTGAGCCTTCCGGCATCAAGATTGCCGCGCTCGAACGGTTGGTCACCGAAATAATCCCAGAGGCACGCCACAAAGGCAGCGTCGGCCCGCCTGTCCGCTGGTCGACGGTCAGCATGACGTTCGCGCCGAACGATCGGCGTTACGCCCTTGGGATTGGCGCGTCGGACTGTAAACTGGAAATCGGATCCCGGTAATCTGCCAGGAAACCCCTTGTGCTTCAGCATACCGCCACCCCGTAATCGGGTGCGCGAGCGCAGGCAGGGTAGTGGATGCCCCTTACTTCAGGGGCATCCATTTCTGAGACTGGCTCAGAACTTAGACATCGTTGGCTCTTGCATGATCGGCGCGGGTTCAACAACGACGACTTCCTCCTGCTGAGCACAGGCGGTGGCGAGAGTGAGTAGCCCAAGGGCAATAAGGGTTTTAGCGGTGAATGACATGACTGCCTCCTTCGGTGAAAAAAGACCGTGTGCATAGCACGGCCGTTCGATTTGCGCGGCACGCCCACATGGACATACTCAATTACGCTATAGTATGCCATCTGCCCACCCAATGATGCATTGGATGCATAAGCGGAAAACCGCTGATTCAAATCACTTTTATCTGAAGCCGACATTTCAGCGCGAATTCGTTGAGATGGCGGCGATTTCGACCACTTTTGCACGATCATAGCGGAATATTGTCGTGTTTTTTCCAAGGATTGCTCAGTTGCTTGTTTCGCAACGAAGCAAAGGCCCGGCAAACACGACGGCGAGTGGAGTGCGGCTGAATGACTTCATCAATGAAACCCCGCTCTGCCGCGCGGAAGGGATTGGCGAAGTTTGCCTCGTATTCTGCCGCCCGCGCCGCAACTTTAGTGGGATCGCCCAGTTCGGACCGATACAAGATCTCCGTTGCTCCCTTCGCGCCCATGACCGCAATTTGTGCTGTCGGCCACGCATAGTTGAAATCGCCGCGAAGGTGCTTGGACGCCATGACATCGTATGCGCCGCCGTAAGCCTTTCGCGTGATGACAGTGACCTTCGGAACGGTCGCCTCACCGTATGCAAACAGAAGCTTTGCCCCATGTTTGATCACACCGCCGAATTCCTGCGCCGTGCCCGGCAAAAAGCCCGGCACATCCACGAACGTCAGAATCGGAATTTCGAAGGCATCGCAGAACCGCACGAACCGCGCGGCCTTTCTGCTGCTGTCGATGTCGAGAACACCCGCCAGAACCATCGGCTGATTGGCAACGACGCCGACCGTCGAGCCCTCAAGTCGAATGAATCCGGTGATGATGTTGGCGGCGAAATGCTCCTGTATCTCGTAAAAATCAGCCTCGTCCGCCACCTTGTGAATCAATTCCTTCATGTCGTAAGGCTGATTGGGGTTGGTCGGTATCAGAGTATCGAGGCTGTTTTCCGTGCGTCTGGGATCGTCGAAAAACGGACGGACGGGCGGCTTCTGGCGGTTCGATAACGGCAGGAAGTCGATCAGGCGCCGAACCTCGTTCAGGGCTTCGACATCATCCTTGAATGCGCCATCCGCCACCGAACTCTTTCGCGTATGCGTGGTTGCACCGCCCAATTCTTCCGCCGTGACGATTTCGTTGGTGACAGTTTTCACAACATCCGGCCCGGTCACGAACATATAACTGGAATCCTGGACCATGAATATGAAGTCCGTCATCGCCGGGCTATAGACTGCGCCGCCCGCACAGGGCCCCATGATCACGCTGATCTGCGGAACGACGCCGGAAGCCATGATGTTGCGTTGAAAAACCTCAGCATATCCGGCGAGCGACGCGACACCTTCCTGGATTCTCGCGCCACCTGAATCGTTCAGACCAATGACCGGCGCGCCGTTCTGAAGCGCCATATCCATGATTTTGCAAATTTTCTGAGCATGGGTTTCGGAAAGCGATCCGCCGAAAACCGTGAAGTCCTGCGAGAAAACGTAGACCATGCGACCGTTCACCGTCCCCCACCCGGTCACGACGCCGTCGCCCGCAGGCTTCGTGTCCGCCATTCCAAAATCCGTCGTCCTGTGGGTCATGAACATGTCGAATTCTTCGAACGTGTCCTCGTCCAGCAAAATTTCGACGCGTTCGCGCGCGGTCAGCTTGCCCTTGGCATGCTGGGCCGCGACCCGCTTTTCTCCGCCTCCAGCGCGCGCATCTGCGCGCCGCCGCTCCAGCTCTGCCAATACATCAGACATAGACGATCTCTCCCGAAACTTACTCCGACCTACTCCAATCGACTGATAGCGGGAAGGCAAATGATGCGAATTTGCATATATTGCGAACTGGAAAACGAACAATCTGCAAATTTGTTAATTATACATTTGCGCACAGAGGCTTCGAGTGGACAGCAGATCATATCCGGCCTAAATCCGCGCAATGAGTGATCGCCCCGCTGTCCGGTTTCTAGACCGGACTACTCCGCCACACATTCTTACGCTTGTTCTGATGGCCGGCTTGGCCGCCATGAACATGAGCGCCTTTCTTCCTTCGCTTCCGGGGATGACGGACTACTTTGCAACCGACTACACCAAAATTCAGCTTTCGGTTTCGCTTTATCTGGCCGTAACGGCCGTGGTCCAATTGGGGATCGGGCCGATCAGCGACAGATATGGCCGTCGTCCGGTAACGCTCGCTTGCATGGTGATTTTCCTCGTCGCGACCATCGGATGTCTGCTTTCGAAATCCGTGGAACTGTTCCTAATATTTCGGATGATCCAAGCCGCCGTCGCGGTTGGACTCGTCTTGTCGCGTGCAATTGTGCGCGACATGGTGCCCCAAGCCGAAGCCGCATCCATGATCGGCTATGTCACAATGGGTATGGCGCTTGTTCCAATGGTCGCGCCGATGATTGGCGGCGCTTTGGATCAGATCTATGACTGGCACGCCACCTTTATTTTTCTGTTTGTTGCCGGCGTTTTAGTCTTTGCAATCACATGGGCCGATCTCGGCGAAACCGCTTCGGGAGAAGGCAAAAGCTTCGCGGCGCAGATTGCCGAATACCCCGAACTACTCGCATCGAGGCGGTTCTGGGGATACGTCTTTACGGCAGCCTTTGCCAGCGGCGCCTTCTTCGCCTTCCTTGGCGGAGCGCCATTCGTCGCCACCGAGGTCTACGGGCTGTCATCGTTTTGGGCGGGTTTCGGATTTGGCGCTCCCGCAATCGGGTATGCACTCGGCAACTTCTTTTCGGGGCGCTATTCGATCAGGGTCGGCATAAACGCAATGATCAAGCTCGGCGCCATAATCGCTGTGGTGGGACTTGGGATCGCCACTTTTCTTGCGATGCTGGGATATGACTCTGCCGTCATCTTCTTCGGGTTCTGCACGACTGTGGGACTTGGAAACGGAATGGTCATGCCCAATGCCAGCGCCGGAATGCTATCGGTGCGCCCCCATCTGGCCGGCACTGCGTCGGGGTTGGGTAGCGCCATCATGATCGGCGGGGGTGCCGCGCTGTCGGTGTTTGCCGGCGTCGCGCTCACGTGGGGCGGCGGCAGCCTGCCCCTTTTGGCGATCATGACCGTTTCGGCCGCTCTGTCACTGATCTCGATCATCTACGTCATCGCCCGGGAACGGCACATCCGCGCCGCGTAGAGGGCTTGTCAACTTTGCCAAACCGCGCAAGCGTGTTTGCAAATACGACAGGATCGAAAACTATGTGCAGTCAGAAACTCTTTGCGGGCGCGAAATTGCGCGAAACCCGGCTGCGCTTCGGCTTAACCCAGAAAGTCTTCGCAGAACGCCTTGGTGTCTCGCTTCCCTACTTGAACCAGATGGAAAACAACCATCGCCCCGTGTCCTCGACCGTCATTCTGTCACTGGTTCAGGAATTCAATTTCGATGTCAGCGAACTTGCCGTCGGCGACAGCGAACGCATGGTCAGCGATCTGCGCGAGGCTCTTGCGGATCCGGTTTTCAAGAACGCAGCTCCCGCGCTCGCAGATCTTCGCCTTGTGGCCACGAACGCGCCATCGCTTGCGCGTGCCTTTCTCACCCTGCACCGGGCCTACCTTCAGACCAATGAACGCTTTGCATCTCTGGACGCGGCGCTTGGTGAAACTGGCGTTGCTGCAGGCGCGTCGCCCTGGGATGAGGTGCGCGATTTCTTTCATTATTGCGACAATTACATCGATGCCATCGACAAGGCCGCCGAGCATTTTTCGACCAGCAGCCCGACCGACGCTCTGATTGCCAACACGTTGGCCAACCTGAACATTACGATCCGCTTCCATGACGACGCGACTGCGCTAAGGATCTTCGACGAACGAACAGCGACCCTCTCGCTCTCGAACCTGTCCACTCTGTCAACGCAAAGATTTCAAAGCCTGCATCAGATCGCGTTGCTCACGCAGAACGACTTGCTTGAAGCGACGCTGGACCTCGCGCGATTTCATTCCGACGAGGCGCGAGCTATCGCGAAGATCGGGCTTGCCAACTATTTCGCCGGCGCCGTTCTGATGCCCTATGGTGCGTTTCTGGCGGAAGCGCGCGAGATGCGGCACGATCTGGAGCGTTTGTCGCGTCGTTTCGGCGCATCGCTTGAACAGGTCGCGCACAGGCTCAGCACCTTGCAGCGACCGGGTGCGAAGGGTGTGCCGTTTTTCTTTGTGCGCGTCGATCAGGCGGGAACAATCACAAAACGCCACTCCGCAACGCGGCTTCAATTCGCGCGGTACGGCGGCGCCTGCCCGCTGTGGAACGTCCATCGCGCATTCGAAACGCCGGGCCAATTCATGCGACAACTTGCGGAAACGCCTGACGGGGTCCGATACCTTTGCCTTGCCCGCGAAATCTCCTCGTCTGCCACAGCGTTTCGCGCCCCTGTGCGGCGTTTGGCAATTGGCCTGGGATGCGAGATCAGCCACGCTCCGGAAGTCGTGTATTCGGATGGCCTTGATCTGACCGACGGCCATGCCTTCGACCCAATCGGCATCTCGTGCCGCATTTGCGAACGACGAAATTGTCACCAGCGCGCTGTCCCACCGCTGGAACGAACGCTCAAAATCGATCATGATCGCCGCAACACCTTGCCTTACGAGGTCGGCGACTGATGCTGAAAATCGCGATCATATGCGTTTCGACCAGCTTTCTTGCCTGGTATCTCGAACGAAACGAAATGGCGATGATCTACCCGTTCGACGCGACATATGCATCGCCCCTCGAAGCTGGTGAGCCAAGGCTGACCGAGACCCGTTTCACGACGCCGGACAATGAAGAGTTGATCGTCTGGCGGGCAGTCGCGCGTGCCAACCGGGCTACGATACTATATTTTCCCGGCAATGCGGGCGGGTTGAAGAACCGGGCAACGCGATTTTCCCGATTGATAGACCGCGGGTACGGAGTGATCGCAGTCGCCTATCGTGGCTCGAGCGGCTCAAGCGGTCGGCCCGACGAAGCCCTGCTGACGGCCGACGCACTTGCTTTGGTACGCTCTGAAACCGCTCATCCGCTGGTGTTATATGGCGAAAGCCTTGGCACGGCGATCGCCATCAAATTGGCAGCCGCTGGTTATGGAGACGCGTTGGTTCTGGAAGCGCCCTTCACGTCGATTGAGGATCTTGTGAAGGCTCAATTCCCAACCGAAAGTCTTGCCGGTCTGGTGACGCAAAAGTGGGACAGCGGCTCTGCAATTGGCGGGATTACCCACCCGCTTTTGGTCATTCACGGCATCCACGACCGGGTCGTACCGTTTGCAATGGGTCAAAGGCTTTTCTTCCTGGCCCCATCCAAGGACAAATCATTTCTGGAGATCGCCGACCGGGGCCATCAGGGACTTTGGACCACCGAAATGCAGCGTAAACTATACGCGTTTCTCGAGGCGCGTTAAGCGGGCCAATCTTCAGCATAAACGGTTGCCCGTGCGCTGACGTCCTCGACCGCGTGAACGATAAGCGCAAGACAATCCGGATCCGAGAAGCGGTGATCCGCGCCTTTGACCAGCGTCAATCGCATGTCAGGACCGGATGCGTGGTCCAGCAATTTGTGCGCGACATTCGGCGAAACGTCGGCATCTGCCGTTCCCTGCAAAAAGCGGACCGGAAATGGCAGATCGAGCGGGTCGCGCAGCACCTGTCGTTTCCTGCCATCCTCGATCAAACGACGCGTCACCACGTAGGGTTCTTCGGAGTATTCGGATGGAAGTTCGATTTTGCCGTCGGTTTCGAGTACGTTTCGCTGATCGGCATCGAAACCGGCCCACATGCTATCCTCGGTGAAATCCGGTGCGGCGGCGACGGTCACCAGACCCGCGAAGCGCTCGGGAATGATCCGCGCAAGAAGAAGCGCAATCCAGCCACCCATCGAAGAACCAACAAGGATTTGACGACCGTCCGTCAGGCCCGCGATAATCGAGGCCGCATCTTCTGCCCAGTCACCGATGCTTCCATCAAGAAAATCCCCCGACGACTGGCCGTGCCCCGAATAATCGAACCGCAGGAACGCACGCCCGCGTCGCTGCGCCCATTCCTCAAGATAGAGCGCCTTCGTTCCCTCTTTATCGGACCTGAAACCTCCGAGAAAAACAACGCCCGGACCGTCGCCTTCGGTCTTGTTGTACGCCAGTTGGCGGATGGCGTTTTGATGGAACGTTTGGGACATGCGTCATCCTCACTTGGTTCTTTTCGCTCTCATCCGCCCGATGGAAAGCGTCCTGTTGATCGGGTTCTGGATCACTTCCAGCGATCGCGCAACCGCGCCGCAGAAATTCCGCCGCCTCACGTCGCGAAGCACGCTGAAACACAAAACCTTAGCCCGGGTTTCATGCTTCACCAATGCTTTTGCTCACGTCCGGTTCCCGTTGACTTTGCCGCACACCGCTGCCAATTCTGCTGCCACACAACCCGCAACCGGGCGTTCCGTGGGCGCCAAACCGACGAGGAGCTTCAGGCCGATGGCCCAGATTTCCCTTACATTTCCCGATGGCAATTCGCGCGCTTTCGAAGCTGGTGTGACGCCAGCCGAGGTCGCCGCCGACATATCGAACTCGCTGGCCAAAAAGGCGATCAGCGCATCGGTCGATGGGCGGCACTGGGACTTGCAATGGCCGATCCAATCGGACGCCGCGATTGCCATCCACACAATGAACGACGATGCGCAGGCGCTGGAACTGATCCGCCACGACCTTGCCCATATCATGGCGCGCGCGGTTCAGGAGATCTGGCCGGATGTGAAGGTTACCATCGGCCCGGTGATCGAGAACGGTTGGTATTACGACTTCGACCGTGTCGAGCCGTTCACACCGGAAGATCTCGGCAGGATCGAGGCGCGGATGAAAGAGATCATCAACGCACGTGACCCGGTGCGCACCGAAGTCTGGGATCGTTCTCGGGCGATTGCTCACTATGAAAGCAGCGGCGAAGCCTACAAGGTCGAACTTATCGACGCCATTCCGGGCGACGAGCCGTTGCGCATGTATTGGCACGGCGACTGGCAGGATTTGTGCCGCGGTCCCCACCTGCAACACACAGGTCAAGTTCCGGCCGATGCGTTCAAACTGATGTCGGTCGCGGGCGCGTATTGGCGCGGCGACAGCTCACGCCAGATGCTCCAAAGGATATACGGCGTCGCGTTCAGGAACCGCGGCGACCTGAAAAAACACCTGACGATGCTGGAGGAAGCGGCGAAACGCGACCATCGCCGTCTCGGCCGTGAAATGAACCTTTTCCACATGCAGGAAGAGGCGCCCGGTCAGGTGTTCTGGCACCCTGACGGTTGGACCATCTACACGACGCTTCAGGATTACATGCGGCGCAAGCAGCGCGATGCCGGCTATCGCGAAGTCAACACACCGCAAGTGGTCGACCGCAAGCTTTGGGAGGCGTCCGGGCATTGGGACAAGTATCAAGAGCACATGTTCATCGTTGAAGTTGACGAAGAGCACGCGCGCGAAAAAGCCGTCAACGCCTTGAAGCCGATGAACTGCCCGTGCCACGTCCAGATCTTCAACCAGGGACTGAAATCCTACCGCGACCTGCCGCTTCGGCTGGCTGAATTCGGCTCCTGTGCACGCTATGAACCCTCCGGCGCGCTGCACGGCATCATGCGCGTGCGCGGCTTCACGCAAGACGACGGCCACATATTCTGCCGCGAAGATCAGATCGAGGCCGAATGCGCCGCTTTCATCAATTACCTGTCTTCGGTCTATAGCGACCTCGGGTTCGACGGGTTCGAGATCATGTTCGCAACGCGCCCCGAAAAGCGGGTTGGTTCGGAGGAAAGCTGGGATCACGTCGAGAGGGCGCTGGAACAAGCCATCAAATCGACGGGGCATCCCTATACGCTCGATCCGGGAGAAGGCGCTTTTTATGGACCCAAACTTGATTTCAAGTTGACCGACGCCATCGGGCGGGAATGGCAGTGCGGAACGTTCCAGGTCGATCCGAATTTGCCCGAGCGACTTGACGCCAGTTATGTCGCTGAAGACGGCGCCAAACATCGTCCGTACATGCTGCATCGTGCGTGCCTTGGATCTTTCGAACGCTTCATCGGCATCCTGATCGAGAACTCGGCGGGGCGGCTTCCGTTCTGGCTCGCGCCGCGTCAGGTCGTCGTTGCGTCAATCGTTTCGGACGCGGACGACTTCGTTCATGAGGTTGTCGCGGCGTTGCAGAAATCCGGGATCCGGGCCGAAGCTGACGTTCGGAATGAGAAGATCAACTACAAGATCCGCGAGCACTCGGTCGGCAAGGTCCCGGTAATCCTCGCGATCGGGCAGCGCGAAGTTGCGGATCGCACGGTTTCGGTACGTCGGCTTGGCGA
>JBBKWG010000083.1:0-14708 GCA_037968835.1 Paracoccaceae bacterium
TCGGGATCGAAGTAGAGCGAGGGGGAATCCAGAACCAGCGACAGCGGTGGGACAAGCGCAGCACCCAGACCGTTCGAGCGCAGGAATCCGTCTTCAACCCGTAACGCGCCGTCCGGCCCGTCCGCCTTGCCCCAGACCAGAACCCGCCTTCCGTCTTTTTCCGCCTTCCTCATCGCACCGGAAAGCGTGCGCGCAAAGCGCAGCGGCTTCTCCTGTCCAAACGCCGCTTTCAGATGCGGCCGCTTCCAGCCCCGCATTGAAAGGGCGACGTAGCCGTGACGATCCTCGCGCCAGGCCCGGGCGCGCGCGGCGAGATCGGCAATCACATCCTCAACTTCGCAAAGGCTGTCGCGGCGCGGATCATACCAGACCGGATAGAGAATCATGGCGGCGGCAAAAAGTTGCGCCCGCGTCAGCACTCGCTCGCGTCTTGGCGGCGCGTTCTGATCCATCGTCAGGCCCCAGCCTGAATAAAACGGCTGTCCGAAGACGCGGGGTTTGTGGCCGGCAAATATCGCCTCGAACCCCAAGGTGGAGGAATGGGTGTAGACGCCGACCGCGCCTTCCAGCAGCGACCAGGGTGACACCGGATCGCGCAGGATCGTCACGCGGTCGATGCCTTCAACCTCGTCCAGCAGGCCCTTACGGGCACCTCCGGCGCTTTCGGGGTGTGATTTCACGATGATTTCGCACCCGGGGTTCTCTTCCGCCGCAAATGTCAGCATCTCGCGGAAATCGCCACGTCCGGCACCCATCAGCGCCGCGTCGCCTTCGGTCTGGTCGATCACGACGACATAGCCGGGGTCGGGGACGGCCAGACCGGGATCGTTGCAACTGTATTTTCCCAGATGCCAGTATTTCAACTGATCCAACGCGTCACGGGCACGGTTCAAAAGGGCGGTGTCGTCCAGCGGATGCGTTGCCAGCAGCGTTTCGATGTCCGAGCGTGCCGAGCCGTCGAAATGCACACCCCTGGTATCCAGGCAAAGCCCAATCGGCTCCTCGCCTCGCACACGTCCGGGGTGGACCGAGCGCAGAAAGGCATCCTCGATCGTCAGGACCGGCGCGTCGGTCCAGCCGGCAACCGCGTCGCCGCGCCAAGATGTCGGTGATCTGCCCCAGACCCCGACCCAGTCGCCTTCGCCGGGCACGCCGATCGCGGTGTCCCAACCCGCCAGTTCCAGAATGCGACGGAGGCGTCCCTGAGTGAGGAAGCCTCCGTTGTAGACGCAGAGCCGCCGACGATCTTCGACAGCCCCTTCGTTCAATTGCTGGTCAGCCGCTCGATTGATGCTGCAGGTCCAAGGGGGGCGACGATAGCCGACAGAACCTTGTTGAACTGCGTATACGGCGCCTCGGTGACGTAGACCGTGTCGCCGTCGCGGATGGCGAAGTCACGGGCCTGGAACACGCCGTTGGTGCCGGTCAGGTCCAGCACATAGACGACACGTTGCGACCCGACCAGATCGCTTCTGTTGAGAAGCGGATTGGCGATTTCAGCGGGTTCGTTGCGGAACACGAAAATGCCGGTCGGGTCGGCGTAATTGGTCGAAAGACCGCCAACGCCCGCCAATGCCTCGATCGCCGAAATCGACTGGGTGTCGAAAGGCACTTTCAATTGCGCGCCGGTTGCACCCAACGCGGTGAAGAATCGCTTGTCTTCCTCGACCAGAATGCGGTCGCCGCCCCTAAGTGCGATGTCGAGCACAGGATTTTCGTAAAGGTCATCCAGCCAGATCGTGCCCTTGTGCTGCCCGCGAATGAGCGTGATCTGGGTGATTTCCGGTGGAAGTGTAATGCCGCCCGCACGCGCCAGCATGGCCGTCAGGTTCCGCGTCGGGCGTTCAATCGGATAAACGCCCTGTCCACCGATGCCGCCGATCAGCGAGACTGTCGCGCCATCGCCCGCAAGCCTGCGCACTTCGACCTGTGGGTCGGGTGTCTGCGCTTCCAGCTTCTCGGTGATTATTCTGCGGATCGCCTCGGGTGTATTGCCCGATGCCCGGATGCGACCGGCGTAGGGCACGAAGATGAATCCCGAGCCATCGACCTGGATTTCCTCCAGAGCGGCTGCATTTGCGCCCTCGGACGCCAAAAGGCCATCATCGACGTTTTCCCAGATCGTCAGCCCCAGCGTGTCGCCTGGCCGAATCGTGTCAGAGCCGAGTGTGCCGGCGTTTATCAGTTCCGGCGTGAAGCCGAGCGCTGGCACATACGACGTCAATTCGGTTACCCGGTCGTCAACTGAAACGATGAAAGCATCGCCGTTTTTCTGAACGGATCCTGAATAGATCTCGTTCTTTGTCGGGCCTGAGCGCGGTAATGCGCACCCGGCCAAAGCGCCTGCCAATACGGAAAGGGCGACGTACCGCGCCCAGCGGTTTCGTTGTGTTCTCACTGCCCGGTCTCCTCGACCTTCTTATGCCTGCCTCGGCTGTTTTGCAGAAAGCCTAGCCGTATAGTTCGCGAAATTCCAGTTTATCGCTGCGGACTTACGTGACGAGCCGAATGTGTTGCGGGCTGGTCGCATCGAGAGGACGGATCACATCGTAGGGACCGTTCGGGTCAAGCATCAGATCGGGAAGCTGTCGTACCAGTTTTCGACGGCCTCGGAGAGAGTAGAATCCGCCCGCGATCTGCGATGTCGCCAGAAGAAACGCGCGGTAGGTCCGATATGCCTCGATATTTGGCAGGCGGGGTTGGGCGAAGAACTCGGCAATCGGTTGATCGGAGACAAATTCGGGACGATCATACACCGCGTCACCGAAAGCCTTAACCGGCAATCCCCGCCAAAGCGCCTGTTCGGCAGAGGTGGAATTGACGGTAACGGCGCTGCGCGCGGTATCCAGAAGATGCGCGATCTTTCCGCCCGAGATATAATGCACGCGACCGTCCAGCCCGTGCCAGACACTCAGCGCGCGAATCAACGGGCGCAAGGGTTCGCGTCCGTCTTCCAGCGGATGCGCCTTGACGACCAAGTGGTGATGCTTGGGCGCGCCCGCGGAAAATCCACGGAACACCACGTCCAGAAAGGTTTTCTGATCGGGAAACCCCGAGTGGTCGAGGAAATTGGCGTCGTGCGCCAGTTGAAGCAGCACCAGATGATAGGGAAATCCACCGTGGCGCACCGTTCGCGTAGTCAGCGATCGCAGGATTCTGCGGCCCGGAGAACTCAGAAATTGCTTGAGGTGCAGGCCGAATTCGCGTCCCGGACCCGGCGTGCGATGCGGCCTGAACGCCGGAAACCTGCGCTGACCCGCCAGCAATGCCGCGTGATAGGCGGCTCCCCAGAACATATGCTCGCGCATGTCACCCCAGCGATCGGGTGCCTCGTGCAGTTGCGTTGTTCCGCTCGTCAGCACCGATTTCATCTCGGCGAGCGAAATCCCGGTCACCGGCGAATCGGCATTTGCGCCGTCCCGCTCGTAGGTAATCCAATAGGGCCTCAGGTAGCCTTCCTCGAAAACGTGGAAAGTCTGTCCGAGGTCCTGCGCCACTGATCGCGCGACTTTGTGTATCGGGCGGCTCGACCCGTAGCAGACCAGATCGGTAATCGCGTGCGTTTCCACCATGTCGCGAAGCGCGGAATCCCATTCGAATGGTGCGCCCAAGTAGCGGATGAAGCCCGGTTCGCGACGCCCAAAGAGCGCATCGCCACCGTTGAAGCCGACACGGTAAACCTCGGCGCCAGCATATCGGAGCGCGCGCGCGAGACCCGCATAGAAAGGTCCGTGCGGTCCTTGCAGGAACAAAAAGCGCTTGCTCGCTGATTTTAGAATTACCCCGGTCATCCGATCGCACATACCGCCGGGGTCGCGCGCTGTCACCTGCATTGCTTGCGAATTGCCGCGATCGGGTCTAGGCCGAAACCGGAAAAACCGGAGGCAGCGGATGTTTACTGGCATTGTCACCGACATGGGCGAGATCCTGTCGTTGCGGCAAGAGGGCGATCTGAACGCCCGGATCGGCACTTCCTACGATATCGACAGGATTGATATCGGCGCATCCATTGCCTGCGATGGTGTCTGTTTGACGGTCGTGGCATTGGGGCATGACCCGAAGAACTGGTTCGACGTGCAGATCTCGGCAGAGACCGTGTCGAAAACCAACCTCGACACCTGGGCCGTCGGGCGCCGCGTCAACCTGGAACGCGCCCTGAAGGTCGGCGACGAACTTGGCGGACACATCGTTTCGGGTCACGTTGACGGTGTCGCGGTGGTTACCGATGTGCGCGACGAGGGTGACAGCACACGGGTGACACTGAAGGCGCCCACGGGGCTGGCGCGGTTCATCGCCTCGAAAGGATCGGTTTCGCTGAACGGAACATCGCTGACGGTGAACGAGGTCGAGGGCGATACCTTTGGCATCAATTTCATTCCGCACACCAAAGCCGTGACGACGTGGGGACGGGTTGCGGTCGGTGACAACGTGAACCTCGAAATCGACACGCTGGCGCGGTACGTCGCGCGTCTGGCCGAGTACAAATAGCCGCCCCGGCACGATCACCAACCCATCTGACTAGAGCGCAAACCACTTCCGGCAAGTGCGAACCGGTTCACAGTTTAATCACGCGTTCCAATCGACTTCGTGAGCGTTGTTGATCCCAGTCCGTCAGCGAAACGGTCTAGCCTTCCCAACGCCGAAGTCCTTCGGCCAGAAACTATAGGGGAGATCAGAATGCGTTCGATATTTTTAGCGTTTCGACCGCTTGCCGCCTCAGTGGCGCTTGCGGTTACGGCCGGTGCGGCCACAGCGGCAGGTGTGACGGTCAGCATTACCAACGAACAACCGCCGGAAGGGGTGTTTCTGACGCCGCTTCTGTCGATTTTCCATGACGGCAGTTACGACACGTTTTCGCCGGGCGGAATGGCGACGCTTGGCTTGGAAAACATGGCGGAAGAAGGCGCACCGCCCGCTGCAATCGCCGAAGTTGCCGCCGCAAATCCGGCATTCGTCACCGGTGTGCTGACGTCACCCGGCGGGTTCGCGGACGCTCCTGTCATCGACCCCGGCGAAACCACGCGCCTGACTTTCAACCTCGATCCGACGACGAACAGATACTTTTCGTATCTGTCGATGGTCATCCCATCCAACGATCTGTTCATCGGCAACGAGAACCCGACGGCATTCGAGATTTTCGATTCCGCCGGTCTTTTCAAAAGCCTCGGCCCGATCCAGATCTACACGACCGACGTCTGGGATGCCGGGACCGAGGTAAACAACAACCTCGGCGCGGCATTCAACGCGGCCGGGGGCACTGCCACCGACACGACGGACCCGATCTCGCAGATTGGAAGCATTTTCTATCTGACCGGGCAACAGACCGCTGCCGAAACGATACTTTCACTTCCTGAAGGCAGCCGCCTGCTGGCAACGATCGAAGTGACGCAAGTCCCGGTTCCCGCAGCCCTGCCGCTTCTGCTCATGGCGCTGGGTGGCCTTGGCGTGATGCGTCGTCGCCAAGTCTGACAAGTTAACGAATTTCGACCGGGATTAGTGCGTTCCCGGTCGAAACCAACGTCGTTTTGCCTCACGTTCCGTCTGGCCTTCGTCTTCGCCTTGGTCTATCCCGCGACCCCAAGCGATTGAACCCGGACCCAGATGCCATGACCTTCGAAAAGCCAGGACCCGTTGAAGAAAACTGGCGCGATGCCGTTTCCTCGATCGAGGAAGTCATCGAGGATGCCCGCAATGGTCGCATGTTCATTCTTGTCGATCACGAAGATCGCGAGAACGAAGGCGATCTGGTGATCCCGGCGCAGATGGCGACGCCCGAGGCGATCAACTTCATGGCGATGCACGGTCGCGGCCTGATCTGCCTGTCGCTGCCGGGCGAACGGGTCGACGCGCTCGGGCTGCCGCTGATGGCGTCCTACAATTCGTCGCGCCACGAAACCGCGTTCACCATCTCCATCGAAGCGCGCGAAGGCGTGACCACCGGCATATCCGCCCACGACCGCGCCCGCACCATCGCGGTGGCAATCGACAGCGGCAAGACTGCAACTGACATCGCCACGCCCGGTCACATCTTCCCGCTGCGCGCCCGCGACGGCGGCGTTCTGGTCCGTGCAGGGCATACCGAAGCCGCGGTCGATGTGGCGCGTCTGGCGGGGCTCAATCCCTCGGGCGTCATCTGCGAGATCATGAACGAGGACGGCACCATGAGCCGTCTGCCCGATCTGGTTGCCTTCGCGCAGCTTCACAACCTCAAGATCGGCACCATCAGCGACCTGATTGCCTATCGTCGGCGCCACGACAATCTTGTTGCCGTTACCCAGGAACGCATGGTCACATCCGAATTCGGCGGTGAATGGATGCTGCGTGTCTATTCGGACAAGGCCCACGGCGATGAACATATCGCGCTGGTCAAGGGCGACATCTCCGGCGACGATCCGTGCCTCGTGCGGATGCACGCACTCGACCCGATGCTCGATGTGGTCGGTCTGGGCGGCAATGGCCGCGCGGCAGAGTTCGGTGATGCCATGGAACTTATCGCCGCCGAGGGACGCGGCGCGCTGGTGCTTTTGCGCGACACGACAATGAAGCTGGTCACCGGCGACGCGGTGTCGCCGCAGACACTTCGCCAATACGGTCTCGGTGCGCAGATCCTGTCGTCGCTCGGCCTTTCCAAGCTGATCCTGCTGACGAATTCGCCCAAGCCCAAGGTCGTCGGACTGGAAGCATATGGCCTTGAAATCGTCGGAACCCGCAAGATTTCGGAGATCGGATGATGGCCGGACATTCCGATAAAGACATGGCGCTGCCGGAGTTCTCCAAACCGGTGAAAATCCTTATCGTGATCGCGCCCTACTACACCAGGATTTCCGAAGCGCAACTCGCATCAGCCCGCACAACGATCGAAGCTGCAGGCGCGGCCCACGAAACGGTCGAGGTGCCGGGCTCGCTTGAAATCCCGAGTGCCATCAGCATTGCCAACCGTCTGAGCAACTACGACGGCTTCGTCGCACTCGGCTGCGTCATCCGCGGTCGCACCAGCCACTACGACGTTGTGGTGAACCAAAGCGCGCAGGGCATCATGCTGCTCGGCCTTCAGGGCCTGGCGATCGGCAACGGCATCATCACGGTTGAAAACATGGACCAGGCGGAAGAACGCGCCGATGCCAAGCGTCTCGACACAGCGGGTGCGGCGGCGCAGGCGGCGTTGCATCTGATCGCGCTCACCCGTCGCTACGGGCAGCCTTCGCGGGACGTCGGATTCAAACCCGGGGAATTCCTGCTCGCCGGCAGCGGTGAAGGCTCGACAACCGCATGAGTCGCAACAAACGTCAGATGAAATCCGCCGCGCGACTTTACGCGGTGCAGGCGTTGTTCCAGATGGAGGCGTCGGATCAGACCGTTGAAGCGATCCAGCAGGAATTCGAGGATCATCGCTTCGGTGCCGAATACGATGGTGACGCGCTCGTCGAAGGCGATATCGGCCTATTTCGCAAGCTCGTCGATGATGCGGTCAACTGGCAGGCGAAAATCGACCAGATGACCGACCGCGCATTGGTTGCGAAATGGCCGATTGCCAGGATCGACCCGACGCTGCGCGCGCTTTTTCGTGCCGCAGGAGCCGAACTTACCGAAGGCGAAGCCCCGCCCAAAGTCGTCATCACCGAATATGTCGACGTCGCCAAGGCATTCTTCCCCGAAGGCCGCGAGGCAAAATTCGTGAACGCCGTGCTGGACCATATGGCCCGCGAGGCACAGCCCGAGGCTTTCTGAAGATCCGTTCACCTCCATCGACCTGAAAATATTCTGGGGGTGCGGGGGCTAGGCCCTCGGCTTGATCCAAAGGGCGCGAAGCTTCAGCAGTTCGGAATGTTGACCGCCAGACCGCCGAGCGAGGTTTCCTTGTACTTCTCGCTCATGTCCTGTCCGGTCTGACGCATCGTTTCGATCGCTGCGTCCAGCGGAACCAGATGTTGGCCGTCACCGCGAAGCGCCAGTGAAGCCGCCGATACCGCCTTGATCGCGCCAAGCCCGTTGCGCTCGATACACGGCACCTGCACGAGGCCGCGCACCGGATCGCAGGTCATGCCAAGATGGTGCTCGAGCGCAATTTCGGCGGCGTTTTCGATTTGCTCGGGGGTGCCGCCAAGGACAGCGGCGAGGCCCGCGGCGGCCATTGCAGCGGCGCTTCCGACTTCGGCCTGACAGCCGCACTCCGCGCCCGAGATCGAGGCGTTGAACTTCACCAATCCGCCGATCGCGGCGGCGGTCAGAAGGAAATCGCCGATGTTGCGCTCGGACGCGCCCGGCACATGGTCGAGCCAGTACCGGAGCGTCGCCGGGATCACTCCCGCCGCCCCGTTCGTGGGCGCTGTGACGACCTGACCGCCTGCCGCGTTTTCCTCGTTCACGGCCATGGCATAGACCGCGATCCAGTCGTTTATCGTGTGCGGCGCGTTCAGGTTGCGGCCGCGCTCGGCCTCCAGTGCGCGCCGGATACCGGCGGCGCGGCGGCGAACCTTCAGACCGCCCGGCAGAATACCATCCTCGACCAGTCCGCGATCCATGCAGTCGCGCATGACCTGCCAGATTCGCGCCATGCCGCGTTCGAGATCGGCGGCGGAGCGGCGGCTGAGTTCGTTGGCGCGTTTCAGATCGGCGATGCTGCGACCTTCCCGCGCGCACATCTCAAGCATCTCGCGAGCCGACTTGAAGGGAAATGGCACCGGCGGGCCGTCGTCGGCGTCTTTGCCGGCCGCAAGCTCCGCTTCGCTCAGCACAAAACCACCACCGATGGAGTAAAACGTCTCCTGAAGGATCACGTCACCCTGTGCGTCCGTCGCGATCAGGCGAAGGCCATTTGCATGTCCGGGCAGGGGAGGGCCGTAGTCGAACACAAGATCGGTGTCGGGATCGAAGGCCATTTCATCAAGGCCGGATGGACGAATTATCTTCGTCTCACGGATGCGAGCGAGCGCGGCTTCGGCTGCTTCGGCGTCGTAGTCGTCGGCGCGAAAGCCTGCCAGACCCAGAATGACGGCCCGGTCGGTGGCGTGGCCGACGCCGGTGAAGGCAAGCGAGCCATGAAGCGAGGCGCGCATTCCGGCGGCGGAAAACGGCGAGGCGCGCAACTGGTCAAGAAAGCGGGCGGCCGCGACCATCGGGCCGATCGTGTGGGACGAGGACGGACCAATGCCGACCTTGAACATGTCGAAGACGGACAGAAACATGGGCGCAGTCTCCCTTTGATCGTGCTGATGCCCGGTTCCGGTCGAAAGGGAAAGCCCGGCAGCGGCACTCGGCGGCGAATTTCGCCAGAGTTGCGCCCTGAAACGGTCAGACTTCACTTCTAGGCGGGGAGCGTCAGTGAAAGGACAAACCATTCATGTCGATGCTCGAAGATATTGCCGACAAAATCGCCAAGCGGGCGCTGGAGACGATCAACAAGACCGGAAACGACACTCTGGAAGCCAAGGTGAAGGCGACAATCGGGTCGTCGTCCCCGACGCTGGAAGAGGCATTTTCGACCGCAATGCGGATCAGAAGGGCAGAAGAACGGGCGATGGAAATGCTAGAGCGAGCGGAGCGGGGCGAAAAGGTCGAGGCGCCGAAAATTTCGTCGCAGCCTCAGGACGATATCAGCCACTGACATTGGGCGCGTGACCAGAAACGGCGATGACGCAACTCGCTGATTGGTCAAATCGCCCGTGCGAGCCACACCAGAAGAACGCCAATAGCAACCGCGCCAAGGCCAATAGCCCGACGGGTTTCGACCGGCATTTCGGCGATGAGCTTTACGAGGTCTTCCAGACGCGAAGGGGCCAGTGAAAACACCAGCCCCTCGAACACCAGAACCAGGCCGAGGCCCAGCAGGATCATGCTCATCAGTTCGCGGCTCCACCATCGCCTTTCAGGAATTCGAAGAATTCACTGTCGGGCGTTATGACGAGCGTCGAATTCGAGCCTTTGAGCGCGGTCTCATATGCCGAAAGCGACCGGTAGAAGCGGAAGAAATCCGGGTCCGCTCCATAGGCTTCGGCGAAGATACCGTTGCGTTCGGCGTCGGCTTCACCGCGCGCGATCTCGCTTTCACGCTGCGCTTCGGAAACCAGTTCGACCACGGTCCGGTCTGCCTGCGCGCGCACTCGCTGCGCCGCTTCTTCACCACGCGCGATTTCGTCTGCCGCTTCACGTTCGCGCTCGGCCCGCATCCGGGCGAAGGTCGCGTCGAGGTTCTGCTCGGGCAGATTGGTCTGCTTCAAGCGCACGTCGATCACGTCAAGTCCAACCGCACTTGCCCGCAATTGCGCGAGGTTGCGCGTGCGCACCATAAGGGCGGCACGATCAGCCGACAGGATCGTGTTCGAGGTTACGCCTTCCGAACCCAGGACCGCCCTGATCTGCGTTTGCAGAATGGACGCAAGCCGATCTTCGGCAGCGCGTAACCCGCCAGCACCGACGGCCTGACGAAACTGGATCACGTCCGCGATCCGATAACGCGCGAAGGCGTCGACAACCAGTCGCCGGTCGTCCGAAGGCGTGATTTCGATCGGCGGGGTGTCCAGCGACAGGATACGGTCGTCGTATCGCACGACTTCCTGAATGAACGGGATTTTGAAGGCCAGTCCCGGCTCTTCCCTGACCGCCTTGATCTGACCGAACTGAAGGACAAGCGCCTTTTCGCGTTCGTCCACGATGAACACCGAGGAGATGATCGCAACAAGTGCGACAACGCCCGCGATCAGTAAGATTGCGCCGCGTCCCATATCAATTTCCCTCGCTTGTTGTGCCGCGACGCAGCTCGTTCAAAGGCAGGTAAGGCACCACGCCCTGGCCACCGGCACCGCCGATATTTCCGTCCAGAATGATCTTGTCGACGTCGCCAAGGACTTTTTCCAGTGTCTCGATATAAAGACGCCTGCGGGTCACATCGGGCGCTAGCAGATATTCCTGCAAGACGGCGCTGAACCGGCTGGCTTCACCCTGCGCTTCGTTGACGACCTGCGCGCGATAGCCTTCGGCTTCTTCAAGCACCTGGGCTGCTTCACCGCGCGCGCCCGCCAGAACCCGGTTGGCATAGGCGTCGGCCTGACGCTCGAGCCGGTCACGTTCCTGCTCGGCCGCCTGCACTTCACGGAAGCTGTCGATGACTTCGCGGGGTGGGTCGGCCTTGTCGAGGTTGACGCGGACGATGTTGATGCCCGCGTCATAGCTGTTGAGTGTCGACTGGATCAGTTCGAAGGCGTCCTGTTCGATCTGGCCGCGATCCCGGTTCAGGATCGGGGCGAGTTCGCTTCCGGCCACGATTTCACGCATCGCCGATTCCGAAACGGAACGGACTGTCTGTTGCGGATCGCGCAGGTTGAACAAAAACTTGGCCGGGTCGTTGATGTTCCAGACCACCTGAAAGTCGATGTCGACGATGTTTTCGTCGGTCGTCAGCATCAGCCCGTCACCGCCTGACGAACCCGTGCGGCCCACGCCGATGTCTTCGGATTGCTCGCGTGTTACCGCGATGACTTCGTAAGTCATGACCGGCCAGGGTGCAAAGTTCAGACCCGGATTTCCGATCGAACTGAATTCACCAAGGAACAGCTCAACCGACTGTTCTTCGGGCCTGACCGTATAGAACGACTGGAACGCCCAAAGCGCCACAACGCCAAGCGCGACAAGCCCGATCGTGCCTTTGGTCAGTCTGGGACCATCGCCACCGCCGTCGCCACCGGTCCCGCGAGGCCGTCCGCCGCGCCCTCCCATGAGCACTTTAAGCTGCTCCTGGCCCTTTTTCATGATCTCTTCGATTTCCGGGATCTGGGATCCCTCGCCGGGTCTGCGGCCCGGGCGACGATCGTCGTCACCTCCGCCGTTTTCGCCGCCGCCTCTGGAGCCACCGCCCCAGGGTCCGCCGTTATTGCTGGCCATTAAGGATGGTTCCCTTTTTCCGTCCGTTCATGCATTGAGTGCTAACTGTAGGTTTTGGAGCCGGTTTTCAAGCGCTTCTGACCGGCTTGTGCATCGTTACAAGTTCTTCCGATATCGTCGGATGGACCGCAACAGTGCGGTCGAAGTCCTCTTTCGTCGCACCCATCTTGATCGCGATCCCTACCATCTGAATCAGTTCGCCGGCACCGTCCGCGACGATATGGCACCCCAGCACCTTTCGGCTTTCCTTGGCCACGATCAACTTCATCAGCACCCGATTGGGCCGTCCGGCGAACGCCGAGCGCATCGGGCGGAAGGATGTGCAGTAGACTTCGATCGGTTCGCGGTCGCGGGCCTGCTCTTCGGTAAGCCCAACGGTGCCAAGTTCGGGCTGCGTGAATACGGCCGACGCGACAAGTTCGTGGTCGGGCTTCGTCGGGTTGTCGTTGAAGACGGTCTCGGTGAACGCCATGCCTTCGCGGATGGCCACCGGGGTAAGCTGGATGCGGTCAGTGACATCGCCGATGGCATAGATCGTCGGCACGGCGGTCTGGCTGTATTCGTCGACTTCGATTGCACCGCGTCGGTTCAGTTTGACGCCGATCTCTTCAAGGCCGAGATTTGCGGTGTTCGGTGCGCGCCCGGTGGCGAACAGGATCTTGTCGAAAACCCTCTCGGTCCCGTTCGTGGCCTTGACCCAGACAGGTCCCTTGCCATCGCTTTTGCGTGTGGCTTCGCTTGCGGGCGCCCCCATGGTCGCATCGCTTTCGGTGCCGCCGTGGGTGGTCTCGTCGGTATCGGCTTCTGCGCGCAATTCCACGATATTTGTGCCGAGATGCAGGTCGATGCCGGATTCCTGCATCAATTCCGCGATCAGCCCGCGCGCCTCGTCATCGAAACCGCGAAGGATCTGGGCACCGCGATAGTATTGCGTCACCTCGACGCCCAGTCCGTTGAGGATGCAGGCGAATTCGCATGCGATATAGCCGCCGCCGATGATGAGGATCGACTTGGGCAGCGTTTCCATCTGGAAGATATCATCGGAGACCATGCCAAGTTCGGCATTCGTCATCTCGGGCCGCACCGGATGGCCACCGGTGGCAACAAGGATGTGGCCGGCGGTGATTTCTTCACCCGAGGCCAGCGCAACTGTGTTGGGGCCTTTCAGTGTGACACGCGTGTCGTAGATGGTGACGTCCGAGCGACCCAGAATGTCGCGATAGATTTGTTCGAGCCGGTCCAGTTCGCCGTTGAGACGCTTGCTGAAATCCGGCCAACTGAATGTCCCGCAGTCGGCGGTCCAGCCGTAGTCGCGCGCAAGCGAGGATTGTTCGCTGAACTCGGACGCGAACACCATGAGCTTCTTGGGAACGCATCCGCGAATGACGCAGGTGCCGCCCATCCGGCTGTCCTCGGCCAGCGCAACGCGCGCGCCGGTTGCGGCTGCGGTTCGCGCGGCACGGACGCCACCCGATCCGCCGCCGATGACAAAGAGATCGTAGTCGTGCGCCATGCGATTACTCCGCCACGTCGCGGAATACGTTGTCCTCGGCACCAAGATCGACGCGCGTCGTGTCCGACTCGCCGGTATTGATGTCGCGCATTTCGACGCGTCCGTCACCGTGGCCAGTGATGATGACATCGCAGATGTCGATGAACAGGCCGTTTTCGACGACGCCGGGGATTTGGTTCAGGACCATGGCCAGTTGCCGGGCGTTGCCGATGCGCCCCAGATGCAGATCCAGGATGTGATTGCCTTCGTCGGTGACGAACAGCTTGTCGCCGTCCATGCGCGTCGTGATCTTGCTGGCCATGACGTCAAGCCCGTCGATCATTTCCTCAAGCAACACCTGCGTCGTCTTCATGCCGAAGCCGATGACTTCGACGGGCAGGGGGAAGGCGCCAAGAGTGTCGACCTTCTTTGTCGCATCCGCGATCACGATCATCCGGTCCGATGCCGTGGCGACAATCTTTTCCTGCAACAAGGCGCCGCCGCCGCCCTTGATGAGGTTCAGTTCGGGATCGTATTCGTCGGCCCCGTCGATCGTGAGGTCAAGCCAGCGCACGTCGTCCAGCGTCGCGACCGCGATTCCCGCATCGCGCGCGAGTTGGGCGGTCCGCGTCGAGGTCGGCACGCCGGTGATCGTCAGACCTTCTTCCTTTACCCGCTCGCCAAGGCACTGAACCAGCCACGCGGCAGTCGACCCGGTTCCGAGACCGACTTTCATGCCACTTTCGACAAATGCACTGGCGCGCAGGGCGGCGGCATATTTGGCGGCGTCGATGGGCGAAAGGGTGTCGGTCATGGCAGCAAGCTCCGGTCGTTGGTGCGGGACTTATAGAAAGGATGGGTCGCAAGGGCGAGGGGCAAAGCACCGATCGGCGTTCCGGCAGTTGAAAGTCACCGAAATCGAAGTCCCCGGGCGCTGATCTGCGACCCTATCGGCTTTCCCGCCACTGGTCCCGACGGATGCGAAATTTTCGCTCGCAAGGACCGGCGGGCTTTGTTAGAGACCGCATCGGACGTGCGGGTGTGGCGGAACTGGTAGACGCACCAGATTTAGGTTCTTGCGCCGCAAGGCGTGGGGGTTCGAGTCCCTTCAGCCGCACCACAACTCTCCCAGATACTCGCGAATCGCGACCTGTAATTTCGCCGCGGCTGGGGAACAAGTACCCTCCGTCGCAATTGATCCTGCGAACCAGTCAGGACGCCGAAACGCAGATATGAAAGATACATCCGTTGCACCTACGCGGGAAGAAAGCATTTTCATCCTGTTCAATCCCGGATCCGGAAAGCACGAGTCCGATCTGACCGGAGCTGACCTTAAAGC
>JBBKWG010000084.1:0-21062 GCA_037968835.1 Paracoccaceae bacterium
TGGCGGCCTTTCGCATCGTCAGTGCGGATATCCTGCGTCGCGGCAGTTTGTCCCGTCAGCGTGTTGCGCAGTGTCGTCTTGCCGACGCCGGACGAGCCGACAAGCGCGAGCGTTTCACCGCTTCCACACCACGGATACAGGCGCTTTACCTCTTCAGGATCGGTTGCGTTGATCGCGATGGCGCTGACGAGCGGAGACAGCCGTTCGGCTTCGGCGAGGTATCGGTCGGCTTCGTCGGTTTCGTCGGACTTGGTGAGCACGATGAGGGGCAGACAGCCGGCTTCGGCAGCGAGCACTAGATAGCGTTCCAGCCTTGCCACGTTGAAATCTGCGTTGCAGGAGGTGACGATTCCGAGCGTCTGAACATTGGCGGCGATGAGTTGTGCGGCGGTGTCGTTGCCTGCGGAACGGCGCTTGAGGAGCGTCTGGCGGTCGAGAAGTTGGGTGACGATACCGTTTTCGCTGAGAACCCAGTCGCCCGGCACGAAATCGGCTGTGCTGCCCGGCGTGGTCAGGCGATGGCTGCCGTCGGGCGCTATGGCTTCCATCATATCGCGGTGCACCGCCGAAATCCGCATCGGCCTGGCGGTCTCGGCGTCGGCTTGCTCGGCGAAGAAGCCCGACCAGCCGAGGTCGGCGTAAGTTAGGTCTGTCATTGCGAAATTTGTCCCTGAAAACACGAAGATAGACCGCGCGCGATGCGGCGGTCGGGTGGCTCGGGCGTGCGAGCGGTAGTTACCCTCTGGCAGCCCGGAGGTTGGTGACAATGACCATAAGTCCTCCGTTTCGGGTTCGGTATCAGGCGGGAGTCTAGTCGGAAATCGAGTCGTTTGGCAAGATTTCGATCGCCGTTGGACGCGCCTGTAGGGTTGGGTGAGAGGCTGGACAACGACCCAAGCGGGGCTCGTTACGGCTGCTTCCTTCCGGACCTGACCGGGTTGGCGAGGTGCCTGCCCGCGCCAACCTCTCGACGGATTACCTAGTCACTTGAGGGCAGATTCGCAAGTCTGCAAAGCGTCGGTATCACGTCGGTATTACGTCGGTATCGTAAATGGCCCGCCAGGCGATGCCAGCGCGATGGCCCGGCGGGCAAACGCGGGGCGTGAACCCCGCGCTGAGATGTCGGGCGAATTCGCGTCAGAGGCGCAACCGATAGAGCGCGAAGCCGTCCGCTCCGTCGCCCGCAGGGGCGATGTCGACGCCCTTGAGATCGTCGATATAATCCGCCGCCTTGGGACCGGTCTCGAACAGCACCGTCGCGCCTTCCATCGGCGCGAACGACCAGTTGGCATCCGCCGAGGGGTGGATCGTTCCCTGCTCGACGATGTAGCGCACGATGACGTCGCGGTTGGTGTCGGGGCC
This sequence comes from Paracoccaceae bacterium, assembly GCA_037968835.1. Taxonomy (GTDB): domain Bacteria; phylum Pseudomonadota; class Alphaproteobacteria; order Rhodobacterales; family Rhodobacteraceae; genus JBBKWG01. The sequence goes on from JBBKWG010000084.1 coordinate 1,363, forward strand.
CTCGAAGATGATCGTGTCGCCCTTTGCCCCCGGAAAATCGCCGCCGCCGGATGCACGATAATTGTTGGTGGCGATGATGAACTCCATGTCCGGGGTCACCGGCTGGCCGTCATACTGAAGGTTGACGATGCGGCTTGCGTCCGGGTTGAGCGGCTCGCCCTTGGGCCCGAACTTCGAGGGCTGTGCGAGGTCGATCTGATAGGTCACGCCGTCGATCACGTCGAAATTGTAGGACGGGAAGTCGGGGTTCAGCAGAAGCTGCTCGTCGCCGTCCATTTCGACCTGGTTGAACATGCCGGCCGAGCGTTCGAGCCAGTCCTTGACCTCGGCCCCGGTCACTTTCACCGCGCGCACGGTGTTGGGATAAAGATACAGGTCGGCGACGTTCTTGATGGCGACATCTCCGGCGGGCACATCGGTGTAATAGTCGGGACCGCCCCGGCCACCGGCCTTGAAGGGTGCTGCGGCGGAAAGCACCGGCAGTCCTTCGTATTCGGTGCCTTTCATCATTTCCGTGATGTACCAGGTCTGGGCCTGGCTGACGATCTGGACCGAGGGGTCGTCGGCGACCAGTGCGAAATAGGAATGGAGCGGCGCTGCGGTCTTTCCGACTCCGCGACGGACGTATTCAAGCGTGGCGTTGTGCATGTCTTCGGTCGCGTCCAGAACCGATTGCTCGCTTTCAACCAGCGCCGTGATCGAGCGGTCTTCGTTCCGCTGGCTGATTGGGCGGGTTTCGATCGAGGAGGTCACGACGCGCCATTCGTTGCCCTCGCGTTCCAGCATCAGGTCGATGACGCCGAGGTGGCTGCCCCAGAATCCGCCCATCGTCGCCGGCTTGTCGTGGATCGTGCCAGCGTTGGCGTCAACCGCAGCGTAATCAGCATAGGTTTCCGAGGGGAAGACGAGGTGGCTGTGACCCGTCATCAGCGCGTCGATGCCATCGACGGCGGCAAGCGGGACGGAGGCGTTTTCCATCATGTCGGTCTCGTCCGCCGCGCCGATGCCCGAGTGGCTGAGCGCGATGATGATGTCGGCGCCTTCCTCGCGCATTTGCGGAACGTAGGCGCGGGCGCTCGCGACGATGTCGCGGGTGGTGACGTTGCCTTCGAGGTGCTTGCGGTCCCAGTTCATGATCTGCGGCGGCACGAATCCGATCAGGCCGATGCGGATCGGGTGGGTCTGACCCGCGCCGTCGGTCAGTTCGCGATCAACGATGACGTAGGGCGGGATCAGCGTGGTGTCCTTGGTTGGGTCAGCGCCCTGCTCCTTGACGACGTTGGCGGTGACGATCGGGAAGTCCGCGCCCGCCAGCGACTTCATCAGGAAGTCGAGGCCGTAGTTGAATTCGTGGTTGCCGAGCGTCGAGGCGTCAAAGCCGACCGTGTTCATCGCGGCGATGACGGGGTGCATGTCGCCGTCCTTCATGCCGCGCTCGTAGGCGATGTAGTCGCCCATCGGGTTGCCTTGCAGGAAATCGCCGTTGTCGAGCAGGACTGAATTCGTCGCCTCGGCCCGGATCTCGGCGATATGGGCGGCGGTGCGCGCCAGCCCGACCGTGTCGACGGGCGTGTCGGAGTAATAGTCGTAAGGCCAGACGTGGACGTGCAGGTCGGTCGTCTCCATCAGTCGCAAGTGGGCCTGATTTGCCTGGGCGCGAGCGGAAAACGGATGCAGCGCGATCAGACTGGCGCCGGCGGTTGTGGAAAGAAAGGAACGCCGGCTCATGGCCGGGTAAAGGGGGCGTGGCATGTGGTTCTCCCGAGCAGCTTTTTGTGATCATTCGAGTCTAGCATGAAAGCATGATGACGCCCGACGCTAAAATGGCCAGTCGAGTCTCGATCGGCGTATTCCGGGCACAACGCGACGGATCGGTCGGGTCACCATACGTTTGCCAAAGCGGCGGGCGCGTGGCACATCGTGCGTGACGAGCGGGAGAAGCCATGAAGCACGCGGAAACTGTGACGTTTGGCGGGTCGGGGCTGAATCGCGCCGCTGAGTTGCGTGGCAATCCCGGTGAGATCACGCGACTGCTTGGCGAGGCTTCGAGCGGCGTGGTGCCAGTGTGGCGTGGCAAGCCGCTGTTGTCGCTCGACACCCGCAAACCGGTCTGGCTGCCCGCCGACCATCCGGTATTTGCCGAAGCCGACGAGGCGGAGATCTTTCTTGGCATGGACGGCGACGGGGCGCGGTTTGCCCGCGACATCTCGGGGTGGAATCCGGAGGAGCAGGTCGACACGGTTGGCGCATTTCTCGACCCCTCGGAACAGCGGCACCCGACGCTTGATCCGGGCGCGGCTTTCGGTGAATTGCGCGCCAACATGACGGCGCTGTCGGCCCGTGACGCGGAACTTCTGGCGACGGCGAAGGCAATCCTCGGGTGGCACGAAACCCACGGCTATTGCGCCAGATGCGGGGCGAAAAGCGTGGTGGCGCAGGCCGGGTGGCAGCGCGATTGTCCGAAATGTGCCGCGCATCACTTTCCGCGCACGGACCCGGTTGTCATCATGCTGATATTGAATGGAAATTCAGTCCTTATGGGCCGGTCGCCGGGCTGGCCGGAGGGCATGTATTCGCTGTTGGCGGGCTTTGTCGAACCGGGCGAGACGATTGAAGCGGCGGTGCGGCGCGAGACGTTCGAGGAGACCGGTATCGTGGTTGGCGATGTCGAGTATCTGTCGTCGCAACCCTGGCCGTTCCCGTCGTCGCTGATGATCGGTTGCCTGGGGCGCGCCAAGAGCCGCGAGATCGCGATCGACCCCGCCGAGATCGAAGATGCGATGTGGGTCACGCGCGAAGAGATGATGGAGGTGTTCGCGGGCGGTCATCCCAAGCTCAAAGCCGCGCGAAAGGGAGCGATTGCGCGGTTCCTGATCGAGAACTGGCTTGCTGACCGGCTTGACTGACGCCAAGCAGGGGACATGAAACTTTCGACGCGCGAAGATATCGAGGCCCCGATCGACACCGTTTATGCGGCGGTGACCGATTTCGATGGTTTTGAGCGCCAGATGCTGCGGCGTGGGATCGACATCACGCGCGACGAGTCGTTGGCGGCGGGTGAAGCGGGTGCGCGCTGGAAGGCGCGGTTCGACTGGCGCGACCGCCCGCACGACGTCGACGTTGAACTGGTGGCGATTGAACCGGGGCAGGGCTATGCCATCGAGTCGAGATCCGGCGGGGTGATCTGCCTGGCCGTGGTCGATCTGGTCGCCTTGTCCAAAGCGCGGACGCGATTGTTCGTTTCGCTGGACCTTCAACCTACTACGCTGTCGTCGCGGCTGCTGATTCAGTCGCTGAAATTCGCCAAGGGCAATCTGACCAAGCGTTTCAAGACGCGGGTGTTCGAGTTTGCCGGGGGCATATCGACCGACGCCTAGTCGCCGAGTTTTGCGTGGATTTCATCCAGATCAATCTCGCCCGTCGGCATCTTGTTGGACGGATTCTCGAAATCGTATCGGAAAAGCTGGAAGTCGCGCTTGTACATTTCATAGGCGAGATGACGGGAGAGGTCGTCGAAAAAATCCTCGACCGGATGCGCGCGTTCGGGCCCGTGGCCCTGGCTTTCGTTGAACCGTGGGATCTCGGCGAGCGACACGGCGACCGGGACCTCGACGGCATTCAGCACGCCCTGCATTCCGTCGTCGAACGTCTCGGTATGAAAGATCCGGTCATAGCTGCCGCCGTTGACGATGAACGTCGAGATGTGGCCGGACATCGAGGACCAGTGGATATCGGGATCCATCGGCTTGCGGAACCGCACGGTGTCGCGGGCGAACAACAGGAAGCGGCGGAACATCGCGATCTGGTCGAAGTCTCCGTCGACGTCGATCCCGTATTTCTGCGCCAGTTGCGGCACGAGGTTTCCGCGATAACGCTGACCGTTGCGCTGTATGCCCGCGATCTTGTCGAAGAACGACGACAGAATCCGCGTGTAGGGATTCCGCACGCAGGTGAAGGCATAGCTTTTGTGATTGCGGACGTTCGCCTCGATCAGCGGTTGGCTGTCTTCCTGTGCCCATTTCCTGAGCCCGTCGGTCGCGTCGTGAATGTCGCCATCGAAAAATTCGCCATGATCGGAGAAATACATGATCTGGCCAATGGTCGAGCAGGCGCATTTGGGCACCACGCGATAGACCATGCTTTCGCTTTCCGTCATCCACGTGCCGGGAAATCCCATGTGGTAAAGACCCTTATGCCCTAAAAAAATCGGTTGCCGGCTGCGAGACGCCGCAAATTTCATGCAAGAAATCAAAAAACCAAGGGTTCTTCAATCCTGAGAGTTGAGGTAAAGGGTTGTTCGGGGACAGACGGGCAGGGATTCCAACAGGCATATGGCGCAAATCGCCTATATCCTACTGTGTCATAAAGACGTCGAGGCGATCATCGCGCAGGCCGAACGGCTGACCGCTTTGGGCGACGTTATCGCGATCCACTTCGATGCGCGCGCCACCCGCGAGGCCTTTGACCGGCTTCGAACCGCGTTGAAGGACAATCCGAATGTCGTGATTCCGTCCAAGCGCGTAAAATGCGGATGGGGCGAGTGGAGCCTTGTCGCCGCCAGTTTGTGTGCGGTGCGGGCTGCCGTGAGCGCGTTCCCGAGGGCGACGCACTTTTACATGCTCTCTGGCGACTGCATGCCGATCAAGACGGCCGAATATGTGCGGGCTTTCCTGGACGAGCGCGACACCGACTTCATCGAAAGTTACGACTTTTTCGAAAGCGAGTGGATCAAGACCGGGTTCAAGCAAGAGCGGCTGATTTATCGTCACTGGTTCAACGAGCGGACGCAGCCGAAACGGTTCTATGCGGCATTCAATCTGCAAAAGCGGTTGAAACTGACCCGCGACGTTCCCGACGGCATCCAGATGATGATCGGCAGTCAATGGTGGTGCCTGAGGCGGCGCACGATCGAGGCGGTGCTGGAGATGATTGACCAGCGCCCGGACGTGATGCGGTTCTTCAAGACGACCTGGATACCTGACGAGACATTCTTTCAGACACTGGTGCGGCACCTGGTTCCCGATGAGGAGATCGAATGCCGAACCCTGACGTTTCTGATGTTCTCGGATTATGGGATGCCGGTGACGCTTTACAACGATCACTATGACCTGCTTCTGGCCCAGGACGCCTTGTTCGCACGCAAGATCAGCCCCGAGGCGGAAGAACTGAGGCGGCGTCTTGGTGCGCTTTATTCTGCAACGGGCATGTCCTTTCGCACCTCCGACGAGGGACGGCGCCTGTTTGCGTTTCTCACCGGACGCGGTCGTATCGGCGAGCGGTTTGCGCCGCGCTTCTGGGAAAAGGACGCGACCATCGGACGCGAGCGTTCGCTGCTGATCGTCACCTGCAAGAAATGGCACGTCGCCAAACGGCTTCTGGACCGGATCGGCAGTATCTCGAATTTGCCATCGCTCGAATATCTTTTCGACGAGGAAGCAACTCCGTTGCCCGATCTGGGTGGAATTCAGGCGACGCTGGAAAAGCGCACCCGTCACCGTCGGGCGCTGATGCGGATGCTGTTTGATTATTACGAGACGGATCAGCTCCTGATCTGCCTCGATCCGGCGAACGTCGAGCTGTTTCGTGATTTTTACTCGGATCGGAGCGAAACACGGTTGCTTGAGATCGAGTGCATTTACACCGACACCTATCTGGAAGGTCACGCCCGTCGCGTCGGGCTTGCGGGCGTCGACACGCCGCCGGAAGGTTACCGGATGCTTTTGCCGACCATCCGCAACGATGTGTATTACGAAAGCGAATTGATCCGCGAACAGAACTTTCCCGAATTCTACCGCATCCGCGAACGCGCCAGTCCCGAGGAAAACGCCGGCACCCTGTCCAGGTTTCTGGGCGTCGATCGTGACAAGGCGCTGGCGGTGTCGTCTACCGATTACCTGTTTGTCGATTGAGGAACCCGATGGCTTACACCTATGACGATCAGAATATCTTCGCGAAAATCCTGCGCGGCGAGATCCCGAACGGGACCGTCAAAGAGACCGAACACACGCTGGCGTTCAGCGATATCGCTCCGCAGGCACCCCATCATGTGCTGGTTATCCCGAAGGGCGCCTATGTCAGTGCCGATCATTTCGCGGCCGAAGCGAGCGACGCCGAGATCCTCGATTTCTGGCGGACGTTTGGGCTGATCGCGCAGGATCTGGGGGTGACGCCGGACGACGGCGACGGATACCGGCTGATTGCGAATGCCGGGAAGGACGGGGTTCAGGACGTGCCGCACTTTCATATGCATATTCTGGCGGGGCGTCGTCTTGGCCCGATGCTGACACGAACTTGACCGCGACGCCGGATCGGTTGACCTTGCCGCTGGCGGACCGCGTTGTATCATGGTCCGGATCAAACCGGCGCCACGCCTGGCCCGCAATTACGAATGAGAGCCCCTATGTCGTCGATCGCACCGCACGTCGCCAAGGAATTACCGCCGCCGGAAACCGAGGTCGTGACGTCATCCCGCGTCGCCTGTGACGGTGGCGAGGGCGCGCTGGGCCATCCGCGTGTCTGGCTCTCGATCGACCCGGCGGTTGGCTGGGTCGACTGCGGGTATTGCGACAAGCGCTACGTCTGGAAAGAAGACTAGTCTGGGCGGCGACCTGACGCATTGAAACGCATACTCCGGATCGCCTAGCCGATAGCCCGCGCCGTTCCCTCATTTCGAGTCTGGAGGTCCGTCCGGGGCATCGAAAACTTGAATTCGGTCGCGTTGGCATCGGAGCTTGCCGTGACATTGCCGCCGTGTTCCTTGGCGATAGCCGACGAGATGAACAGCCCCAGCCCCAGCCCTTTGCCGTCGTCGCTTTCGCGAACGAACGGGAGGAATATTTCCTCGAGTTTGCCGGCCGGAATGGCATGGCCGAAATTCCGCACGGAGATCGTGAAGGTGTCCTCGTCTGAGGTTAGTCTAATTCGGACCGGTTTCATTGCATCGCCGTGATTGAGTGCATTGGCGATAAGATTGGACGTCAACTGGGCAATTCGCTTTGGATCGCAGGTCACGGGCATTGCCAATTGATCTTCAAGCTCGATGCTGGCCTCGGGTCGCGCCAATTCCAGTTCTGAGATGACGTGGCGGATGGCGTCGCCAATCGGAGCGTCGTCGACAAGGTTGATCGCGATACCGGACCCAAGCTGGCTTCGGGCGAAATCCATCAGCGCGTCGATCAGGGAGGCCATGCGGACGACGGATTCCTGCGAGCTGTCAAGCAGCATGGTCGCGCGTTCGGACGTGGCTTCGGTGCGCAGCAATCGAATTGCGGCACCGATGGCGGAAAGCGGATTGCGCAGGTCGTGTCCGAGAACGGCAATGAAACGCTCGCGCTGGCGCGCTTCTTCGTCACGCGCGCGCAGTGACGTCGCGTTACCCACGTCCGCGGTGATGTCGCGCGCAATGCACAGGAACTTGTCACCCTCCGGCACGGCATTCCAGGAAAGCCAGCGGTAGGTTCCGTCCTTGTGGAGATAGCGGTTCTCGAACTTGAGGACAGGCTGGCCCCTTTGTATTCGGGCAAAGGCGGCATTGGATTTCTTGATGTCGTCGGGATGAAGGAATGAAGTGAATGGCTTTGATTCGATCTCGTCCGGTTTCAGACCGAGCGTCGCAAACCACGCCGGATTGGTTTCCTCAAAGATGCCCTCTCTGTTCAGAACAGCAATCAGATCAGGCGTAACGCGCCATGTCAGGCTATGATTGTTTTCCACGCGTTCCAACCTCGGCTCGGATCGGCCGCACGCGACTCGCGGCCTTCCGTTTGATACCGCTCATTCCAGCAAATCACTAGTCGCCCGGAAATATTGAGAGATTCGAATTGCAATCATCGTCGCTTGGGGTCAGCCGGGTATACGCCGAGCAGTTTCACTTCGGACGTGAAGTAATCGAGTTCTTCCAGGGCGAGTTGCACGTTGCGGTCGTCCGGATGCCCTTCGATGTCGGAATAAAACTGGGTCGCCGAAAATGAACCGCCAACCATGTAGCTTTCCAGTTTCGTCATGTTGACGCCGTTGGTCGCAAAACCACCCATTGCCTTGTAAAGCGCGGCCGGGATGTTGCGAACCCTGAAGACGAAGGTCGTCATCATTCCGGCATCGCCACGGCGCGAGAAGTCGGGCTTGCGCGCCATCACCAGAAACCGGGTCGTGTTGTGTTCGGAATCCTCGATGTGGCGCGCAAGGATATCGAGCCCATAAACTTTCGCGGCAAGTTCAGAGGCAAGCGCGCCCTCGGTCGTCTTGCCGGCCTCGGCCACTTCCCTTGCGGCGCGAGCGTTATCGGAACTGACGATGCCTTGAATACCGTGCTTGCGGAGAAAATCAGCACATTGCGGCATCAGCACGAGATGGCTGTGGGCGTGGGTTATGTCCTGAAGCCGGGCGCCGCGAACGCCCAGCAAATTGATGTGGACACGCACGAACGCCTCGTCGACGATGTGCAACCCGCTTGCAGGCAGAAGGCGATGAATGTCAGCGACCCGACCATACGTCGTATTCTCGACCGGAAGCATCGCTTCTTCGGCATCGCCTTTGCGAACCGCCTCGATGACCTCCTCGAACGCGCGGCAGGCAAGCGGCTCGAGATGGGCGCGCGTTTCGATGCAAGCCTGATGAGAATAGGCGCCTGGCTCTCCCTGAAACGCAATCCGTCCGGTCATATCGGCCTTTTCTGTGGGATCTGGAGCAACATGGGCGTTTGGTCGCGGCTCTTATCTCTTGAAGCCGATCATTGGAAGCGGATAGATACCGCCCAAGAACTGAGGGAACTGGACGCGACATGTTCGACACAATGACACTGACAAAGATCGTGGGCGGCTTTTGCGGCACGTTTCTGGTCTTCTTGCTTGGCGGCTTCGTCGCCGAGATGATCTATCATGGACCGGAAAGCCACGGCGAAGAGCATCAGGCTTACACCATCGCCACCGGAGCCGACGAAGGTGGCGCCGAGGGTGGTGACACGGTGAACTTCGAGGAAGTTTACGCGGCGGCAGATGCTGGCGCGGGCGAACGCCTGTTCCGGCAATGCGGGGCCTGTCACAAGGTCGAACCGGACGCGAACGGCACTGGCCCAACGCTTTACGGGGTCGTTGGTCGCGCGGTGGCGTCGGTTTCCGGTTACGCATATTCGGGTGCACTGATCGAAGCCGCGGACGTCTGGTCGCCGGAACACCTGAACGGCTTCCTTGCCAACCCCAAGGGTTATGCGCCGGGGACGAAGATGAGTTACGCGGGCATGAAAAGCGCCGAGGACCGCGCGAATCTGATCGCCTGGCTAGACAGCCTCGACAGCTAGGTGATCGCCAAAGTTCACTTGCGATAAGGGCCGGAGCGCGTTGCGCCCGGCCTTTTTGCTGCGCGCGGTGACCTCACCGAATGTTCACTGATTCTCACCTTGAACATTGGACAGATGGAATTTTAGCTACACGTGCATATAAGTGTCTCAACGACATCGAAACGCCATGACGGAGGATCCCCTGATGACCCATCGCACTGCCACCGCAATTGTCAGGGTGCAGGATCGTCAAGAAAACGGGCGGACGGGCTTTTTGTTGACCGCCGCAATGCTTGGAACTGCCGCCCTGATCGCGTCGGTCACGATGGTTCGCGGCGAGAGTCACGAAACGATCATCAAGAGCCACGGCTATAACGAATATGACGAGCTGAAGTATGGAACCGATGCGACGCATCTGGACTATGTGAACCCTGACGCGCCGCTTGGTGGCGAGATCAGCATCTCGGCAGTCGGCACCTTTGACAGCATGAACCCCTATGCCACCGGCAAGGGCACCTGGGGCGCACTGTCGACGATGGGCTACGAGGACATCATGACGTCAACGTCAGACGAAGTGAGTTCGTATTATTGCCTGCTTTGCGAGACGATCGAATATCCCGAGAGCCAGGACTGGGTGATTTTCAATCTGCGTCGGGACGTGACTTTTTCTGACGGCAGCACCATGGACGCCGAGGACATCCTGTTTTCCCACGAATTGCTGCTGGAACAGGGAACGCCGTCTTACGCCAATTACATCAAGCAGGTCGTGGCATCGACCGAGATCCTCGACCCCTATCGCATCAAGTTCACGTTTGCCGACGACGTTTCGAGGAAGGGCCTGATTACCCAGATGGGTGGCCTGCCAGCGTGGTCGAAGGAATGGTACGAGGAGACCGGCGCGCGTCTGGACGAAAGCCGGCTGGAGATCAGTCCGGGCACCGGGGAATACATGCTCGACAGTCTAGATGTCGGGCGGCAGATCATCTACAAGCGCAACCCCGACTATTGGGGCAAGGATCATCCGATGATGATCGGACGCGGAAATTACGACGCCATCAGGATCGAATATTTCGGCGACAGTTCGGCCGCTTTCGAGGCGTTCAAGGCCGGAATTTACACCTTCCGGCAGGAAAACAGCTCGATCCAGTGGGCGACTGCCTATGAATTCCCGGCGGTCGATAAAGGCTGGGTGGTGCGCGAAACCCTGGCCGACGGAACGCTGCCCGCCGCGTCGGGATTTGTCTTCAACATGCGCCGAGACAAGTTCGCGGACCGAAATCTGCGACTGGCACTGGGGCTTGTCTATAACTTCACGTGGACCAACGAGAGCCTGCAATATGGGCTGTTCCAGCAACGCGAGAGTTTCTGGGAGAACGACAGGCTCAAGGCGACCGGACTTCCCGAGGGGCGCGAACTGGAGATACTGACGCAATATAGCGACCAGCTTCCCGAGGCGATCTTCACCGAACCGGCGTATGTGCCCCACGAAAGCTCGAACCGCCCGGTTGACCGCAAGAACCTGCGTCAGGCGCTTTCGCTGATGGGCGAGGCGGGCTACACGCCCGGACCCGACGGAATGCTGCGCGATGCCAACGGCAAGACGCTGGACGTCGAGTTTCTGGAGGACACCCAGAGTTTCGACCGCATCATCCTGCCGTATATCGAGAACCTGAAAACGCTGGGGGTCAACGCCACCTACAATCGCGTCGACCCGAGCCAGTACCAGAACTTTCGCCAGAGCAACACGTTCGACATGCGCTTCGACGCGTATCGTAACGGCCTGATCGAATCGACGGGACTTGAGCAGCGTTACGGTTGCGCTGACCGCGACGACATTTTCAATCCGGCCGGATATTGCAATCCGGTTGTCGATGCGCTGGCCAAGAACGTGCTGGACGCCGAGAATTACGACGAGCTTGCCGCCCACATCCGCGCCATGGACCGGATCCTGCGGTACGATTACTTCATGGTGCCGGTCTGGACGCTTCGCGAGAACTGGGTCGCTTATTACGATATGTACGAGCACCCTGAAAACCTTCCCGAGTTTGGGATCGGCTACATGGATTACTGGTGGTACAACGAGGAGAAAGCGGCCGAACTGAGATCCGTCGGCGCGCTTCGATAGGGCGCGAATAGAATGGGCGCCTATATCCTCAGACGGCTTTTGCTGATCATCCCGACACTGTTCGGGATCATGCTGATCAACTTCGCACTGACCCAGTTCGTGCCCGGTGGACCGATCGAACAGATCATCGCGCGCCTCGAAGGCAGCGGCGACGTGTTCGAGGGGATCTCGGGCGGCGGCGGCGATGTCGACCTGAGCGGTAGCGAGGACAACGGCTATGTCGGCGGGCGCGGATTGCCCAAGGAGTTCATCGAGCAACTGGAGCGTGAATTCGGCTTCGACAAACCGGCGCATGTCCGGTTTGCCAAGATGATGTGGAATTACATGCGCTTCGATTTCGGAGAAAGCTATTTCCGCTCGATCAGCGTTATTGATCTGGTGGCCGAAAAGCTTCCGGTGTCGATCACCCTTGGCTTGTGGTCGACGCTGATCGCGTATGCCGTGTCTATTCCGCTTGGCATTCGCAAGGCGGTGAAAGACGGATCGACGTTCGATACCTGGACCAGTGGCGCGATCATCGTGGCGTTTGCGATTCCGGGATTCCTGTTCGCCATTCTTCTGCTGGTGCTGTTCGCGGGCGGTTCCTATTACCAATGGTTCCCGTTGCGCGGCCTGACCTCGGAGAATTTCGATCAATTGTCCATCGGCGGCAAGATCGTCGATTATCTGTGGCATATCACGTTGCCGGTTCTGGCTTCGTCGATCTCCGGCTTTGCGACGCTCACGCTTCTGACCAAGAATTCGTTTCTGGACGAAATCAAGAAGCAGTACGTGATCACCGCCAAGGCCAAGGGGCTGAGCGAGCGGCGGGTTCTTTACGGACACATATTCCGCAATGCCATGCTGATCGTCATTGCCGGATTCCCGAGCCTGTTCATCGGGATATTTTTCGGCGCGTCCCTGATCATCGAAACGATCTTTTCGCTGGACGGCCTCGGACGGCTTGGCTTTGAAGCGGCTGTTGCGCGCGATTATCCGGTTATCTTCGGCACGTTGTTCGCGTTCGGCCTTGTCGGGCTGGTTGTCGGTATCCTTTCTGACCTCATGTATGTCTTTGTCGATCCGCGGATCGACTTTGAACGGCGCGAGGTCTGAGGATGGCGTTGAGCGACACCCTTCCCGATCCGATGCCGGGAGCGACCGCACCCGCCCCGGTCCCGTCGACACCGAAGCGTCAGTTCCTGTCGCCGCTTAACCAGAGGCGCTGGCGAAATTTTCGCCGCAACCAGCGCGCATTCTGGTCGCTCATCATCTTTTCGATTCTGTTCGGACTGAGCCTGTTCGCCGAGTTCATTGCCAATGACCGGCCGATCCTGCTGAGCCACAATGGCGAATTGTACTCGCCCATATTCAAATTCTATCCTGAAACGGCCTTTGGCGGCGATCTGCCGATTGAGGCGCAGTACCAGTACGACGATATCCAGTGCCTGATCGTCAGCGGTGGCATCGAGGCGTGCTACGACGATCCCGAGGGCATCATGGCCGAGTTGGACGAGACCGGAATGATCGACGGGCAGGCGGTCGATGCGGGTTGGATCGTCTGGCCGCTCATTCCCTATAAATTCAATACCATCGTCGACATCCAGGGGGCCGCGCCAAGTCCGCCTGACAGCAACAACCTGCTCGGGACCGACGACACCAAGCGCGACGTTCTGGCCCGTGTCATCTATGGGTTTCGACTGTCGATCTTCTACACCATTCTCGTGACCGGGTTTGCGTCGCTGATCGGGATCGCGGCGGGCGCGGTTCAGGGTTATTTCGGCGGCTGGCTTGACCTGATTTTCCAGCGCCTGCTGGAAATATGGTCATCGACGCCTTCGCTCTACGTCATCATCATCATGTTCGCGATCTTCGGGCGATCCTTCTGGATGCTGGTGTTCCTGTCGGTGCTGTTTGGTTGGCCGTCGCTGGTAGGGGTGGTTCGGGCTGAATTCCTGCGCGCGCGCAATTTCGAATACGTCCGCGCCGCGCGCGCGCTGGGTGTGTCGAATGCCACCATCATGTTCCGCCATATGCTGCCGAACGCCATGGTCGCGACGCTGACCCTGATGCCGTTCATCATCACCGGCGCAATCGGCGGATTGGCATCGCTCGACTTCCTCGGCTACGGTCTGCCGTCGTCGGCGCCGTCGCTGGGTGAATTGACGCTACAGGCCAAGCAGAACTTGCAGGCGCCGTGGCTCGCTTTCACGGCCTTCTTCACATTCGCGATCATGTTGTCGCTGCTGGTTTTCATCTTCGAGGGTGTTCGGGATGCCTTTGACCCCAGAAAGACGTTCCAATGAGCATTGTTCTGGAGGTGACGAACCTGAACGTCCGGTTCCGCCAGGACGGTGCGACCACCCACGCCGTGCGCGACGTCAGCTATGATGTGAAGCGCGGCGAGACTGTTGCGATTGTCGGTGAATCGGGGTCCGGAAAATCGGTCACCGCCTTGTCGACGGTATCGCTGTTGGGCGACAGTGCGGAAGTCACCGGGTCGATCCTGTATGAAGGCGCCGAGATGGTCGACGCGCCCGAGCGCGAGTTGCGCCGGGTTCGCGGCAACGACATCAGCTTCATCTTTCAAGAGCCGATGACATCTCTGAACCCGTTGCACACGCTGGAAAAGCAACTGGCAGAGTCGATCCTGCTGCATCAGGGCCTGACCGGAGCGGCGGCGCGCGCCAAGATACTGGAATTGATGGAGCAGGTCGGGATCCACGATGCCGAAAGCCGCCTGTCCAGCTATCCACATCAGCTTTCGGGCGGGCAGCGGCAGCGCGTGATGATTGCGATGGCGCTGGCGAACGGACCGGAGTTGCTGATCGCAGACGAACCGACGACGGCGCTGGACGTGACCATTCAGGCCCAGATCCTCGAATTGTTGGCGGATCTGAAGCGCGATCTTGGCATGTCGATGCTGTTCATCACTCACGATCTCACCATCGTGCGCAAGTTCGCGGACCGGGTTTGCGTGATGAAGGATGGCGAGATCGTCGAGCGGGGTCCGACAGCGGAAATATTCAGCGACCCGCAACATCCCTATACCCAGATGCTGCTGAGCGCGGAATCCACAGGCGTTCCCGATCCGGTCGATCCGGATGCCGAGGTGGTGGCGGAAACCGACAAGCTGAAGATCTGGTTTCCGATCCAGCGCGGTCTTCTGAAGCGCACCGTCGGTCACGTGAAGGCAGTGAATGCGGCGACGCTGAGCGTGCGGGCCGGTGAAACGGTCGGGATCGTTGGCGAAAGCGGATCGGGAAAGACGACGCTTGCGCTTGCGATCATGCGCCTGATCTCGTCCGAGGGGCCGGTGCTGTTCCTGGGCCGCAACATCCAAGGCATGAAGTCGCGCGAAATGCGTCCGTTGCGCGCCGGTATGCAGATCGTGTTTCAGGACCCTTACGGATCGCTGTCGCCGCGCATGACGGTCGAGGAAATCATTGCCGAGGGTCTGACGATCCACGAGGTCGAAAAAGGCCGCGACAGACGCGAGATGGTGGCCGAAATCATGCTCGAGGTCGGGTTGGAACCCGAACTGATGCATCGCTATCCGCACGAGTTTTCCGGCGGCCAACGGCAGCGGATCGCGATTGCGCGCGCGATGATCCTGCGTCCGAAACTGGTCGTTCTGGACGAGCCGACGAGTGCGCTGGATATGACGGTGCAGGTGCAGATCGTCGAATTGCTGCGCAATCTGCAGAAAAAATACGGGCTGGCTTATCTGTTCATCAGCCACGACCTGAAGGTGGTGCGGGCGCTGTCCCACAAGGTTATCGTGATGAAGCGGGGCGACGTCGTCGAGTCCGGCGACGCCGCGCAGATATTCGATGATCCGCAAACCGAGTATACGCGGGAATTGATGGCCGCGGCGTTCGAGGTCAAGGCGGCCGGGTAGGCTTTGGGGCGCTGCCCCTCGGCCTTCGGCCCCACCCCGGGATGTCCCTGCCCAAAGACCGGGATGATCCACCAGTCCTTCGCCGGGTTCATTCCTGCTGGTCACACGGCGGGGATGTCATTAGAACCGGCGCGCAAGCAGGACACTTTGGCCCATGACCCACGCAATACGCCCGCAACCCGGGATCGACGAAATTGTGCTCTACAAGGGCGGCGAGAGTCGGTTGGAGGGGCGTGACGACGTATTGAAACTGTCGTCGAACGAAAATCCGTTTGGCACCTCGCCGGTGGCCAAGGCTGCGTTTGGGAAAACCATCGACACGTTGCACCGCTATCCCTCGTCGGATCACGTCGAGTTGCGCGCGGCGATTGCGGAAGTTCACGGGTTGGATGGATCGCGGATTATTTGTGGGGCGGGATCCGACGAGGTTCTGTCATTTCTTTGTCAGGCCTACACCGGTCCAGGCGACGAAGTGATTCATACCGAGCATGGGTTTTCGCTTTATCCGGTCCTTGTGCGCGCCGCCGGGGCAACGCCGGTCGAGGTTCCCGAGCGTGAGCGCCGCGTCGATGTCGACGCAATCCTGTCGGGCGTGACCGATCGAACGCGACTGGTGTTCGTGACCAACCCCGGCAATCCGACCAGCACGATGATCGACAGCGAGGCAGTGGCGCGGCTGGCATCGAAGTTGCCCGAAAATGTGCTTCTGGTGCTGGATGGCGCTTATGCTGAGTTTACCGAAAGCTTTGACGGTGGCGCGGCGCTGGTCGATGCGCGCGAGAATGTCGTGATGACGCGGACGTTTTCGAAGCTGTACGGGCTGGGCGGTCTGCGGATCGGCTGGGGATATGGTCCGGCGCACGTGATCGACACGCTGAACCGGGTGCGCGGACCTTTCAATTTGTCCCAAACTCAACTGGTGACCGCCGAAGCGGCGGTGCGGGATCGCCAATTCGCCAATCGCTGCCTTGCTGAGAACGCGCGCCTTCGGGTCTGGCTGGCGACTGCGTTGGCCGATCTGGGCGTTCAGTCGGATCCCTCGTGCACGAACTTCGTTCTGTTTCGCTTTGCGTCGATCGAAGAAGCGAATGCGTGCGAGGCGCATTTTCGTGGCGACGGCATCCTTGTGCGCAAGGTCGCTGGATACAAACTCCCCGACTGTCTGCGGATTACGGTGGGAGACGAAGCCGGATGTCGGCGGGTTGCGCGGTCGGTCGCGGCGTTCAAGGGAGCCGGGGCATGAGCCAGATTTACGAGCGCGTCGCGCTGATCGGACTGGGACTTATCGCTTCGTCAATGGCGCACGCGATGCGCCGGGCCGGTCTGGCTGGCGAGATCGTCGGGACTGCCCGCTCGGCTGAAACGCGCGATGTCGTGCGCGAAATGGGGTTCTGCGACCGGGTTGTCGACACGTTGATCGAGGCTGTCGAGGGATCCGATCTGGTGGTCCTGGCGATGCCGGTCGGCGCGATGGAACAGGTAGCGCGCGAAATCGCGCCGCATCTGGCGGCGGGCGCCACTGTGACAGACGTGGGATCGGTAAAGCGCGCCGTCGTCGACGCCGTTGCGCCGCATCTGCCCGAGCATGTGCAATTCATCCCCGGTCACCCGCTGGCGGGAACCGAGCATTCCGGACCGCGATCTGGATTCGCGGAATTGTTCGAGAACCGCTGGTGCATTTTGCTGCCCGAGGAGGATGCGGACCCGAGCGCGCTCGACCGGTTGACGCGTTTCTGGCAAGGCATGGGGGCGAGCGTCGATGTTATGGACGTCGACCATCACGATCTGGTGCTGGCCGTGACAAGCCATACGCCGCACCTGATCGCTTATACGATGGTCGGGGTTGCCGACGATCTGCGGCGTGTCACCGACAGCGAAGTCATCAAGTATTCCGCCGCGGGCTTTCGCGACTTCACGCGAATTGCGGCCAGCGACCCGACGATGTGGCGCGATGTGTTTCTAAACAACAAGGAAGCCACGCTGGAGATCCTTGGGCGGTTCACCGAAGAACTTTTCGCATTGCAGCGCGCCATTCGCATGGGCGACGGCGATCACTTGTTCGATTATTTTACGAGGACTCGCGCTATCCGCCGAAGTATCATCGAGGCGGGGCAAGACACTGACGCGCCGGACTTCGGCCGAATGGGGAGAAAGTCATGATAAGAATGCGGAGCGTGGCAATTGTCGCGTTGGCGGTGCTGACGGCGTGTGGCGGCTCATCGGCAAGCGAAGACGTGGCATCCAGAGGATTGGTGGCCGTGAAGCGGTCGTCGGTGGACGGCCCCGGAGCCTGCGGTGTGAACAATGCGTATATCGTGACCGAGGCTGGTGGCGTGGCTTTGTCCCGCCCGGCGATCATGACGATGCGCACGGCGCGGGCGTTGGATCGGTGGGTCAGAAACGGGGCGATACCGGCAATCGGTGAGCGTGGCGGCGGCTTGGCCGAACTGACAATTGCCTCGCATTATGCCTGCCGGACGCGCAACAGCCGCGCTGGCGCGAAGCTGTCGGAACATGCGAAGGGCAGGGCCATCGACATTTCGAGTTTCGTGATGCGGGACGGATCGCGGATTACGGTTCTGGACGGGTGGGACAAGAGTGGCGACAGCCGCCTTCTGCGACGCGCGCACAAAGCAGCCTGTGGCACGTTCGGCACCGTTCTGGGTCCGGAATCCGACCAGCACCATCAGGACCATTTCCACTTTGATGTCGCCGACCGTCGCGGCGGTGCCTACTGCCGGTAGGGTCGCTTAACGCACGCCGATATCGGCCAAGTCGGCCATGAGTTGCGGCGGCAGATCGTCAGCCTCGGTCGCGCTGGCCATCGACAGATCGCGCGGGGCGTCGGCGGCGCTGAGATAGCGCCAGCCTTGAAACGGGCGCTTTTTGACCTGTTCGGTCCGCACCAATGTTTCGTCCAGAAGGATCGCGCAGCGGCGGATGCCATCCTCGCCGATCACCTCGTCAAAGCCGATGATTGTCTGACGCGCCTGCATGATGCCCTGGATCACCCAGTAAATACTGCCGCCGCTCAGGATCTCGGCCTCGCGCTTTGGCCACATCCGGGTGATGTGGAAAAAGCGGTGGCCATTGATGCGGCGCTGGCGGGTGCGCTGCCAGTCGACCAGCGACTCGATCGATTCCGAACCGACAGACAACTTCACCAGATTGACGTATGCAGCCACGACTCACCCCTTTTGCGAACCTACATGATATTGTCACGGAGCGCCGTGACAAGGGCAGGGGTTGTGGACAACGCGCGGCGATTCGCGCTAGATTTAGTCCCTGCCTGATGCCTTGGAGATCCCAATGACCCGTTTCGCCGCCCCGATCGCCGAGCAGATCTGGGATATGAAATACCGGCTGAAGGAAGCCGACGGGACGCCTATCGACGTCACCGTTGAGGATACCTGGCGGCGGATCGCACGGGCGTTGGCCGAACAGGAGAAGGATCCGGGGCATTGGGAGGACGTATTCTATAGCGCCCTTCAGGATTTCAAATTTTTGCCCGCTGGCCGGATTACGGCAGGGGCGGGAACCGCGCGCTCGGTGACGCTGTTCAATTGCTTCGTGATGGGCACGATTCCCGACAGCATGGGCGGTATCTTCGAGGGGCTTAAAGAGGCCGCGCTGACGATGCAGCAGGGCGGCGGGATCGGTTACGATTTTTCGACGATCCGACCCAAGGGCGCGGATGTGAAAGGTGTTGCCGCTGATGCCTCCGGCCCGCTCAGCTTCATGGATGTGTGGGACGCGATGTGCCGCACCATCATGTCGGCGGGCTCGCGACGCGGCGCGATGATGGCGACGATGCGCTGCGACCACCCCGATATCGAGGATTTCATCGTGGCGAAGTCCGACCCCGCGCGACTTCGGAATTTCAACATGTCGGTCTTGGTGACGGATCCCTTCATGGCGGCGGTGAAGGCCGACGAAACGTGGGATCTGGCATTCGAGGGCAAGGTTTATAGCACCGTCGAAGCGCGCGATCTGTGGAACCGGATCATGCGGGCGACGTATGATTATGCCGAACCGGGGGTGATTTTCCTCGACCGGATCAATGCCATGAACAACCTCGCTTATTGCGAGACCATCGCAGCGACGAACCCCTGCGGCGAGCAACCGCTGCCGCCCTATGGCGCGTGTCTTCTAGGTTCGATCAATCTGGCGCGGCTGGTCAGCGATCCATTCGGCGATGCGCCAGATCTGGATGAGGCTCAGTTGGACGAACTGGTCGGGGCGGCTGTCCGGATGATGGACAACGTGGTGGACGCGTCGAGATTTCCACTGCCGCAGCAGGCCGAGGAAGCAAAGAACAAGCGCCGGATCGGGTTGGGGGTCACGGGACTTGCCGATGCTCTGCTGATGGTCGGGGCGCGCTATGGATCGGACGAGGCGGCGCGGCTGACGTCGGACTGGCT
>JBBKWG010000085.1:0-5997 GCA_037968835.1 Paracoccaceae bacterium
GCCGCGCGTCACGCCCACAGACCGCTCCTGAAGATCAAACTTGGCGGCGAAGGCGACATGGCGCGGCTCGAAGCCGTGCGACAGGGAGCGCCGACAACGCAGATCATCGTCGACGCGAACGAAGGCTGGACCGCCGACATCTATTCCGACCTCGCCCCGCACCTGGTTCGCCTCGGCGTTACCCTGGTCGAGCAACCTCTGCCAGCGGACAACGACGCGATGCTGGCCGAAATCGCGCGCCCGCTGCCGGTCTGTGCCGACGAAAGCTGTCACGACCGCACGTCGCTGGCGTCGCTTTCCGGCAAGTACGACGTCGTCAATATCAAGCTCGACAAGACCGGCGGTCTGACCGAGGCGCTTGCTTTGCGCGACGACGCGCGGGCAGCGGGGTTCGGGCTGATGGTCGGCTGCATGGTCGGGACATCGCTGGCGATGGCCCCGGCGGTTCTGGTGGCGCAAGGCGCGGGACTGGTCGATCTCGACGGACCGCTGCTTCTGGCCGAGGATCGCGCGCATCCGCTGAAGTATGACGACGCCGGCGTTCACCCACCGGACGCCGCACTCTGGGGCTAGCCTTGCACTTGACGGATCAGACCGTTCGCCCCAAGACGCTCTGGCACATCGAGGAGGCGCAGCCATGACCCGAACCGTCTACGTCAACGGAGACTACGTCCCCGAAAATGAAGCCCGGATCTCGGTGTTCGACCGCGGCTTTCTGTTCGCCGACGGCGTCTACGAGGTGACCAGCGTTCTCGACGGCAAGCTGATCGATTTCGCCGGCCATGCGAAACGGCTTGAGCGGTCCCTCGGCGAACTCGACATGGCCGCGCCGGTGACGATGGACGAACTGCTGGAAATCCACCGCGAAATGGTGCGCCGCAACGATCTCGGCGAAGGCACGATCTACCTTCAGATCACCCGCGGAGCCGACAGGGATCGCGATTTCGCCTTCCCCGACCCGAAGGTAACAAGCTCAACCCTGGTGCTGTTCACCCAGGCCAAGGCGATCGCCGATTCGGCTGCGGCAAAGACGGGAATCCGGGTCATCTCGATCGCCGATCAGCGATGGGCGCGGCGCGACATCAAGACGGTGCAGCTTCTTTATCCGTCGATGGGCAAGATGATGGCCAAGGCGGCGGGCGTCGATGATGCCTGGATGATCGAGGACGGCAATGTGACCGAAGGCACGTCGAACAACGCCTATATCGTCAAGGGTGGGCGGATCATCACCCGGCATCTCGGCAACGAAATCCTGCACGGGATCACCCGCGCGGCGGTTCTGCGGTTCGCGCGCGAAGCCCAGATGGAGGTCGAGGAACGCGCCTTCACCATCGACGAGGCAACGTCGGCCGACGAGGCATTCATCACATCGGCGTCGACCTTCGTGATGCCGGTGGTCGAGATTGACGGCGTTGCGCTTGGCACCGGCGCGCCCGGACCGGTGGCCCTGCGCCTGCGCGAGATTTATCTGGACGAAAGCCGCAAAGCCGCAATCTGAGGCGCGGCTGCGGAAGGCAATGCCGTCAGACCGGCATGTCCTTGTGCGCTTCCTCGAAGGCGTCCTGCTGCTCGGAAGTCGCCTCGGTCTGGTGCTTCGCCTTCCATTCCGCAAGCGGCATCCCGTAGAAAATCTCGCGCCCCTCATCCTTGGACATCTCGATTCCGCGTTCGTTCGCGGCCTCCTGATACCAGCGGCTCAGGCAATTCCGGCAAAACCCCGTCAGCGTCATCATATCTATGTTCTGCACGTCGCGGCGGTCTTCCATCAGGTGCTTGCGCAACCGGCGATAGGCGGCGGCTTCGATCTCGGTGCGGGTTTGTGCGTCCATTTTGTGTCTCCTCAGGCTTCAGCTTCGGCCAGCGCGGTCGGCAACAGGTTGGCAAACCTGTCGGCCCATTCGGTCTGTCCGCTATCGGTCTCGATCAGATCGTTGCGTATCTCTATCAAGGTATTCTGCCGACCGGGTACAATCGCGTGCCGATCAATCGTATCGCCCGTGAGGTGCCCGGAATAGGGTTCGTTGGCAGCGGCAATCAGACCGGCTTCGCGACGCAGAAGTTCCAGGAGCGGCGTCGACAGCCGGTCATCGTCACCAAACAACAAGCCCGCGTGCCAGGGTCGCATCGGGCGTCCGCGAAACTGCGGCGTGAACGAATGCACCGAAACAATGACCGTGTTTGCGTGGCGCGCCGCCATCTCGGCAACAGTCTTGTGATAGGGGCGATAACAAAGGTCCAGCCGGCGCTCGGTCTCGGCGCCATCGGCGTGGCGATTGGCCGGAATGATGGTGCCGTCATAAAGCTTCATAACCAGGGTCGGATCGTCCTCGCCCCGGTTCGGGTCGATCACCAGCCGCGAAAAGTTCGACAGCACCACCGGCGCGCCCAGCTTCTCGGCAAGTCGGATGGAAACTCCGGAAGCGCCAACATCATAGGCGATGTGGCGCGCCATATCGTCCTGCGAGATCCCCAGATCGCCATCCGCAACCGCATCGGGCACCCGATTGGTCGCGTGATCGCAAAGGACAAGCCAGCGCGAATTGCGATCCCCGCCAAGGATATGAAAGGGTTTCCAAGCCATGGTGCGACCGTCTGACTGCATGGCGTGTCTCTATAATGGCGAATCGGAAAGCGCCAGTTGTCACGCGCTAACATTTCCGGCAATAGGAACATATACCGCCACGGAAACCAAAAAGGACGAGGCACATGCGACGCCTTCGGAAGGTCAAGATTGTTGCCACGCTGGGTCCGGCTTCCAGTGATTACGAAACGATTCGCGCTCTGTTCGAGGCTGGCGCAGACGTGTTCCGCCTCAACATGAGCCACGGCAGCCATGCCGAAATCGGCGAGCGGCACCGGATCATTCGCCAGATCGAACAGGACACCGGACGCCCGATCGGCATTCTGGCCGACCTTCAGGGGCCGAAATTGCGGGTTGGCGTGTTCAAGGGCGACGAGGCCGAACTGGAGATCGGTCAGGCGTTTCGTCTGGATCTCGACCCGGCGGAAGGCGACGCGACACGCGTGCAACTGCCCCACAAAGAGATTTTCGAGGCGCTGGAGCCGGGTTCGCACCTGCTGGTCAACGACGGCAAGATCCGCCTCAAGGTCGAGGACTGCGGCCCCGATTTCGCGAATTGCACGGTCGAGGTCGGCGGAACCATTTCCAACCGCAAGGGCGTCAACGTGCCCGACGTCGTCCTGCCGCTGGCAGCACTCAGCGACAAGGACCGCAAGGATCTCGAATTCGTCTGCCGTCTGGGCATCGACTGGCTGGCACTGTCGTTCGTGCAGCGTCCCGCCGATGTGGCCGAAGCCCGGGAACTGGCACAGGGCCGCGCCGCGATCATGTCGAAGATCGAAAAGCCCGCCGCGGTCAAGGAATTCCGCGATATTCTGGCGGTCAGCGACGGCATAATGGTCGCCCGCGGCGATCTGGGCGTCGAACTCCCGGTTCAGAACGTCCCGCCAATCCAGAAGCGCCTGGTCCGCCAGTGCCGATCCGCCGCCAAGCCGGTGATTGTCGCGACCCAGATGCTGGAATCGATGATCGACAGCCCGATGCCGACCCGCGCCGAGGTTTCCGACGTCGCCGCCGCCATCTACGAGGGCGCGGACGCGGTCATGCTGTCGGCCGAAAGTGCCGCGGGCAGCTATCCGGTCGAGGCCGTCGAGACCATGAACAACGTCGCACTCGAGGTCGAAAGCGATCCGACCTACCGCGAGGTGATCGAGGCGACCCGTGGCGGACCCAAGCAATCGGTGGCCGACGGTATCGTCTCCGCCGCGCGCGAAATCGCCGAAACCGCCGACATCAAGGTGATCTGCTGCTTCTCGCAATCGGGAAAGACCGCGCTTCTGGTCGCACGCGAACGCCCGCGCGTCCCGATCATCGCCATGACCTCGCTGATGGGCACCGCCCGTCGCCTGTCACTGACCTGGGGCCTGCATTGCGTGAAGACGGCAGAGGTCGGCCGCTTCAAGGACGCCGTCATCAACGCCGCCCGCGCCGCCCGCACCGAAGGCTTCGCCGAACCGACCGACCAACTGGTCGTAACCGCCGGCGTCCCCTTTGGCCAATCGGGCACAACCAACATCCTTCGTGTAGCACCTTGTGATGAAAGGTTGATTTTGCCGGCCGATCCTGAATAATCGCCACAGATACCGGGGGGTGCGACATTCGGGACGATAACGATGGCAGCCTATACCGATCTCATCATGGTTCTTGGAATTATAATCATGGCGGCCGCCTTTCCCGCCGCAGTCGGCGCATTTTCACGCTCCGACCCACCCAGACTGGCGATTCTGGCCGTCGTCGTCGGCGGCTGCATGATCCTCTATGCCACCGCCCAGACACCCGGCGGCTACCAGATCGACCAAATGCCGGCGTTGTTCGTCCGCGTCTTCACCGGAAGCTGAAAAAGCACGACTTTTCCCTTGCCTGTCTGAGTTAACCGCGCTATCCGCCGCACTTCGACGGATCCGCCGGCCGAAGTGGCATGCCGAGCGGGTCTGGACACCGTCCTATTGAAGGAGATGGAAATGCCCAAGATGAAGACCAAGTCGAGCGCCAAGAAGCGCTTCAAGGTCACCGCGACCGGTAAGGTCATGGGTGGCCAGGCCGGCAAACGGCACGGCATGATCAAGCGATCCAAGAAATTCATCCGCGATGCACGTGGCACGCATGTTCTGTCCGAACCGGATCAGAAACTTGCGAAGTCCTACATGCCATACGACCGCTGAGGAGAGCTAAGACATGTCACGCGTCAAATCCGGCACGGTAACTCATGCCCGCCACAAGAAGGTCATCAAAGCCGCCAAAGGCTATTACGGCCGTCGCAACAACACCTTCCGCACCGCCACGCAGGCGGTCGACAAGGCCAACCAATACGCCACCCGCGACCGCAAGAACCGCAAGCGCAACTTCCGCGCGCTGTGGATTCAGCGGATCAACGCAGCCGTGCGCAGCGTCGACGAATCGCTGACGTATTCGCGCTTCATCAACGGCCTGTCGCTGGCCGGGATCGAAGTCGACCGCAAGGTTCTGGCCGATCTCGCCGTGCACGAGCCCGAGGCATTCGGGGTCATCGTCGACAAGGCGAAGGCCGCGCTCGCGTAAGCACTCCCGCAAGGGTCAAGTTTAGGAAGCCGCGGACCTGCCAAGGTCTCGCGGCTTCTTGTCTTTCGGGGCCTTGCTGGCTAGCAGGGCAGGGACAATTCCAAGGGGGTCCGGATGGACGATCTGAGGCAGAAATATCTCGACGCCATCGCCAGCGCCGGCGACGAAACCGCGCTTGAAGATCTGCGCGTCGCCGCCGTCGGCAAGAAGGGCGAGGTCTCGCTGAAAATGCGCGAACTTGGCCGCATGTCGCCCGAGGAACGTCAGGTCGCCGGTCCCGCCCTCAACGCCCTGAAGGACGAGATCACCTCGGCCCTCGCCGCCAAGAAGTCGGCGCTGGGCGACAGCGCGCTGAACGAACGGCTCCAGGCTGAATGGCTCGATGTGACGCTGCCGGGCCGCCCCCGTCGCCAGGGCACCGTGCATCCCGTCAGCCAGGTCACCGAGGAAGTGACGGCGATCCTTGCCGACATGGGCTTCGCGGTCGCCGAAGGGCCGCAGATCGAAACCGACTGGTATAATTTCGATGCGCTGAACATCCCCGACCATCACCCCGCGCGCGGCGAGATGGACACCTTCTACATGCACCGCGCAACCGGCGACGACCGCCCGCCGCATGTGCTCAGGACCCACACCAGCCCGGTCCAGATCCGCTCGATGCTGGAACACGGCGCGCCGCTCCGCATCATCTGTCCGGGCCGCGTCTATCGCGCCGATTACGACCAGACCCACACCCCGATGTTCCACCAGGTCGAGGGGCTGGCGATTGATCGCAATATCTCGATGGCGAACCTGAAATGGGTGCTGGAGGAATTCTTCTCCGCCTTCTTCGGCACCGCCGTCAAAACCCGCTTCCGCGCCTCGCACTTCCCGTTCAC
>JBBKWG010000086.1:0-4634 GCA_037968835.1 Paracoccaceae bacterium
CAACTCCAGTCGATCAGGCAGCAATACGGCGCCGCGATAGGACACCATCAGCCCGGCGGTATTGTGAACCAGAAGCAGCACCGGCGACGACCAGGCGCGACCCGACCGCAGGGCCCAGCTAAGGAACGGACGCGCGGGATTGCCGAACGGGAAAAGCGCCTCACCCCCCATCTCGCGCGCAATCGCGCCGATGACCCGCAACGACCAACGGTCGAGCGGATCGGGTGCGCCGTCATTGTATTCGGGAGATACCGTGAAGTGATCCCAGAAACCCGGTTCCTTCGGCCCAAGCAAGACCAGCGTTCCCCGTCCCAGACCATCCGCAGGCTCAGCGTGAAGCGATCCGAACACATCCAGTTGATCGCGCGCCGCCCGGATCCCGAGCGCCGCGAGTGTCATCGTGCCGGGCGGATCAGGCTGCCCGCGCCATGCTCGGTATATAATTCCAGAAGGCAGGCGTTCGGGGCGCGCCCATCAAGAATGACCACGGCCCGCACGCCACCGGCAATGGCATCCAGCGCGGTCTCGGTCTTCGGGATCATCCCGCCAGCAATCACACCGCTTTCTGTCATCTCGCGGATTTGCTCCGGCGTCAGTTCCGTCAGCACCTCGCCGTCGCTGTTCTTGACACCTTCGACGTCGGTCAGCAGAAGCAGGCGGTCGGCTTTCAGGCTGGCGGCAATCGCGCCCGCCGCGGTGTCACCGTTCACATTGAATGTTTCGCCGTTTCGACCCGCGCCCAGCGGCGCAATGACCGGGATGATCTCGGCCTCGGTCAAGGTTCGCAGGATCGCTGGATTGACTTCGACCGGAGTACCGACGAATCCCAGATCGGGGTGCGTCTGTTCGCAGATCATCAGGTTGGCATCCTTGCCCGAAATCCCGACGGCGCGCCCACCTTCGGCGTTGATCGCCTGCACGATCCGCTTGTTGACCAGACCCGACAGGATCATCTCGACCACCTCGACGGTGGGCTGATCCGTCACGCGCTTGCCTTTGACGAAGTCGGACTTGATGTTCAGACGCGCGAGCATCTCGTTGATCATCGGCCCGCCACCGTGAACGACGATGGGATTAACGCCGACCAGACGCATCAGCACAATGTCGCGCGCAAAGCTCGCCATCGCCTCGTCGTCGCCCATGGCATTACCGCCGAATTTGACGACGACAGTCGCGTCGTCGTATCGCTGCAACATCGGCAGCGCGTAGTTCAAGGTCCGAGCGGTGGCGATCCAATCGCGTTTCATGAAATCCTGCGTCCTCATGGCGTCTGCCCTCTTGCAATGTGGGTATGGTTAGACGCTCGGGCGGGGTGGCTCAAGCCAGCGTCGCGATGATCGCGCGCAACGTGTCGATCCCGTCGCCTTTTTCCGAGCTGGTCAGGACGATTTCGGGATAGGCCGCCGGATGTTTGGCCAACGCGCCGCGCACCTGGGCCAGCACATTGTCGCGCTCGGCGCCCTTAACCTTGTCGGCCTTGGTCAGGACCGCCTGAAAGGTGACTGCCGAGGTGTCGAGCAACGCGAGGATTTCGTCGTCGACAGCCTTGATGCCGTGGCGCGCATCGATCAGCACGAAAGCGCGGCGCAAGGTCTGGCGGCCGGCGAGATACGCCTTGAGAAGCCGCTGCCATTTCTGCACGACGGGAAGGGGCGCATTGGCGAAGCCGTAACCCGGCAGATCGACCAGATAGTGCGAGTCAGCGGCGGTGAAGAAGTTGATTTCCTGCGTGCGGCCCGGCGTATTGGAGGCGCGCGCCAACGCCTTGCGCCCGGTGACCGCGTTGATCACCGTCGATTTTCCGACGTTCGAGCGTCCGGCAAAGCAAACCTCAAGCCGATCCGCCGGGGGCAATCCGTCCATTGCGACAACGCCTTTGACGAACGCGGTTTCCTGCGCAAACAGCTTCCGCCCCGCTTCCAGAGCTTCGTCGTCCATTTCGGCCAGCGGGAATTGCAGCATCAGAGCGGTCCTTCCAACGTGTCGCCAACAGCAACGTCGCCCGCGCCGGTGGCGCTCAGGTAGATGCCGAAATCGCGGTGATCCCAACCGTTTTCGAGCGCCCCAAGCGTGTCGGCGTCGCGCTGCCCGGTGTCGGGATTGGCACTGGTGGCAAGGCATCGCTGGATGCGTTCTTCGACGCGAAAGGTCGCCGTGCCGATGCGGATATTCTTGCCGATCCATTCGAATTCTTCGAAGGGGCCAAAGCCCTCGATCCAGAAATTCGCTCGGAAACGGCGCGGGTCGAGTTTCTGTCCCATCTTGTCGGACAACGCCCGCAGGCTGGTAAGGCCGGCAAGGCTGATGGACGGATAGGCGGTGTCGGTCATGCCGCGCCCCTCGACGCGCACAATCCCGGCCGATGCAGCGCGGTCGGCGGGCATCAAGGGGCGCACCCAGTCTAGAAATGCGGAGGTTTGGTCCACGTCGTCGGGCGCGAAAGTCAAATCGGGGCGTTCGGGATGGCGAAGCGTGATTTCGGCAGTTGCCTCGTGCAGGGTCGCGGTGATCGCCATCAGCGCCGGCGCCTTGGCCCCGCGCGAGAAGTTGACGCAGGGCGCCCACTCCGTTCCATCGGCTTTGGCGGCTTCGTGCCGGATGGCCCAGGTCCGGTCCCAGGGCAGCGTGCGACCTGCGGTGACGCTCACACTATCCAACGCCTCGTGCCCGTGCGACTTGATCGGGTGGCGCCAGATATGGGCGACCCGCCCCGTCACTTCTTGGGCTTTGACGGCGGTCCGTCGGAATTGGCGCTGGCAGGTTTCTTCACACTGGAGCGGATGTTGCCCCAGATGTCAGGCTTATAGCCGTGGCTGCGCATGATGATGTATTGCTGCGTGAACGTGATCGTGTTGTTCGCGATCCAGTAGATCACCAAGCCGCTGGCGAAGCTGCCGAGCATGAACATGAACACCCACGGCATCCACGCGAAAATCATCGCCTGCGTCGGGTCGGTCGGGGCAGGGTTCAGCTTCTGCTGAATCCACATCGAGATACCCAGAAGCAGCGGCAGGATACCGATGAAGATCAGCGCCATGATCGTGCCCGGCTCCGGCGCGGCGTAGGGGAGCAGTCCGTACAGATTGAACAGCGACGTCGGATCGGGCGAACTCAGGTCCTGGAAGGGACCGAAAAACGGGGCGTGACGCAACTCGATCGTGACAAAGATCACCTTGTAGAGCGAAAAGAAGATCGGGATCTGTAGCAGGATCGGCAAACAGCCCGAGGCCGGATTGACCTTTTCCTTCTTGTAGAGCCCCATCATTTCGGTCTGGAGTTTCTGCCGGTCGTCGCCCGAGCGTTCTTTGATCTTCTCCATCTCGGGCTGAAGCTCTTTCATCTTCGCCATCGAGATGTAGGACTTGCGCGCCAGCGGGAACAACAGCGCCTTGATCAGCAACGTCAGCGCGATGATCGAAATGCCCATGTTGCCGATCAGGCTGTTCAGCTCGTGCAGCGCGAAAAAGATCGGTTTTGTCAGGAAATAGAACCAGCCCCAGTCGATTGCGTCGATGAAGCCCTTGATACCGTTGGAATCTGTGAACCCGAAGAAATACGACAGTGAGGGTGTGAAGCCTTCGATATTGCGGCCCGCCTCATAGTCACGGATCGTTTCCCATTCTTTGGCACCGGCGAACACCTGCGTCGTACTGGTGGCGATCGCTCCGGCGGCGACATCGACGGCGGGCATTCTCGCGGTTGTGCGATAGACGTCGGCCCCCGGCACGTACTGGACGACCGAGGTGAACGGAGTTCCCTGCGCCGGGATCAGCGTCGTCATCCAATAGTGGTCGGTAAATCCGATCCACCCGTCCTCGACCGCTTCGACCACATCGGCGCTGGCGCCCCAGACATCGTCATTGCGCAGATCGGGCATGTCGGAATAGTCGATTTCCTCAAGCTTGCCGTCTGTGCGGCGGATCGCGCCCTCATGGATGATGAAGAAACCCATCAGGTCCTGGGGTTCGCCGTGACGCGCAACGACACCGTAAGGTGCCAGCCGGATCGGCCCGCCCGTTTTGTTCTCGACCGACTGTTCGACTGTGAACATGAATTTGTCGTCGACCGAAATCATGCGGCGGAAGATCAGGCCGGTGGGGCTTTCCCAGCCCAGCGTCACTGGGGTCTCGGGGGTCTGAGTGCCGCCGGATTCGACACTCCAGATCGTGTCTGGACCGGGCACATCTTCGGCCGCCAGGTTGCCGCCGGGGGCCCATCCGAACAGGGTGTAATAGGGCTGGGCAGAGCCGATGGGCGAAAGGATCGTGACCTTATCGGCACCTCGTTTCTGCGTGACGTCATAGTCTTTGAGCGAGAGTGTATCAATTCGCCCACCTGCCAGCGATATCGAGCCGGAAAGACTGGGCGTCGAAACGTCGATGCGCCCGACCGAGGCGGCAGCGGCGCTGGTATCGGGGGCCGTCGCCGGCGCGGTTCCTGCCGGTGTTTCAACGCCCGGAACGCCACCGGGCACCACCGCACCACCTTCGCTGGTAGTGGCGGTCGTCTGATCAACGGGAATTGGTTCGGGCGGCGGGAAAAGGATGAACCAGACAAGCAGAACCATGGTGCTGAGCACCATCGCGAGGATTAGGTTCTTGTTCTGATCGTCCATGCCGGGCACCAGGGGTCGA
>JBBKWG010000087.1:0-26579 GCA_037968835.1 Paracoccaceae bacterium
ATTGGACGCGAAAACGTATAACGCAGCCAAATCCGTAAGGAGTACCGGCAAGACCCCGCCGGAAAGTACTTCAGGATAAGCAGGAGGGGTCGCGGGCAATGGGGCCCGCATGCATTACGGCGAAGGGGAACGCCCCGGTCGCCGAGATAGGAAAACAGATGTTTAATGAAGTGAAGAAATCAATCCAGTGGGGCGAAGAAACGCTGACACTGGAAACCGGAAAAGTTGCGCGTCAGGCTGACGGCTCGGTCATCGCTACTTACGGCGAAACCAGCGTCATGGCCAACGTGACATTCGCGAAGGAACAAAAGCCCGGGCAGGACTTCTTTCCGCTGACGGTCCACTACAACGAGAAGTATTATGCCGCCGGCAAGATCCCGGGTGGCTTCTTCAAGCGCGAGGCGCGCCCGACCGAGAAAGAGACGCTGACCTCGCGTCTTATTGACCGTCCGATCCGCCCGCTTTTCGTCCCCGGCTTCAAGAACGAAGTCCTGGTGATCTGCACAGTGCTGTCGCACGATCTGGTCAATGATCCCGACGTTGTTGCGATGATCGCAGCTTCGGCAGCACTCACGATCTCGGGCGCACCTTTCATGGGCCCGATCGCGGGTTGCCGCGTGGGATTCGAGGACGGTGACTATGTCCTCAACCCAACCGTCGACGACATGCACGATCTGCGCAACAAGCCCGATCAGCGGCTCGACCTTGTCGTCGCCGGAACCAAAGACGCCGTGATGATGGTGGAATCGGAAGCCTATGAGCTGTCGGAAGCTGAAATGCTCGGTGCTGTCAATTTCGCGCACGAGCAGATTCAGCCTGTTATCGACCTGATCATTGGACTTGCCGAAGATGCCGCCAGAGAGCCGTTCGATTTCCAGCCAGCAGACTACTCGGCGTTGTCCAATGCCGTAAAATTCGCGGGCGAAGAAAAGATGCGGGCCGCTTATGCGATCACCGACAAGCAAGAACGCGTGTCGGCGGTCAGTGCCGTCCGCGATGCGATCAAGGCAACCCTGAGCGAAGAGCAACTTCAGGACGAAAATCTTGGATCCGCGTTGAAGAAGCTGGAGTCCGGCGTTCTTCGCGGCGATGTCGTGAAGCATGGCCGCCGTATCGACGGTCGCTCGACGGATCAAATCCGGGCCATCGTAGCCGAGACCGGAATCCTGCCGCGCACCCACGGTTCGGCGCTTTTCACCCGTGGCGAAACGCAAGGTCTGGTCGTGACCACGCTTGGCACCGGTGACGACGAGCAGATGATCGACGCGCTGCATGGAACGTATCGCTCGAACTTCATGCTGCACTACAACTTCCCGCCCTACTCGGTCGGCGAAGTCGGGCGTTTCGGTTTCACCGGACGCCGCGAAATCGGTCACGGTAAACTCGCCTGGCGCGCGCTTCAGGCGGTTCTGCCAGCGGCAACCGACTTCCCCTACACCATCCGGGTCGTTTCCGAGATCACCGAGTCGAACGGTTCGTCGTCAATGGCTTCCGTTTGTGGCGGTTCGCTTTCGATGATGGATGCAGGCGTCCCGCTGAAATCGGCAGTCGCCGGCGTTGCGATGGGTTTGGTTCTGGAAGACGACGGTTCTTTCGCGATCCTGTCGGACATTCTCGGCGACGAGGATCATCTGGGCGATATGGACTTCAAAGTGGCGGGAACCGAAAACGGCATCACGTCGCTTCAGATGGATATCAAGGTTGCCGGCATCACTCCCGAGATCATGGAGAAGGCACTGGCACAGGCCAAGACCGGTCGGATGCATATCCTGTCCGAGATGAATAAGGCTCTGTCGGAAACTTCAGAATTCTCGGTCCACGCGCCGCGTATCGAAACCATGACTGTTCCGACCGACAAGATCCGTGAAGTCATCGGTTCCGGCGGCAAAGTGATCCGCGAGATCGTCGAACTCTCGGGCGCCAAGGTCGATATCAACGATGACGGCGTTATCAAGATCGCCAGCCCGAACAGCGATGCCATCCAGAAGGCCTATGACATGATCTATTCGATCGTGGCCGAGCCCGAGGAAGGCAAGGTCTACAAAGGCAAGGTCGTCAAGATCGTCGACTTCGGCGCGTTCGTGAACTTCTTCGGTAAGCGCGACGGCCTCGTCCATGTCAGCCAGATCGAAAACCGCCGCCTGAACCACCCTTCGGATGTTCTGAAGGAAGGTCAGGAAGTCTGGGTCAAGCTTCTAGGCTTTGATGATCGCGGCAAGGTTCGCCTGTCGATGAAAGTCGTCGATCAGGAGACTGGCGAAGAGTCCAAGCACACGGAAGAAGAAACGGCCGAGTAAGCCGACTTCCTGAACAATCGAAAGCCCCGGTGGAAGCATCGGGGCTTTTTTTTGGCGGTTGCGAGTGTCTGCGTCACCAAAATCTTACGCGACCAATGAAGCCGACAAATCCGGGAACAACGCTGCGAGTCCGTCACTTGACGCTGCGCAGACGCCGCGTTCGGTGATGAGGCCGGTCACAAGTCTGCTTGGCGTCACGTCGAACGAGGGGTTTGCGGCAAGGCATCCGTCTGGCGTCACTTGCACCACACCTGTTTGCCCGTCGGACTGCCGGCCCTGCACATGCGTGACTTCGCGCGCGTCCCGCTCTTCGATCGGAATTTCCGCGATGCCGTCCGAGACGGCCCAATCTATCGTAGGCGATGGCAAGGCGACATAGAACGGAATGCCGTTGTCACGGGCCGCCAGTGCTTTCAGATAGGTGCCGATCTTGTTGCAGACATCGCCGGTTCTTGTCGTCCGATCTGTCCCGACGATGACCATATCGACAAGCCCGCGCTGCATCAGGTGGCCGCCGGCATTATCCACGATATACGTATGGGGAACGCCATGGCTTCCAAGTTCCCATGACGTCAGCGCGCCCTGGTTTCGGGGCCGCGTTTCATCGACCCAGACGTGGATGGGAATTCCGGCATCGTGTGCCTGATACATTGGACTTGTTGCCGTTCCCCAATCGACTGTGGCAATCCAACCGGCGTTACAGTGCGTCAGCAATCGCACAGGTTCGCCGTCCGGTTTCTGCGCCGCGATACCGCGAATAAGCTCCAGACCGTGCACACCAATACGGCGATTGATCTCGACGTCTTCGTCGG
Organism: Paracoccaceae bacterium; assembly: GCA_037968835.1. Taxonomy (GTDB): domain Bacteria; phylum Pseudomonadota; class Alphaproteobacteria; order Rhodobacterales; family Rhodobacteraceae; genus JBBKWG01. The sequence goes on from JBBKWG010000087.1 coordinate 3,110, forward strand.
CGATTTCATGTGCCAAAGCCAGCGCCGCGTTGGCCCGCGCCTCGGGTGGTAACGGGCGAAGCGCGGTACGACACTGCTCAAGCGCCCATCGCAGGTTGATGGCGGTTGGACGGGTTTCGTTCAGCGTGGCCCACGCAACGTCCAGATGGGCGTCCGACGGGTCCAACTTAATCGCCAGTGCCATCCCGTAAGCCGCAGTCGCACCGATCAGAGGTGCGCCGCGAACGCGCATCTGGATGATCGCATCGGTGAAATCGCCGAGCGTATGTAATTGCTGAACACGAAATTCGTGGGGAAGCCACCGCTGGTCTATGATCTCGACAACAGACTGAGCTTGGTTCCACCAAAGCGACCTGTAGTGTGTTCCATCAACCTTCATTCGCGGCCCCTGAATGGTTTACCTTCGCATCGTTCCTCGATGCTACGCGAGCGGCAGATCAATGGACAGCCAGCGGCGCAAACACATCAGCGAGTTGTCAGGCCGCGACAACCCATCTATTCGATTGAACATCGCAACGAGGGCAAGATGGATCATCAAGCGGAAAGCCGGTCGACGCATCAGTCCGACGAGGACAAGCGCAACCAGGACATCAAGATCTATGTGAACGGCGACATTGTTCCGCGCAAGGATGCAAAGGTGTCGGTCTATGACGCAGGCTTCATGCTGGGCGACGGCATGTGGGAGGGGATGCGGCTTTACGACGGGAGATGGGCTTTTTTCGACGAACACATGGATCGGTTCTTCAATTCATGCAAAGCGGTGTCGCTAGATGTTGGCATGGACCGGACGGGAATACTCGACGCCCTGAACCGGACTGCGAAAGCCAATGGAATGACGACCGACGTCCATTGTCGCTTGATGCTGACGCGAGGAATCAAGGACAAGCCGTTCCAGCATCCGGGGCTAAGCCGAAGTGGGCCAACGCTTGTGATCATCATGGAGCATTCCAAGCCGGTGGCGGCTTTGCAGAGCCGCGGCATCCGACTGGCCACTGTCCCTCAGGTGCGCGGCCTGCCGACAAGCCAGGATCCGAAATTCAACAGCCACTCGAAGCTGAATTGTATCATCGCCTGCCTGCAGGCCGAAACCGCTGGTGCCGACGAAGCTCTGATGCTGGATCCGCAGGGTTTCGTAAATACGACGAACGCTTGCAACTTCTTCATCGTCCGTCGTGGCGAGGTTTGGACCTCTACCGGAGACTATTGCATGAATGGCGTGACCCGGCAGAAAGTGATCGACCTTTGCAAAGCCAACGACATTACAGTGCGCGAAAAGAACTACTCGCTCTATGAGGCGTACGGCGCGGACGAAGCGTTCCTGACCGGCACATTCGGGGCGCAAACTCCCGTCGCGGCGATCGACGGCAAGCCAATCGGAGACGGCGAACGTCCGGTCACGCAACGAATTCGGACGCTCTACAAGGAACTGGTCGCAAAATATGAGGCTGCATGAGACCTGTGCCGTCGAAGCCGGAAAACATCTTACTTGACCGCCTCCATCGGCACATGCGTCGATGCCTTTCCAACATCCGGCAGCGTGCTGATCGACTTTGTGACACCCATGGGAGACTCAAATGACCAACCTTTCCGACCTGCGCCGGGCCATTCGGTTTTCGACACTCGCGCCCGAAGGTCCGCTGGTCAAATCGCTGGCTGATGCAGCCAACCTTTCGACCGAAGACCGGCGCGCGATTTCTGCGGATGCGGCGAAATTGGTACGCGACGTGCGGGCAACGGGAAAGATCGGCATCATGGAGTCCTTCCTTGCCGAATATGGTCTTTCGACCAATGAGGGCGTCGCTCTGATGTGCTTGGCTGAAGCCATGCTTCGCGTGCCCGACAGCTATACGGTCGACGAGTTGATCCGCGACAAGATCACGCCGCATGACTGGGGCTCGCACGTAGGCGACTCCGGTTCCATTCTGGTCAACGCCTCGACCTGGGGCTTGATGCTGACCGGTCGGGTTCTGGAGGACGATGAACAGGGCGTCGCCGGAACGCTGCACGCTCTCGTTCGCCGACTGGGTGAGCCGGTAATCCGGCGTGCCGTCCGACAGGCGATGGCCGAAATGGGCACACAATTCGTTCTTGGGCGGACCATTGAAGAAGCGATGAAACGCGGCGACGGAATGGTCGCCAAGGGTTACACATATTCCTACGACATGCTTGGCGAGGCTGCGCGCACCGACACGGACGCGCTGAAGTATCGCGACGCTTATGCCAAGGCGATAACCGCAATTGCAAAGCGAGCCGACAAGGCCGACGTGCGCGACAATCCCGGCATCTCAGTCAAGCTCTCTGCCCTGCACTCGCGCTACGAAGTCGCACAGAAAGATCGCATGTTGCCGGTTCTGACCGGACGCCTGCTTGAATTGGCCAGAGCGGCCAAGGAAGCTGGCATTGGATTCAACATAGATGCCGAAGAAGCGGATCGGTTGGATCTGTCTCTGGATGTGATTGCGGGAGCACTTTCGGATTCGTCTCTGGCGGGCTGGAACGGCTTTGGTATTGTGGTTCAAGCGTTCGGCAGACGCGCAATGCCGACGCTCGACTATCTTTACGGCATGGCGGAACACCACGACCGCAAGATCATGGTTCGTCTTGTCAAAGGTGCGTATTGGGACACGGAGATCAAGCGCGCCCAGGTATTGGGCCTCAAGGGCTATCCCGTGTTCACGCGCAAAGCCCACTCCGACATCAGCTACATTGCAGGCGCGCGAAAGCTGCTTTCGATGAAAGATCGGGTCTACCCGCAGTTCGCCACGCACAACGCGCATTCCGTTGCCGCCGTTCTGCGGATGTCCGGTGACGACCGTGATGGCTTCGAATTCCAGCGCCTTCACGGCATGGGCGAGCAATTGCATGAAGCTGTCCGCAAGCAGTCGGGAGCACGGTGCCGCATCTACGCACCAGTCGGCGCACACTCGGACCTTTTGGCGTATCTCGTGCGACGACTGTTGGAAAACGGGGCGAACTCTTCCTTTGTGAACCAGATCGTCGATCTGGATGTCACGCCGGAAGAAATCGCGCGAGACCCCATCGAAGCCTCCGCGCAGTTGAATTTCACCCCGAGTCCCACAATTCCTGTCCCTGCAAACATCTTCAAGCCAAGAAAGAACAGCGCCGGGTGGGATCTGACCGATCCAAACGACCTTGCCGAAATTGACGAAGGGCGGCGGGAATTCGCAGCGCCATGGACGTGGACTGCCGAGGCGATTTCGCCCGCAGCCGACAAGAACGCCAAAGCGATCGAAATCCGCAATCCCGCCAATCCCGACGATCTGGTCGGCACAATTGCCGAAGCCACCCCGGCGATCGCAGAAGCTGCCGTCGACGTTGCGATGACCGCACAGCCTGCGTGGGAGGCTTCAGGCGCAGCCAAGCGTGCCGCGGTTCTGCGCCGGACCGCAGATATCTACGAAAGCAATACATTCGAGATCCTTGCTCTGGTGGCGAGGGAAGCAGGGAAGACGCTGCTCGATGGCGTGTCAGAAATACGCGAGGCAGTAGATTTCCTGCGCTTTTATGCGGACGAGGCCGAGCGCGCCGGTGATGCTGGCGGCGCGCGCGGAGTGATCGTGTGCATTTCACCGTGGAACTTCCCGCTGGCAATCTTTACCGGCCAGATCGCCGCTGCATTGGCGGCTGGTAATGCCGTTATTGCCAAGCCCGCCGAGCAGACCCCACTAATAGCATATCGCGCCGTTCAGATGATGCTGGAGGCTGGCGTTCCCGAAGGTGTCATTCAGCTTTTGCCCGGCGATGGTGCGGCTGTCGGAGGTCCGCTCACGGCGAACCCCAAGATCAACGGCGTCTGTTTCACCGGATCGACGGAAGTTGCAAAGCTGATCGACCGGCAACTCGCCAAGACCGCCCCGGAGGCGATGCTGATCGCCGAAACCGGTGGCATGAATGCGATGATCGTCGACTCGACTGCGCTCCTTGAACAGGCGACACGCGACATTCTGCGCGCGTCATTCCAAAGCGCCGGGCAGCGGTGCTCGGCCCTGCGCGTTCTCTACGTCCAGAAAGACGTCGAAAAAGAACTGCTGGAGATGGTCAAGGGCGCGATGGATGAGCTTTCGGTCGGCGACCCGTGGGAGCTATCCACGGACGTCGGGCCGGTGATTGATGATGACGCCCGCAAGAACATCTACGAATACATCGACGGGAAAGCCTCGACAAACGCGGTCGTCAAGCAACTCGACGTTCCCGAGACCGGGCGATTTGTTTCGCCGACGATTGTCCGCGTCAGTGGCATCGAAGACGTCGAACGCGAGATTTTCGGTCCCGTATTGCATGTCGCCGCTTTCGATGGCGAGAAGATTGGAGGCGTTCTGAACTCGATCAATTCGAAAGGATATGGGCTGACATTTGGCTTGCACAGCCGGATTGACCGGCGCGTTCAGACCATTCTTGACGAAGTTCACGTCGGAAATGCCTATGTCAACCGTGATCAGATTGGCGCGGTCGTCGGATCGCAGCCATTCGGCGGACACGGTCTTTCCGGCACTGGGCCAAAGGCAGGCGGTCCCCTGTATTTCGGGCAGTTTCGGACGACTGGCATTTCCACTGGCACAGAGACCGAATTGGACACAATGCGCGAAATCGGCGGCGCGGAGATCGCGATTGCTTTGGACGGCCTCGACCCCTCGAAATGGCAACGCAATAGTGACCGCATCGGCGTCCTTCGCGCGGCTCTTCGTGGACGCGGAAACAAGGCAATGGCGGCGTCGGCATCGCTGGAAATGGGTCCGATAGACTTGCCCGGCCCGACCGGTGAATCCAACCAGTACTCGCTGGAAGCGAAAGGCACGGTGTTGTGTCTTGGCCCCGGTGCGGAAGCGCTTCTGGCGCAAGCGATTCAGGCTCTCGCGGCTGGTAACGCCGTCGTCGCAGTCGCGCCGAATTCGCCGGAAACTTTGAAGAGTTTGTTAAAGGATCCGATGCCACTTTTGGCGCTTGATGCAACTTTCAACGCTGACGCTCTAGGCGATGTGAACGTCAATCTGGTCGCCTACAGCGGTTCCGGCAGCACCCTTCAAACAATGCGGTCGCAGCTTGCAAAACGCGCAGGACCGATTGTGACAATTGTCCGAGAGCAGATACAGCCCGCCGCCTATTGCAACGAGCGCACGGTCTGCATCGACACCACGGCGGCGGGAGGAAACGCGACGCTACTTAGTGAAACAGGTTCGTAGCATCGCTTACGAGCCGCTACCGCTGCAGTAACGCTTCGATTTCATTCAGTGCAGGCATTGCCGGCGCGGTCCCTTTTCGCGTCACGGAAATGCTGGCCGTGGCGCAGCCAAACCGGACTGCATCAATCGGCGCTGTCCCGCGAGCCAATGCGGCGGCAAATCCGCCGTTGAAGGCATCGCCGGCCCCCGTGGTTTCGACAACAGGACCCGCGTTGAAGATCGGCACATGGACCGACTGGTTACCGTCACGGTAAAGCGCGCCGTTCTCGCCGAGAGTGATAATCGCCGCGCCAACTCCAGCAGCGAGAAACGCATCCGCAGCACGTTCGGCGTCGGCCACGGATTTGACCGCTATTCCGGTAATGCCCTCTGCTTCGGACTCGTTCGGCGTGATGAAATCACAGAGCTTGAGCATTTCGTTTGAAACGTCTGCAGCCGGCGCCGGGTTAAGTATAGTCCGCGCGCCCCCCGCCCGGGCAATTTCGAGCGCGCGATGTGCGGCCGCGATCGGCTGTTCAAGTTGCGTTACGAAGACATCGGCCGAGCCAATCAGGTCGGCCCGCAAATTGATGTCGTCGACGGAGATCCTGCCGGCCGCACCCGGGGCAACGATGATCGCATTGTTGCCGGTGGCATCTTCGATAAATATGTATGCGGCGCCCGTGTAGCTTTCGGGATCCTCGGTGATCTCCGGTATGACACCCGCTTTCGACCATATCTCTCGCGCCATGTCGGCAAACGGGTCCCTGCCAAGGCGACTGATGAAATGCACTTCGCCGCCCGCCATGGCTGCCGCTACCGCTTGGTTAGACCCCTTGCCACCGGGTCCAAGCGAAAAACTCTGGCCGAGTATCGTTTCGCCCATGCGCGGTTGACGGTCCGCGCGATAAGCGGTGTCGGCCACGAAAATCCCGAGGATCACAATCTTTCCGCTCATCGCGGTATCCTTATTCGTCTGGGGCAATCACGCCTTTGCGGAAGATGAAACAGCCGTAGAACCGACGCTCGCCGGTCTGGATGACGGCGTAGGATTCACGCGCACGATCATAGAAGTCGAAGCGCTCGATCCCGACCATTGGTCGACTTCGCCCTTCGGCCTGGTCAATCACTTGCTGAACTTCCGATTGCACGGCGGGAACCGTGTCAGGTTCTCCGACAACTTCCATACGCCCGGCGAAATCATCAACGAAGGTATCCAGCGGCATAACCGAAAGAAGGGCTTCGATGGCCTCGGCGCAGGTAAGGTTCTCCATTCGCAGAAGATCGCCGTAGACCGTTTGACGCGAAATGGAATCCGAAGGGAAATTTGTGTCCGCAATAACCAATGCATCGCCGTGGCCCATGGCGCGCAGGACATAAAGCACATCGGCGTTCAGTCGCGGATCAATTCCCTTGAGCATGATTTCTCTCCAATTCAGCAAACGCAGTAGTTGTCAGCCAATTCGTTTCCCGGACTCTCTATCGAAGACATGAATTGTCCCGGGCTCGGCAATCAGCCGGATGTTCTGGCCGGGTCGAAAATCCTTCCGCTCTCGGACCACCGCGACCAATTCGCGTGTGCCGGAACGAATAACGATATGTGTTTCCGAGCCGGTCGGTTCGACAACGGCAACTTGGCCCGGCAAGCCGTCCTCGGCTGGAATAAGGTTCTCGGGACGGATGCCGACGACAATTTCCTGCCTTTCGCGCAGCCCTTCGTGACCTATGAGCGAAAGGCGGGTATCGCCGATCTCGGCTATCGTTCCGGATTCCAGATGCCGCACTACCGCGTCCAGCATGTTCATCGACGGTGAACCGATAAAGCTGGCAACGAACCGATTTTCAGGATGGTCGTAGACATCCAGCGGCGATCCGGTTTGTTCGATGTGTCCGTTCTGCATGACCACGATCTTGTCGGCCATCGTCATAGCTTCGATCTGATCGTGGGTGACATAAACGGTGGTCGTCTTCAGCCGAAGGTGCAGCTCGCGAATTTCTGTGCGCATCTGGACACGCAGTTTCGCATCGAGATTTGACAGGGGTTCGTCGAACAGGAAGACCTGCGGGTCGCGCACGATAGCCCGGCCCATCGCAACGCGTTGTCGCTGGCCGCCGGAAAGCGACCGGGGATATCGGTTGAGATACGGAGTGAGGCCCAGCACGTCGGCGGCACGCTGGACCCTGCTTTGAATCTCGGCCTTATCCATTCTTCGCATCCGAAGCGAAAAGGCCATGTTGGCTTCGACGGTCTTGTGCGGGTAAAGCGCGTAGTTCTGAAACACCATCGCGATGTCGCGTTCGGCTGGCGGCAGATTGTTGACGACCCGTTCACCGATATGAATCGTCCCCGACGAAATGCCTTCAAGACCGGCGATCATTCTCAGCAAGGTGGACTTGCCACACCCTGACGGGCCGACAAGAACCACAAATTCGCCGTCGGCAATATCCACGTCCAGATCGTGAATGACTTCGACCGCGCCATACGATTTCCGAAGCGACCTGACCCTGACTTCCGCCATCCCATCCCGTTCCGAATTAGCTTTTCTTCTCAACGAGTAGACCAGCGCGACTTGCCTGTCCACGACCTAAGCATACTAACATGTTAGAATCTTGACTCGCGGGTACTTCGCTGAGATGGTTTTTTTGTCAACGTGTTCCGACCGGTCAGAACGAGGCCAAGCCCGCAACGGTCGGCTAATCATCAGACGGATTTGTTCTTTACTGGAGCACCATTTCTGCGTGCCGCACACCTTAAGGGAGGATTATTTGTGAAAGTCGAACACTATAATTACATCGTTCAGCAGCAGAAGATGAGCCGAAGGGGCTTGTTGAAAGGTGCGGCCAGCGTTGGAGCCATGGCGGCAGTTGGCGGAATCGCGGCGGGGACATCGGTTAGTCCTGCCTGGGCTGCGGCGCACGACGGAGTGCGGGCTGAAATTCTCAAGATTCCGGGCGTGGGCATGGGCTCACCCACTGACGCCGACTGGCAGAAAGTCGGCGAACTCACACTTGGACCCACCAAAGAGCGCGTCGCCGAGGGGGAGTTCGCAGGCGTCGAATTGACGTTCATGGGACTGAATAACCAGAACCTCCACAATTTCCTGTTCCGTGGGTTCCTGAAACCATGGGAAGCCTACACCGGGGCGAAGATCAACTGGATCGACCTTGCTCAAGCGGACTATAACCCGCGCCTGCAACAGGCGATCGCGACCGGCACCGTGGATTTCGATATCATCGAAATGGGTGCGCCGTTCGAGGGTGACACCGCAGGCAAGGGCCTGCTCGACGAAATGCCGGACTGGGTTATGGATCAGATCGAAGCCGATGACCTCGTTCGCTATCTGCAACCACCGGTCGGCACGTGGGATGGCAAGACTTATCGCATCACCATTGACGGCGATTGTCATACCTTCGCGTATCGCACGGATTACTTTGGCGACGGCTCGGTTTCCGGTCGCGCGGAGGCGCCGAAAACCTGGCAGGAAGTCAATGCTATCTCCAAGGAACTCGCCGGAAAGGTAGATCCCCTGACCGGACTGCCGGCACACGGTTATCTCGACCCGCTGAAAGGTTGGGGCGGCTTCGGTTTCTATTTCCTCGAGAACCGGGCCGCGGCTTATGTCAAGCACCCGGACGATCCGGCGTGGCTTTTTGACCCAGACACCATGAAGCCCCGCGTCAACAACCCGGGTTGGGTTCAGGCAATCCAGGATGTTCTGGACCTGATCGCCACGCCGAATACTTACCCCGCAGATCAAATCAACGCGGACCCCGGCACGACGGCATTTCAACAGTTCCTGGCCGGAACCGGCTCGATGCTGATGTGGTGGGGTGACGTGGGTTCAAGCGCGCGTACATCCGACACATCTGTCGTTGGCGACGTTGTCGGCTTCGGCATCACCCCTGGTTCGGATCGCCTTTACAATTCGCAGTCCGGCGAATGGGAAGACACCTACAACGAAGCGCCCAACATGGCCTATCTCGGCTGGGGCGTTTACGTAACCAACCGCGTTTCCGGCGACGAGAAAAAGCGCAAGGCGGCCTGGTCTGCGGCAGCGCATCTGGGCGGCAAGGATCTTTCGCTTTGGATGTCGGCCTATCCGTCCGGGTTCCAGCCGTACCGGAATTCTCACTTCCAGTACGACGAATGGGAAGAGGCCGGTTACGATCGCGAATATATCGAGGATTATCTGGGTTCGAATGCCGACAGCTACAACCACCCGAACGCTGCACTCGAACCGCGCATTCCAGGTATCTTCCAATACTATTCCGTCGCCGAGGACGAACTCGCGAAAGGCTACGCCGGTCAGTATGGATCGGCGCAGGAAACTGCGGACGCGATTGCTGCAGCATGGGAGCGCATCACAGACCAGATCGGGCGTGACAGCCAGATCGCGCTCTACAAAGCCTCGCTTGGCATGTAGTCGCAAAACGGACGGCCGGCGGTGTGATCGTCGGCCGTCTTCAATTCACCCAACGGGAGCGCACACGCCTTGAGCAGCGACGAAGGTGACTACCTCCACGTTGTGACCGCCGACAATATTTCGGCTGGTCGCCAAACGTTTGGCAAGGCGGTTGTCTGGGGGTCGGGTGTTCTTTTGGTGCTCGTCATCACCCTTCAATTACTCGACCACACCGACACATGGTCTCTTAATTTCGCGACCTGGCGCCCGGTTTTGTACGCCTATCTTTTCTGGGCCTTCTGCCTGTGTTGGGGGCAAGTCCTTCTGCGCGGCGAACGCGGCAAACGCACGTTGTTCGTCTTGCCGGCCGTCCTGTTCGTCGTCTCAATGGTGATCTTTCCGCTGATCTTCGCGCTTGGAATTGCGTTCTCAAGCTGGAACCTGTCTTCGCCAGACGGACGACAGTTCAACGGCTTGGACAATGTTCGCCAGATGTGGACCGACCCGTTCTACTGGAACGCGCTGCGGAACATGGTCTGGTATACGCTGGCGATTATCGTCGAATACGCCATAGCGTTTGGACTGGCCCTGCTGCTCAATTCCCAGATCCGTGCCAGGAAATTCTTCCGCGTCGCCTTTCTGATGCCCCTCATGCTTTCGCCGGTCGCGGTAAGCTGGATGATCGGAAAATCCATGATGGAGATCCGTTTCGGTCCGGTGGCGCGACTGGCGCGGGAACTCGGCTGGGACAGCCCGTCGTTCTTTGGTTCCCCCGAAATCGCGCGGGCCACGATCATGATCATGGATGCGTGGACGTTCATTCCGTTCATGATGATAATGATCCTTGCTGGCCTTCAGGCCATCCCGAAAGAACTGCACGAGGCGGCCGAGGTCGACGGCGGTTCGGTTTGGCGGCGGTTCTGGGAGATCACTTTCCCCCTGATGCTGCCGGTGTCGATGACCGCGATCCTGATCCGGATCATCTTCAAGCTGAAGCTCGCCGACATCATCATCAACGTGACATCCGGCGGACCTGGCGGCGCGACGGATTCAGTGACGAGCTTCATTTTCCGCGAATACCGCGACCGCTCGAACGTAGGTTACGGGACGCTTCTGGCGATGTTCTATCTTCTGCTGATCGTCGTCGCGATGACGATCCTGATGAAAGTCACGGATCGCTGGATGAGGCCGAGATACTGAGATGAGCGCACAAATCTTTCAGGACAGCGATGCCGACCGAGCTTTCCGACCCAAATGGGTGGCGAGCCGGATCGTCATCTATGCCATCCTCATATTATGGGCCTTCATCTGCCTTTTCCCAATCTATTGGACGATCACGACAACATTCAAAGCCGCACCCGACGTCATGCAGGGTAACATGGTGCCGTGGGTCGATTTTGAACCGAAGTGGCTGGGAATGCGGTCGCTCGGCCTGTCCCCTGACACGATCGGCAATGAATCGACGGTGCGCGAAGAATTCCTCAAGCGCTTCTGGAATTCGACCGTCGTCGCCTTGTGCTCGTCGGCTCTGGCCGTCGCCTTGGGAAGCTGCGCCGCCTATGGACTCAGCCGCTTCAATTATAAGTTCGGCTTCATGCGAAATTCGGACATCTCGTTCTTTTTCCTCAGCCAATTGATACTGCCGCCGGTGGTTCTGGCGCTGCCATTTCTCGTTCTCTACAAAGAGTTGGCCCTGCTCGACACGCGTATCGGCCTGATCCTGCTCTACACGCTGACGGTTCTGCCGATCGTGATCTGGATCATGCGCGATCAGTTCTCGTCAATTCCCGCCGAGCTTGAAGAAGCAGCACTCGTTGACGGTCTGTCCATTTGGGGCGCGTTCCTGACTATCGTGATGCCCATCGCCCTGCCCGGCATGGTTGCCGCCTTCATTCTTTCGCTGGTTCTCACATGGAACGAGTATTTTTTCGCGGCGCTTTTGACATCGACCAATGCAAAAACGCTGCCGGTGATGGTGGCAAGCCAAACCGGAAGCCAAGGGATCAGTTGGTGGTCGATGGCGGCACTCTCGTTTGCCGCGATCCTGCCGCTAATCGTCATCGGAATTCTACTGGAACGCTATATCATCAAAGGAATGGCGGCCGGCGCCGTCAAATGAGGGTGATCGTCGGACATCGCGTCGTTCCGCTTACCTAGCACCGCCCAATTCCGCTGCAATATTCTTGGTGCTTTCGTAAAGCCTCCGGAAAAGCCGATACTGATGCGCATATACTTCGTGGTGCTTCGGTTCGATCGTTCGGCTGGCCGGGTTCCATGCGTCGATGTCATCGGGCTGCACCTTCCCGATGGCAGTCGCCGCCAAAAACGCGTCACCGTAGGATGCGCCGACGGTCTTTTCGCATACGGTCTGGGGCAATCCACAGATGTCGGAGGTTGCCTGAAGCCAGAGAGCATTGTTCGTGCCGCCACCGACCGCCAGAATGCGCGCCGGAGAGCGTCCTACATCGCGGTACGTCTCGATCACATGCGCCGTTCCATTGCCGATCCCTTCCAGAAGCGCTCTGAAAATGTCACCTCGCGTATGCGTCAGGTTCAGCCCGAAGAAGCAGCCCTTTGCCGCTGGATCGTGAATCGGCGTCCGCTCGCCTGAGAAATACGGCAAGGCAAGAAGCCCCTTCGCGCCCGGCGGCGCGGCTTCTGCCTCTTTGGCAAGAACGGCGAACGCGGAATCCCTGGGAAGCTCTTTGGCGAACTGATCGCGAAACCAGTGGGTCAATGTTCCCGACGTCGCAAGGCCCGCCATCGAAGCATGAGTTCCGGGCGTGAGCCATGGGGCATACCAAAGCCTCGGGTCGCGAACCGGTGTATCTGTCACCTGTATGATGAAGATGGTCGAGCCGTACATCATCATCATGTCGCCTGGATGGCGAACGCCGACACTTACAGCCTCGGCCGCCGCGTCTATGGTTCCTGCCGTAACGGGTGTCCCCTCGGCCAACCCGGTTAGAGCTGCAGCCTTGGCGGTCACCGTCCCGGCGATGTCAGTCGACCAAAGCAGCCGTGGAAGCTGTCCCTCGTCGACCAAATCGGCAACAAGCTCCGTCGTCCAATCCAGCTTCCCGACATCGTAGAGCGGACTGAAGTTGGCTGCGGTATAGTGGTCGATGACACATTCGCCCGTCAGCCGGAACACAAGGTAGCTTGTGGAACTGAGGATTTTCGACGTTTTGGCGAAAACATCGGGATGATTGTTCTTGAGCCAGAGTATCTTCGGACCGACGGATTGCGACGTCAGCGCATTCCCGCAGCGCTCCAATATCACGTCGCTTCCGATTTGATGATCCAACGCGGCGATCTCGGCAGACGCGCGCGTGTCGACCCCGTAAAGCACTGCGTTCATCAAGGGTTCACCCTGGCCATCGACCGGCAACATGCAAGGTCCGATGGCGCTTGTGGCGACACACGCGATTTTCTTGGGATCGACGCCCGAATCCCCGATCAACTTGCGGGTGATCGACGTGAAATCGTCCCACCAATCCTCGTTCGCGCGATGTTCGGCCCAACCGGGACGCGGAACAATCATCTCATGTGGAGAAACGGCGCTTGCGACGATTTTGCCCGCTTCATCGACAAGAACACCCTTGGATTCGAAAGTCCCTATATCGACGCCGAGGAAGTAGCTCATTCCGAAGGTCCGTCACGCCCCAGATCGAAGCCCGAGTCGATCCCGGCAATCGCTGCGATCAGCAATTTCGTCAGATCCACAAGATCGCCAAGATCGCAGCATTCCAAACTGGAATGCGAATAACGCATGGGGAACCCCACATCTATCGCTGCGACGCCCTCGCCGACCAATTGGACATACGAAAGGTCCGTCAGCACTCCGACCTGTGCGCTGCGCTGCAGCGAAAGGCCCTCTGACATGGCCGCTTCCTCGAACAACCGCACGGCCGCCGGATGGGGAATGACTCCGTTCAGGGTGCCGCGACCGTGGAATGAATAAAGGCTAATCCCGGGACCGCCACCAATTCGCATCTCGCCCCGATCGGCCATCTCAGGTGTGTCCGTCGCCAGCATGAGGTCGATCTGAATGGCAATGTCCGGTTTGAGGCTCTGCGCCGCAACCACGGCCCCGCGAAGATTGAACTCCTCCTGAACCGAAAATACGACATGAACGGTCGGCCCGTCGCTTCGTTCGGCCAACCCGCGCGCAACCTCTATTAGAACTGCGCATCCTGCACGGTCGTCAACGCTGGTTCCAGCGATTCTGTCCTTGGCAAGCCCGATGACTTGCGGACGGTAGACGACTGGCGTTCCGATTTGAATCCCAGCGGCTTCGACCTCGGCTTTGCTTTCGTAGCCGGTATCAATGCGCAGGTCCGCCGCCTTCAGCACCGTGTATTTCTCATCGACCGTGGTCGCATGGTGGCTCTTGTTATAGATCACCCCGACGACATCACGCCCGTCGCCCACGCACAGCGTGACAGCCTGAGATGCAAGAGCTCTTTCAGGCACACCGCCCATCCGTTCCACCCGAATCAGACCATCGTCCTCAATCTTCCTGACGAAGAATCCCAGCTCGTCCATATGCGCAAACAGCATCACGCTGGGCAGGTCCGGCTTCCCCGGAAAAGTTGCCACAAGGTTGCCGAGCCGATCGCAAGTGGATTCGATCTTCGCCTTCTTCAAAACAGTCGCGATATGTCGGCGGACCCGGTCCTCGTGTCCACTCAGTCCGGGGATCATCATGAGGTCTTTGAGATTGGCGCGAATACGATCCTTCATCGTCAATCTCCCCGAACCGCCCGGACCCGCGACATGAAATCGTTGGCACGATCGGCATCAATCGACTTCCAGGTGTCACCGTCGATCTTGAGAGCAGAGCCAACAACGCACCCGTCCGCAATCTTCAGAACGTCTGCGACAGTTTCGTGCTTTACGCCTGTGTTCGCCATTACCGGTGTGTTCGGAAGGACGGACTTCACTGCTTCCAAATCGGAAAGCGCCGCAGCTTCCCCGGTAATCTGTCCCGATACGAGAACGGCGTCGGGAATGGAGGAAAACACGGCGCTGCGTGCGCGGTCAGCCAGCGATCTGCGATCCAGGCTATCGGCAAACTCGGCGGAAACGTTGAAAAGCATCGCAAGATCGCCGCGTCCGAGCCGGTCACGATACCGCATGGAGGCGCCGGCGTCAGGGGCCCAGAAACCCATGTCCGAGGCATAGGTTCCCGTGAATATCTCGCGCACGAAACCGGCACCCGTCGCTGCGGCGAGGGCTATCGTACTTTTCGGATCCCAAAGGACATTGACCCCGAACGGGACCTCGATCTCTGACTTCAGTTGGCCAACGACATAGGCCATGGTCGCCGTCGAAGCCGTGTCGACTTCGAATTCATATGGTCTGTCATTCTCGTTGCCGAACATCACCGCGTCGAAGCCGGCAGCCTGAAGCGCGCGCAGATCTGCCCGCGCGCCCGCAACTAATCCCTCAAGTCCGGCATCCGCATCGTGCAACGGTGATCCCGGCAATGCGCCAAGATGCACCATCCCGATGATTGGCTTTCGTTTACCGAAAACGCGCGAAAACCGATCCATCTGCCACCTGATTTTAAGTTCACTTGCCCATTGAGCCTAGCGCGGAAAACATTGGTGCCCAAGACGATTCATACTAGCATGTCAGTCAAAGTCGGAGAGCATCATGAAACTGAAGACGCGTCATTGGGACAGGCTGGGAAACGGCGGGCTGACCTTCACCGAACTGGGCCTGGGCACCGCACCACTTGGCAATCTTTACCGGGCAATTTCGGAAGAGGACGCGGCAAAGGTCATGGCTCTCGCCTGGCAAGGCGGTGTGCGGTATTTTGACACCGCGCCGTTATATGGGTTGGGACTGGCCGAGACCCGATTGAATAGCTTTCTGCGCGACAAGCCGAGGGATGAGTATGTGATTTCGTCCAAGATCGGTAGATTGCTGAAGGCGACAACTGCGGAGAACCGCGATGGAATTGGCAAATGGTTCGACGTCCCCTCTCGCAATGAAGTCTATGACTACAGCTACGATGGCGTCATGCAATCGCTGGAGTTCTCACTCGAGCGGCTCGGTCTGGATCGCGTCGATATCCTTTATGCGCACGATCTGGACGTGTTCAACCACAAGACCAAGGCGGCGCTGGACGTTCGGCTCAATGAGTTGATGGATGGCGGCTACAAAGCGCTTCTGTCTCTGCGCGAACAGGGCGTCATAAGGGCCTTCGGCGCAGGCGTCAACGAGTGGCAGCCCTGCCAGTGGTTGACCGAACGCGGCGACTTCGACCTATTCCTGCTTGCCGGCCGCTACACGCTTCTCGAACAAGAAGCGCAGGAATCTTTCCTGCCATTGTGTGTCGAGCGCGGCATCGGGATTGTCATCGGCGGCCCCTACAATTCGGGCATCCTCGCAACGGGGCCACGAACGGGCGCGTTCTACAATTATGATCCTGCGCCAAAGGAAATCCTCGAGAAGGTGGCGAGAATTCAAGCTATTTGCGAACGACATGGCGTGCGCCTGGTGGATGCCGCGTTTCAGTTTCCGCTTGCACATCCTGCAATCGTTTCGGTCATACCGGGGGGGCAAGGAGTTGATGAGATGGGTTCGAATTTGACCGCCGCCAGCGCAGCTATTCCGCAGGCGTTGTGGAAAGACCTGAAGGAAGCAAAGCTGCTGCGACCCGATGCGCCTACTACCTGAGGTTCCACAATGGTCCGGATAGACGCACATCAACACTTCTGGAACCCGTCTCGCGGCGATTACGATTGGATGCCCCGCGACAACCCGACGCTCTTTCGATCCTATGGGCCCGAGGACCTTGCGCCCGCACTGGCAGAGAGCGGTGTCGAATATACGGTCCTCGTTCAGGCTGCCGCCACAGTAAACGAGACCGAATACATGCTGGGAATAGCCGACGCGACCCCGCATGTGGCTGCCGTCGTCGGATGGGTCGATTTCGAGAATCCAGACCATCTGGTCAGCTTGGAAAGATTGGCGCAGCATCCAAAGTTTGTCGGCGTGCGGCCGATGATTCAGGATATTGCCGACGACAACTGGATGCTTCGCGACGATATTCAATGGGGGTTCCGGGCAGTCTCTGACTTGAACCTGACCTTCGATGCGCTTGGCTTTCCGCGGCACATCCCAAACTTCCTGACGATCCTCAAGCGCTATCCGGAGATGCGGGTCGTCGTCGATCATTGCATGAAACCCGACATTAGTGCCCACTCGCACCAGTCGTTTCAAATCTGGGCCGATGGAATGGCCCGGATTGCTCAAGAAACCAGCGCAAGCTGCAAATTCTCGGGACTGATAACCGAAGCCAACGAGAACTGGACCGTCGACGACCTGAGACCCTATTCCGATCACGTTATCAATGTGTTTGGAGCCGCTAGGATCATGTGGGGTTCGGATTGGCCGGTCTGTCGCCTTCGAAGCGAATACGCAGGATGGCGCGCCACCGCCGACGAGTTGACGTCCGGATTGAGTTCATCTGAGAGAGATCGAGTATTTGGCGGTACGGCCAACGAATTCTATCGCTTGCAACTATAGTTGACCGAGAAATTCCCTCACCGTTTCCGCCGTAATCCGATCCCTTTGATCCGGATCGCATGAGACGATTAGGGCTGCGGCGGCTTGGGCAAACCGAATGGCCTCGCCAAGTTCAGCCCCTCGCGCAAGATCGGCACCAAATGCGCCGACGAACGCGTCCCCGGCCCCGTGCGTGGACACGACTTCGACCGAATGGGCTGGCAAACTGTAAATATTGCCATCTGTTCTTCCTACCACACACCCGTCAGATCCAAGTGTCACAATGACAGTGCGTGGTCCCATTTCCAGTAGCTTTTCAACGGCCTTGGACGGATCGAAAGAGCCTGCATCGTTTTTCACCATCGCTTCGGCTTCGACGCGGTTTACAACCAGAACGTCGATCCGCTTCATTATTTCGATCAGTACAGATCGCGCCGGGGCCGCATTCAGGACGATACACGTGCTCGGATCGGCATTCCTCACCAATGCCAAATTGACCTCCTCGGCGATTTCGTTCTGGAGAAGAAGCACCGGCAACCCAGATGGTAAATCAATGCTTTCATAGCGAATATCGCCATTGACCCCCGACACGATGACCGCTCCGTATTCGCCGGCGCTATCGACTATCGCGACGCTCATTCCGGTCGAGCCCGGGCTGGCAGTTACCTGTGAACTGACGACACCTGCCGCGTCAAGAAAGTGCCGCAAGCGATTGCCGAATTCATCGCGACCGATCCGACCAGCCATCTCGACCTTGGCGCC
This sequence comes from Paracoccaceae bacterium, assembly GCA_037968835.1. Lineage (GTDB taxonomy): Bacteria > Pseudomonadota > Alphaproteobacteria > Rhodobacterales > Rhodobacteraceae > JBBKWG01. Next base: position 20,976 of record JBBKWG010000087.1, read on the forward strand.
AAAACGTGCGGCGGCGACGGCTTGGTTGCCACCTTTACCGCCGAACCGATACGCAACGGACGAGCCGACCACGGTTTCATCCGACGCAGGCAGATGTGGCGCATCGACGACAACATCCAAATGCAAAGCGCCGACGACAAAGACATCAACCGCCACGCTCACAATCCGCCGTAAAGCACGGCTGCGACGATCCGCTGGCTTTCGGTTGCGTCCTGTCGGGAGATCGCCAACAACAGGTCATTATCTATGGCCAGAACCTCAGCGACTGTCCGCAACTTCTCGACCAACAAAAGATTGGTGCGCGCTTCTTTGATCGGATCGAGGCCCGAGTGGTCAGGAAACGTATCAAAGTAAATCACGCCGTCATAACCGATGCGGCTCAATTCTACGAAAAGTTCGACAGTCTGTATCGGATGAACCGTGCCGACCATCAGCCCGTCGTCACGTTTGCCATAACCATCGTTGAGGTGAACGCCCAATAACCGTGAATGCCTGCTTGCAAGATATGCGGCCTGCGCGGGCATTTCGTCGGCATAAAGAACATGGGCGAAATCGAGCGTCACACCGATATTCTTCCGGCCCGCCTCTTTTACCGCCAGAAGTGTCGTCGCCATGTCGGGCATCAAGGCATAGGCGCGCGGTTCATTGGGTTTGTATTCGACTGAAATATCCACGTCAGGATTGTGATCGGCCACCTCGATCAATGCTCCGATAGTTGCATCCCACATGCGCGCATAATCCGCCTGAAATGAATAATCGAAACCGTCCTGCCCCATCCACAACGTCATGATTTCGCCGCCCATTTCCGACAGAGCGTCGATGCCTCGCTTGGTCAACTCGATCGCGTTCCGACGCACTTGCGGATCGGGGTTCGTGAATGCACCGATTGCGAAACCAGGATCGGTGTAATACCGCATCGCCAGTCCATTCAATGTCATCCCATTGTCAGTCAAAAGAGAATGCAATTCGGCTGAATTGTGATTTTCGAAATGGTCGGGATAATTGAGATCGGCAGCATCAAGCCCACCAACATTTCCCGCGGAGGCAATCATATCGGCGACAGTGGAATGCGTTTTGTCTTCGACGTTCTTGAAGGCATTCAGTCGCGCCGCATATCGCGGTCGGTTCGTTTGTTTAGTCGGCATATGCTTCCCATTCGGCGGATATGAAGTCAGTCCGGATCAAACAGGTCCGGATGCTGCAATTCGAGCGGAATCAGAAATGTCATAAGCTTGCCCAAGTGGCTACGCATTTCTCCGCGCGCGCGTCCAGGGTCTCGCGCTTCAAGGGCGTGTACAATTCCGGAATGCTCGGCAAGCGTTTCGGCGACACGTCCCGGAACGGGCAAAACAAGCTGTCGTGCGCGATTGACATGAACCCAGGCGGACTCGGCTACCTGTCCCAACTTTTTGTATCCGGTGAAATCCATGATCATTTCGTGCATCTGCCCGTCCTGACTATAGAAACCAGCAAAATCTCCGTCTTCAAACAGCGCCTCCTGAACACGCAGGTTTCTGCGGATGTGCACCAGTTGTTCCTCGGTGATACGGGCCGCGAGGAATTCGACGGCTGCCAGTTCGATCGCTTCGCGCAAGAACGCTCCCTCGCGAATTTCGCTCATCGAGAATCGGGCGACGTAAGTTCCGGCTTGAGGAACGACCTTGACGAGTCCTTCCGCAGAAAGTCGCGAAATGGCTTCGGCGACAGGGGATCTGGATACGCCCAGTGTGCTGCAAATTTCGGCCTTCTTTATTGATTCTCCCGGGCGGTATTCCAGGTTCAGAATGGCTTCCCGAAGCGAGTGATAGGTCCGCTGTGCAAGAGAACCGGAAAGTTCATTCAACGGGCGGAATCGGTGGCCGCCTGGCCTTTGTCTCTGCGATGAGCCACCTTGTGTTTGTGACATATTAGCATGTTAGCTGGACATCCAACGCAGTCAAGTAATGCGCATCTCGGCATTGCAGGATGATTCACAAAACACGGTGGTCGTAGAATGCATTTTCCGGTCAAGGCCAGTTTGCAACTAATGCTCGCAGGACATCCGCCCGACTGATCTGGCCCACCAACAGGCCGGTCTCGATAACCGGAAATCGTCGAAAGGGACTATTCACAAATGCCTCTGCGGCGGAAACAATGTCCATCCCGGCTTCAAGCGTGACGACATCGGTGCTCATGTATTTCTGAACGCTCTCGCCCCATTCACGGTAATAACTGGCGTTCAAAGCGGCAGCTAGGCAGTCTTTCTTGGACAAGACGCCAACGATCTTTCCGTTTGAATCCACGACCGGAGCGCCCGAGATGCGAAGGTCGAGCAGTATTTGCATTGCCCGGTTTATTTCCATCTCTGGCGACAGCGTAACAAGGTCTCGCGCCATATAGTCAGCAACGCGCGGCCGATCCGTCATCGGACTTCACGCGAGCGACACGCACCGCAATCTGCACTTTTGACACAGTTCAGACCGCCGCAAGAACCCTTGATGGGAGGTCGTCCGAAAAGGATGCCTAAAGCAAGTCCAGCGATCGCCAGCGCGATCAGGAACAGGGAAAGCAGGAAAGTCGCCATCGTTTACTCCTAAGCAATCGTGTACCTGGCAAAAAGCGAAGTCATCGTTTCGTCGAGTGAACCGTCAGCGTTCCGTGTAAGGAACAGTACCGCGATGTTTTCTCGCTCGGCCAGTTTCGCACCGGCAATGTGGCCCATGACAGACAACGCTGTGGCCAGACAGTCCGCACGCATACCGGTGTCCGCAAGCACCGAAACTTGAACCAGATTGCTGGCGATCGGTCGCCGCGTGGCTGGGTCTATGATGTGTGTGGTCATGTGGCCGTCGCTTTCAACGCCCTGCGCCAACGTTCCAGACGTCGCCAGTGACAAGTCGCCGGGCGCGACGATCCTCTGGAATTCGAGGCCGAAACCAAAGGGCCTTTCAATGCCGATTTGCCAGGCACGCCCCTCGGGATGTTCGCCAAGTGCGCGCACCTCGCCACCAAGTTCGATCAATGCGTCGGCTATCCCGGATTCAGCCAGTGCTCTCGCTATCAAATCAAGCGCATAGCCCTTGGCGATGCCGCAAAAGTCCAGCGTCAGTTCCGCGCGTTTCTTGCGGATACGATCCCCGTCGACCTCGATCTCCCGCCAGGATCCCGCTTTGCCCTTGATGGGTCCGAAGCCGTATCGCGCTACGACCGGGCCGATTGTTGGATCGAAAGCACCGTCGGTCAAACGCGCGACTGCACGGCATTGGTCGACAACCACGGAGATTTCCTGGCTGATCGAATACCAATCCGTGCTCGGGTGTGCGTTGAACTTCGACACCTCACTGTCGCTGCGCCAAGGTGACATGCAAGCATCCACGACTAGGACCACTTCCTGAATGACGCGGTTAGCGATTGCGGAATCGGCCTGCGCAGGCACGAGCGCGCGCCAATAGCTGCCAAACGCGCGGCCACCCAGTTCGATCACCGAAGCATCCGCTTGCGTAGCGGCGGCAATTGCCATGGCGGAACCGGAGAGAATAAAGTCGCGTCTCGTCAAATTCATTCTCACACTCCAAAATCATCGGCAAAGATCTGGCTATCATCAACGCCAAGATCATCGAGCATTCCGCGCACAGCACGCATCATCAGCGGTGGTCCACAAAGGTAATACTCACAGCTTTCAGGTGCCGGGTGGTCGCGCAGATGACGCTCGAAAGCGACCGAATGGACAAACCCGATTGCCCCTGACCACGCATCCGTTGGATCTGGATCGGACAAGACAACCGTCCACGTAAAATTCGGATGGGTCGACGCGAGTTGGCTGAATTCCTCCGCGTAGTAGAGTTCAGCAAGGCTGCGGGCACCATACCAGAAACTGATCTTTCGGGCGGTCCTGCGCTTGATCAGTTGTTCGTGAATAATTGCACGTAGGGGCGCCATACCAACGCCACCCCCAATCACCACCATTTCGGCATCGGTGTCCTGAACCCTGAATGTTCCAAATGGCCCGGACGCCTCGACTTTCTCGCCGGGGGTCAAACCAAATAGCCACGATGATACTATGCCCGGTGGGACGCCAACGACGGAAGGCGGTGGAAGCGCAAGTCGGATGTTCAGAACCAACTTGCTCAGGTCTGTGTCTTCAGGACGATTGGCCAGCGAATAAGCACGGCTCACCGGCTCTGCCGAAGCCACGGACAAACTTCTGATCGACGTCCAATCACGCTCGTGGGCTTCGGGAATCGCGTATTCGGAGTAGCTTTTCGAAAACGCTGGCGCCGTCAGTTGGACATATGATCCGGCGACGATTTCCGGATGTGCGTCGTCAGGCAGGCGGAGAACGATTTCCCTGATAAGTGGCGTCAAAGGACGCGTTTCTTCGACCGTGCAGACAAATGACGTCGCGCCTAACAACTCAGCCGGCACTTCGACGCCAAGATCGTTCCGGATGACAACCTGACAGGCAAGATGGATGCCCTCGCGAAGTTCGGACTTTGTGAGGAGCGCTGTTTCCGTTGGTAGCGCGGGGCCGACCCCCTCGATAACTTTGACGCGGCAAAGGCCGCATGTACCGGCCCCGGCGCAGGCCGAGGGAATGAGGATGCCGTTGTCGTTCAAAGCCGATAGAAGGCGAACCCCCGTTTCAGTGGCGACTTCCTTGAATCCACTGACGGATAAGGTTGCTGGTTTTCTTGGAGAAAGCACGTTTCGCGCAACGACGACCAAACTCGTGAGCCCGATCGTCAGCCCGGTCAGAAGAAGCATCCCAAGCAAGACATCGTTCATTGCCCGACCCCCGCAAAACCAGAAAATGCCAGCGACATCAGACCAGTAACGATAAACGCACTTGCGAGTCCCTGCACGCCTCTGGGCATATCCGAATACTTCAGCCGCTCGCGGATTGCCGCGAATGTCACGATTGCGAGTGCCCAGCCTACGCCGCTTCCGAAGCCATAAACCAGCGCTTCGGTGAAATCGTACTTCCGTTCCACCATGAATAAACTGCCCCCCAGGATCGCGCAGTTGACCGCAATGAGTGGCAGGAAGATTCCCAGAGACTGAAACAACCGGGGAGTGAAGCGGTCCAATGTCATTTCGAGTATTTGCACCATCGCGGCAATGACCCCGATGAAGACCACCAGCTTCAGGAAGGTCAGATCAACTTCAGGCAATCCGGCCCAAGCCCAAGCCCCGTCCAGCAGCAAGGAGTTGAAGACAAGATTGTTCACGGGCACGGTAATCGTCTGCACAACAATCACAGCCAGACCAACGCCAGCAGCCGTGTCGACGCGTTTGGACACCGCAAGAAACGTGCAGATTCCAAGAAAGAACGCGAGCGCAAGGTTCTCCTGAAATATCGAACGCAGCAGGAGATCAATCATCTGATGTCCCAGCGTTTTGGATACGGAATTCCGGTTCCTCGATCTGATCGGTCCAGATGCAACGGATCGTCCAGACGAGAAGCCCCAAAATGAAAAACGCCGATGGCGCGAGCAGCATCAGTCCAAGTGGCTGAAACCAACCGCCGTCGGCCACTGTTGTGACGATCTCATGCCCCATCAACTGGCCCTTGCCGAAGAACTCTCTGAGCGAACCGACGACAAGCAGGATCAGACTGTAACCCAA
>JBBKWG010000088.1:0-4262 GCA_037968835.1 Paracoccaceae bacterium
GGGACAAACCCGGAAGATCGGGAAGTTTGCCGCTGATCGCTTGAGGAAGTTGGGCCACGAGGTCAGCCTCGTCGACGCGGCTGAAAAGTTTGCTGACGTTTCGCTGGAAGGAGTCGACACGGTCATCCTCGCGGCCTCGGTACACGAGCGCAGACACCCAAAACCCTTTGAGGTCCTACTTGCTGCGCAATCCGCGGAGTTGAACGCGCTCGACACGCTGTTGTTGTCAATAAGTCTATCCGCGGCTTTCCCGGAAGGCTTGGAAGAAGCGATGGACTACCTTGTTGAAATGAAAATGCGCACCGGCATCGAGCCGACAGCCGAGGCGCTGGTCGCCGGGGCCGTCAGGACGGGCAGCTACGATTACTTCGCCTCCCAAGTCTTGCGGCACGTGGTTCTGCGCGGACGGGACTACGATCCTTCGCAGGGTGAGCACGAGTTCACAGATTGGGATGCGCTTGCCGTCACGATCGACGACTTTGTCGGCTTAGAGCGGTCCGATGTGCGGGATAAAGATCAATAGATCGCGCGTCTATATGAATGCTTTTCTGCCCGCCGATTGGCCGTATGCCATCCCCCCGGTTGCCCGTGCGAAGGCCCATCAAAATCGTCTGAAGATTCAACTTAATGTCATGACGGCCCTCTGGTATCCATTTGGCGACCTCGGTATCAATGCGTTCGGGCTAAGCTTGAAATCTGCAATTCGCGCACGTTTCTCAGCAGTCTCGAAGCTCGAAGCCGCTTGTCTTGGATCAATCGCATCGAATTATATTGCTCATACTCTTCGCAATGAATCGGGTCAGGAAAGCCAGTGTTTCGGCACAGGAAATGCGTAGAGAAAAATCGGAAGGATCGGAGAAAATTATGGACGGAAATGATACCCAGAGCACGGGGAAGTGCCCGGTGATGCACGCCACCTTCGGTTCCAGATCAAATCGGGACTGGTGGCCGAACCAGTTGAACCTGTCCATCCTGCATCAGAATTCGCCGATGTCGAACCCGATGGGGACGGCGTTCGCCTATGCTGACGCCTTCAAGAAGCTCGACTTCGACGCGTTGAAGGCAGATCTTCGCGCGCTCATGACTGATTCCCAGGACTGGTGGCCCGCCGATTATGGCCACTACGGACCTTTTTTCATCCGCATGGCGTGGCACAGCGCCGGCACCTATCGCACCGGCGACGGTCGTGGCGGCTCAACTTCGGGAACTCAGCGTTTCGCGCCGCTGAACAGTTGGCCCGACAACGCAAACCTGGACAAGGCGCGGCGACTTCTTTGGCCGATCAAGCAGAAATACGGCAACCGGGTTTCCTGGGCCGATCTCATGATCCTGACCGGAAACGTCGCGCTGGAATCCATGGGTTTCAGAACCTTCGGCTATGGCGGCGGGCGCGAGGATATCTGGGAACCAGAACAGGATATCTATTGGGGCACCGAAGAGGAATGGTTGGGTGATGGTCGCTACAGTGGCGAGCGGGTTCTTGAAAATCCACTTGCTGCGGTTCAGATGGGCCTGATCTACGTCAATCCCGAGGGACCGAATGGCCGGCCGGACCCGGCGGCTTCCGCGCACGACATCCGCGAGACTTTTGCCCGGATGGCGATGAATGACGAGGAAACCGTTGCCCTGATCGCCGGTGGTCATACCTTCGGCAAGTGCCACGGTGCGGGCGAAGCTAGTCATGTCGGGTTCGAGCCGGAGGGAGCCGACATCGCCGAACAAGGTCTGGGCTGGACGAGCAAATTCGGCATCGGCAACGGCGATGACACGATAACAAGCGGTCTGGAAGGCGCCTGGACTCCCAATCCCATTCATTGGGACAACGGGTTTTTCGACATGCTGTTCGGCTATGAATACGAGCTGACGAAAAGCCCGGCTGGAGCCTTCCAATGGGCACCCCAGAATGTCGCCGAAAAGGATCTGGCGCCTGCAGCCCATAATCCCGCCAGACGTGTGCCGACGATGATGGCGACAACGGATATCGCGCTCAAGGTCGATCCGATCTACGAAAGGATCTCGCGCCGCTTCCATGAACGCCCGGACGAATTCGCGGATGCTTTCGCGCGTGCGTGGTTCAAGCTGACCCATCGCGACCTGGGACCGAAGGTGCGTTATCTGGGTCCGGAAATTCCCGCCGAGGACCTGCTTTGGCAGGATCCGATTCCGGGTGTCGATCACGCGTTGATCGACGAAGCGGACATATCCGCTTTGAAGTCCAGGTTGCTCGGTTCAGGGCTTTCGGTATCCGATCTGGTTTCGACGGCTTGGGCCTCCGCCTCCACCTATCGCGGATCGGATATGCGTGGTGGTGCCAACGGCGCGCGAATTCGCCTCTCGCCCCAGAAGGATTGGGAAGTCAACGAACCCGAGAAATTGGCGGGCGTGCTGGAGACTCTCGAAGGCATAAGGTCGGAATTCAACAATGCTCAGTCGGGTGACAAGAAGGTTTCGCTGGCGGACTTGATCGTGCTTGGTGGATGTGCGGCAATCGAAAAAGCCGCATCCGATGCGGGTCTCCATGTGGAAGTTCCGTTCACGCCGGGTCGAACCGACGCGTCGCAGGAAATGACGGACGCCGAATCCTTCGAGGCGCTTGAGCCGAAAGCTGATGGCTTCCGCAATTACCTGAGCGTTGACTACAGCGTGCCGACCGAAACTTTGTTGATCGACAGGGCGCAGCTTCTTCGACTTTCAGCGCCCGAGATGACGGTTCTGATCGGCGGGCTTCGCGTGCTTGGCTCCAACTACAACGGAGATTCCCACGGTGTTTTCACCTCGCGCGTTGGAACCTTGACGAACGACTTTTTCGTCAACTTGCTGGATATGGGAACCGCCTGGAAAGCATTGCCCGACCAACAGGAAGTTTTCGAAGGTCGCGATCGTGCCAGCGGGAACCTGAAGTGGACCGGCACGCGTGTCGATCTGGTCTTTGGCTCCAACTCGCAACTTCGGGCACTTTCGGAAGTCTACGCCCAGAATGACAACGCCGAGAAGTTCGTGCGCGATTTCGTGGTGGTCTGGACCAAGGTCATGAACGCCGATCGCTTTGAACTCGCGTAGGTTATGTATCGGACGCCCGGTGAGGACATTGCATCGGGCGTCCGGCTTTTCCCGTTTCGACTAGGGCCTCTGTGCCCCGCTGACGCCCACGAAAACCGAGCAGACCGTGTGTGTTGAGGTCATGAAAAGCCGGTTCCGTTTCGGTCCCCCGAACGTCAGATTGGATACCATCTGCGGGAGCTTTATGCGCCCGAGCGGAGTCGCTTCCGGGTCAAAGACACGCACGCCGTCCTGCGCGCTTGTCCAGAGATTCCCCTGATCGTCAAATCTGAAGCCATCCGGGACACCGGGCGAGACTTCGACGAAAACCTCGCCGCCAGACAGGGTGTTCGAGGCATCGACATCGAAGACGCGAATATGGTGGGGACCATTTTCATCGTGGCTGAAACCGCTGTCGGCGATATAGAGCTTCGTCTCATCGGGTGAGAACGCCAGTCCGTTCGGCTTCACGAAATCATCGGCCACCACTGAGATGTGGCCGTTCGCGGGATCGACCCGGTAGACGTAACACCCGTCCTGCTCGGTCTCGCCCTTGTGGCCTTCGTAGTCACTCATGATCCCGTAGTCGGGGTCGGTGAACCAGATCGAGCCATCGGACTTCACGACAACGTCGTTGGGCGAGTTAAGATGGCCGCCACGATAACTGTCTGCGAGCACGGTAATGCTTCCGTCGGGTTCGGTCCTTGTGACCCGACGACCACCGTGTTCACAACTTACAAGCCGCCCTTGCCGGTCGCGCGTGTTGCCGTTGGCAAAGTTTGAATTGGCGCGAAAAACCCCGACGCCCTGTTCCGGTGTCCAGCGCAACATTCGATTGTTCGGGATGTCGGACCAGACCAGATAGCCTCCGTCGGCGAACCAGACCGGCCCTTCCGACCAGCGACAGCCGTCATAAAGCACTTCGATCGTTGCGGTCGGGACCGTCATGCTCCGAAACCTATGGTCGAAATACTCGAATGAATCTCCGACAAGCGCCATGGTACTCTCCTCTTTCAGATTTTCCGGCGACCGCCGCTTGCAGCGACAATGACGCCGATGATTATCAGACCGGTGAGAACCATGCGGATACCCGCGCCAGCCCCAAATGTGTTCAGCATCGTGACCAGAAGGAACAGGAACAGCGCCGCGCCCCAAAGTCCGGGAACATTGGCAAAACCGCCCGCGACCGATGTTCCGCCGATGACGACGACAGCGATGGAACT
>JBBKWG010000089.1:0-4707 GCA_037968835.1 Paracoccaceae bacterium
CTGTAACGCCCTGAGGCTTGGGCGTTCCGCGCGCACAGCAAATCTTGCATTCACTCCTATCGACTGCGCATCTGAACGACCTATTTTCTTGAATAGTTCAAAATTTTTGGGAGTACATCCAATGTCACTGAAGACCCAAGTTTCCGCTGAAGACTGGAAAGAAATCGTGCAAGCCCCCTTCGTTGCCGGGTTTGCAATCACTGCCGCTGATCCCGGTGGTTTGATCGGTGCATTTCAGGAGAGCGCCGCTATGGCGAAGTCGTTGCAGGCAGCAGATGGAGCCGACAATCAGCTTGGCAATGACATCATGGAAGAACTGAAGTCGCCAGACGGTCGAGGTGAGATCAAGAATGCCATCAAATCACTGACCAAAGGCAAGACGCCAGACGAGATAAGCAGAGCGGCTTTAACGCGCTTGGCACAGATAATGGCGCTGGTTTCAAAAGAAGCACCGAGCCACTTCGACGACGTTGCCTCGCTCGTGCGCCAGACGGCCCATGCGGTCGCAGAGGCAGCCAAGGAAGGCGGGTTCTTGGGAATAGGTGGCGTTGCAGTCTCAGAGGATGAGCAGAGCACTCTGGACGAAATTGACTCTGTTATTTCATCTTCGCGGACGGCCTAGGCTTTTTAAATGGTAGCACGTTGTCAGGCGGCCTTTCGCTTGCCGCCTTGGCGGCGAGAAGTCTCAAGAAGGTTTTCTTGCTGATCCGATGCACTTCGGCTTTCGGGTTAGATTTCTCGTCGTCCATGCTTGCTCCCTACATTGTGTGCCAACCGTGCGAGCATTTTCACTTTGGATACTGCCGCTCAACCTTCCTACCTATGGAGTAGGAAATCGCAATAGCCGCAACTGCTTGAGCGCGAGCTGCCCAAGATTGTGAATGGTCACGGATTAAAACAGCTAACGCATCATTGGCCAACCATATGTCCCTGTCTCCATTCTCGGAGGGCCGCCCATCGCACCTATGACCGCAGCGGCAGCTTGCCGTCTTTCATTCCTAAGCCGCTCGACGGTTTGGCACGCATTGAGATTGCCCGACTGACATGCGTCTATCAGAGCCTGCATCTCCGGGCTTTCTGGGGTAGCTTGCATTTCTACTTCTTGACACCCAGCGAGCAAGATCAGTGAAAACACAAAAGTTCGCATATTTCTCTCCGAAACGATTTGCTTAAATGATTTGATTCCGATGGTGAGCCGTGCAGGTTCAAACGTCTATCCCACCCCGACGTCCCTTACGTTCCTTGACTTGTAGCATCGTAGTGCTCCGACTCTTCTCCAATAGCCTCAGTTCCCACATCATGCGCCGTCTCAATCGGGTCCTTGATTCTGGGCGCAGACGGCTTCCAGGCCGCGAGCGATGAACCAACTCTTCGATAAAAGTCCGGCACGATATCTTCGAGGTCCGCAATGAAGTTCGATTGCTGTGTGAAGCGGGGACCCGTGCGGCGAGAGAGAAAAACGTGGAAGCTATGCGTGACCAGGTGCTCTTTCCCCGCCTCGCAGACTGCGACTTCATCGCGTAATTCAGCCAGTGGAAATTGGGTCGGTTCGCTTGAGCCAGGCCACAAGAGACGCTCGTATATGTCATCTGGTTTCTCAGTCCTGATCTGGCGTAGAAGCCAATTGACTCGCGCCTTCGTAGTTTTCTTGTCACCCGGGGCCGTGAGCGTCATCCCCGCATCAATGCTTCTGCGTGTGAGGTCCGCCACAATTTTGATGGTTGCAGCTGCGTCCGGTACATCAAGGCTACTGAAAAGCCGACAGCGCTCACGCAGTACAATCATTTCGTCGCGCACTCGTTGCGCTGGGTCACCGTGATGGTTTCGTGGAATTCGCTCAGTAACTACCGTTTCCGTTAGTCGGCTCAAGATTAGCGAAAGGTCTCGCATCTCCTGATGCCACGCCTCGATTACGGTAATCGCCTCGGCAGATTTAGGACCTATGGTGCCACCACTAGAAACCAGCTTGTTTAGTTCAATCCAGGCAGGCGGCATACGGTCAAAGCCTCTGACGCCTGCGCTCTCATGAGTTAGAAACCGGCGCAACTCGTTCAGGAGCACACGCTGGTCCTGATCTTCGACCGCCCTCCTGCTCAGAAGCAGGTCCGCAAGAGTTAGGACTTGCATCCAAGACCAATGAAAGACCGGAACCTTTGATCTACTCTTCCGGACTTCTTCAATTGGGTGACTAGATGGGTCCGTGGAAAACTGGTTGGAAATTGTGATTACGCAATCGACTGCGTTCTCTTTCGCGAGCAATCGATAACGCTCAATTTGATTTGCCTCAAGCTGTGCGGGAGAGACCTTTGCTTCTACCAAGGCCCGCCACTCGCGAGAACCGACCTGTATAACAATCAGGCCGTCCGGACGGTCGCGAACTTGCAAAGGCTGGTTTCTGAAACAGATTTCGGTGAACGTTGTAATGGTGGCTCGCTTACCTACCCGCTGCCCTACGGACGCGAGCAGTTCTGAGCCGAACTCTGAGACTTTCGACATACAAGCCAATAAAATGGAAGTTGTCCGCCCTTCCTTTGACGTTGTGGAAAGCACTGGAAACAGTCGCGCAATTTCGCCCTGTTTCAGGTAATCTGGTAGTCCCTCTTGCATGGCCGTCCCTTCCAGAGCTTTTGAGGAATTTGACCCCGCACGCATTTGGCAAGTCAACGGCTAAGAAATGTCCGAAGCTACTTAGCTTTGAAGTGTTCGGGTGGACGGTGGGGTGGACTAAAATGGACTTAGAGTCCATTTTCTTTATTAATTCAATGGGTTGTTGGTATGGACTGGTGCCCAGGAGAGGACTCGAACCTCCACACCCTTGCGAGTACTAGCACCTGAAGCTAGCGCGTCTACCATTCCGCCACCTGGGCTGGTGTCGTGAGGGCGTGAGTTAATCACCGATCCTTAGTGTGTCAACGGGATTCGCGCGGCGATTTGCGCCTTGTCGGTTTCGGGGGCGGCGGCTACACCCGAAGTCGGGTAAGAAAAGGCGCAACGCATGACGAAAATGGTCACGATCTATGGCGGTTCGGGCTTTGTCGGTCGCTATGTCGCGCAACGCATGGCGCGCGAAGGGTGGCGCGTGCGGGTTGCGGTAAGACGGCCGAACGAAGCGACGTTCGTCAGAACCTACGGAGTGGTGGGTCAGGTTGAACCGGTTTTCTGCAACATTCGCAACGACGACAGCGTGCGCCTTGTGATGAAGGGGTCGGACGCGGTCGTGAACTGCGTCGGCATTCTGGCGGAAAACGGTAAGAACAATTTCGACGCTGTCCAGCATCAAGGCGCAGCGCGCGTTGCGCGGATCGCGTCCGAGGAGGGTGTCGCCCGTCTGGTTCAGATTTCCGCGATTGGTGCCGATGCGGAGAGCGAGAGCGAATACGCGCGCTCGAAAGCCTTGGGTGAACGTGCGGTATCCGAAGCTTTCCCGAATGCCGTGATCCTTCGGCCCGCGATCATCTTTGGAACCGAAGACGAGTTCTTCAACCGGTTCGCCGCGATGGCGCGCCTATCGCCGGTTATCCCGCTTTTCGGTGCCGACACGAAGTTCCAGCCGATCTATGTCGAAGATGTCGCCCAGGCTGCCGTGCAAGCAGCGAATGGTGGTGTGGCACCAGGAATTTACGAATTGGGCGGGCCGGATGTCAGCACTTTCCGGGAGTTGGTGGGCCAGATGCTCGACGTGATCCGCAGACGGCGTCTGATCGTCGGTTTGCCATTCTGGGTCGGTCGCCTGGTAGCCCGGGTGACGGGCGCGATCAGGTTCGTCACCTTCGGATTGGCGCCGCAGCCGGTCACTTTGGATCAGCTGAAGCAATTGACCCGAGACAATGTCGTTGGCGAACAAGTTGGCACGATTGCGGACTTCGCGATCAGGCCAACGTCGCTGGAAGCGGTCCTGCATTCCTATCTGTGGCCCTTCCGACCGGATGGGCAATATTCGGATATCACCCGGAGCGCGAAGAACCTTCGCGGCTAAGTGTAAGCGACAAAAAGCAAAATCATGCCCAGGATGACGCGGTAAACGACATAGGGGGTGAAGCTGACGCTTCGCAACAGGCGCATCATCAGGCTCAAGGCGGCAAGTGCGGCGACGAACGAGATGGCCGCTGCGATGGCTCCGTCCCGCGCCGCTGCCTGATCCATCGAGAACGCGACTTCGGACCCGAGCAAGACCCCCGACGCAAGGATTGTCGGGATAGACATCAGCATCGACAGGCGTGCGGCATCGTGGCGGGTATATCCCAACTGACGCGCGCCGGTTATGGTGATACCCGACCTTGATGTGCCGGGGATCAGCGCCACAGCTTGCCATAGCCCCATTATGACGGCATCGCGTATCGACCATTTCTCGGCAGTCTTGACCGCGGGACCGGTGCGATCCACCCACCACAGCAGCAAACCGAAGATCAGCATCGCCCACCCTATCACCGCGACGGATCTGAGCGCGTCGTCCAGCCCGGTCAGATTGAGGATGAAACCGACGATGACGACGGGCACGGTCGCGATGATCAGACCCAAGGCAAGCCGGGAATTCTGATCGTCGATCTGCCGTCGCAGCACCCTCGGTAGTCCCTGAATAGCGAGTTTAACGTCGCTCCAGAAATAGAGAACGACAGCGCCGAGCGTTCCGACGTGGACTGAAACGTCGAGCACCTGACCCTGATCCTCCAACCCGGTCAGATTCGGCAAAAGGATAAGATGTGCCGA
>JBBKWG010000090.1:0-5502 GCA_037968835.1 Paracoccaceae bacterium
TCGGAGCGAAAGGGGAAAGCGAACGTACATCATGACCGCCAGGCGAATGATCTTGTCTTATCCAGAATGTGGCTTCCGGGTAGTTGGAAGCCACTGCCCACCATGCGACATATGGCGGGCAGTGGCGGCGGTTGGATCGCGATGATCTCGGTCAGATGGACCGTTCCTGAGTATGATCAGCCGCCGTCTTCACCTTGGGCCTGAACGGATACGCGTGCGGGTCGGCACGCATGACAAGAAAAGGACACGGCGAAGATGACTGAGCATACGATCGGTATCGATATTTCAAAATCCCATCTCGATGCATTTCGCTTGGAGGACGAGACAGCGCAGCGGTTTGAGAATTCTCCACGTGGTTTTCGGGCAGTGATCAAATGGCTGGGAGCGGCGCAGATTGCCCGGATCGTGTTCGAGCCGACAGGGCCATATCATCGGGCGTTTGAGCAAGCCCTTTCAGGCAAGTTTCCCTTGGTGAAGGTTAATCCCTTCAAGGCGCGTCGGTTCGCCGAAGCCTGCGGAACGCGTGCCAAGACTGATGCTGTCGATGCCCGGATCCTGGCGCGCATGGGGGCGGCACTTGAAATGGAACCGGATCAGCCGACCTCCAGCAAGCTGCTTGGTCTCAAAGACTTACAGATCGCGCGCATCGGTTTAATCAAGGAACGAACACGCCTGAGAAACCGCGGCCACATGCAAACCAATCCGGTGTTGAAGCGCCAGATCAAAACACGCCTCGCGTTGACTGAACGTCAGATCACAGAACTCGACGCGGAAATCGCAAAACAGATTGCGGAAGATCAATCCACAGCACGTAAGAGCGACATCCTGTGCTCCGTTCCGGGTCTAGCCCCGGTCTCAGCAGCAATGATCATTACCTTCCTTCCGGAGATCGGCACGCTCGAGCGGAAACAGGCGGGAAGCCTCGCAGGCCTGGCCCCCTACAACCGAGAATCCGGCACGTGGAAAGGACGAGCTGTCATCGGTGGCGGACGCAAAACCCTACGCGATGCACTCTACATGCCGGCCTTGGCTGCCATGCGGTTCAACCCCGATCTCAAGGCGAAATACGCCCACCTTCGCGCCGCCGGAAAACCCCCAAAGGTCGCCATCGTCGCCATCATGCGAAAGCTCCTTGAAACCGCAAACGCTCTCGTCAAGGCAAACCGTCTGTGGGCCCCAAAAAGCCCTTGTGCATGACGGATACTCGGGGCTTGTCTTGAATGACTGGAAAGGCTGCGTTTTGTCATGGACGGACGCTATGGAAGCGTCCCGCTGAAGACAGCACCTTCGGTCAGTATTCCGAGCCTATCGAACCCCTCAAGTGATGGCTCGCCCTCGGCTTCTGGCTGAAGTAACATCAGGCTAACGAGTTGCGGCAATTGACAGAGCCTGAAATATTTGCCTAGCATACACATGATCCACCAGAAAATTGACTAACAACCACTATATCTAGTGGAGGAGAGGATGACTCAAAGCGACACAGCATCGGCGGGATCGAAGGAAGGCGAGATTCTCGATCTCATCCCACCGCTTAAACCCTGTCCTTGGGAGGACGCCCAGGAATGCGCAGCCGTCGAAGCCGCCGTCATGCAAAATCTGGACCCGCAAACTGTCCATGAAAAGGCCGTCGCCCGGGATGTCGCCGACTGCCTTTGGAAGATCCTGCGCACCCGGGATCTCGAGAGGTGTGTTGCGGTCCTGGGCTACCGAAAGACGGTTGCGCAACTGATCGATGACGGATTTTTAGCTCCGTTTTCCAAAGACACACCTGGTCTTCAATTGGCCCGGCGTCTCACTAGCCCGGATACGCGCTCAGAAGCGCTCACCGATCTCGCGGCACATCAAGTCGACGAAGACGACATCAAGGCCGGCGCCTATCTCGAAACCTTTCATGAAAATGAGGCACTGCACCGCAGGGTGATCCAATTGGAAGAGCGCCGGCGGATCCTGATGTCGGATTACCGCGAATTGCAATCTCAGAGGGCGGTCGATGCCTTGGAGGACGCGGAAGTCCTTGAATCCTATGACCACTGAACGCCAAAAATACACAAATCGTGCCAACGCGCAGAAGAGCACTGGGCCAATGAGCACGGCCGGGAAGACGGCTTCGTCCCAGAATGCGACAACGCACGGCCTGTCGATGCCACCTCCGCCGGAAGACGTTCTGAGATGGGTCCGTATTATCGTGGGCGACATCACGGTGACATCGGAGACCCTGGGCACCGGTCCGACGGCCATGGCGACGCTGGCGCTGGCCGAGGCCCGGGCGCAACTCGAACGCGTCCAGACGGCAGAAGACAAGCATATCGCTGACTTGCGAAAATATGCTCAGACTCGCCTCGATCCGAATCCGATGACAGCTGATCTTGACGATCTCGATGACCCGAGCATTTTACAGTGGCTGTTGGGCGGACGTCACGATAGGGAGACGAAGCAGATGGTGCGGTTGCTTTTGAAAAGTAATCGCAAAGATCCAATGCGGATCGCCGATCAACTGAGACGCTTGGAGCGCTATGCTCGCCGGGCGCAAAACCGTGAGAGGAAAGCCTTCAGAACCTGGGCGCGTTTTAAGAGGGGGTCTGATTTGCAAAACGAAGCCAAATACAATTATAACGCGAACGCGAGTTTTGAGCACGGATCCTCATAACAAACTGTTTTTCAAGAAGTATGGTCGCAATCTGGATTGCAGTTGAGATACCGAACGATCGAAGTCAAAAAGATCCCGGCTCAAAGTCTATTGGTCGGTTATCATGTTCATGTTGCGTATGCGCTATGTCCTGATAACTTAAACATGTTAAGCTATTAATAAGATTAGAGAGTTGCTCGGATTTGCAATCCGCTGCGTAACCACTCCGCCAACTCGCCGAAGCACGCCGCTCTTAGCGGATGGTCGCGGACCGCGCAAGAGTCATCCATTCGCTTGCCCTTGCCCGACCACTCGTTCTGTGGTTGAACCAAACAGGGACTTCTGAACGAAAGAGTTTAGCTTATGAGCGACTTCGCGCGACGACGCACGATCATGGTGGATACCCAGGTGCGTCCCTCTGACGTGACGAAATTTCCGATCATCGACGCAATGCTTTCGGTCCCCCGCGAGGTCTTTGTGCCCAATTCAAAACGCGAAGCGGCTTATGTCGGCGAGCATATTGATCTGGGTGACCGTCGCGTCGTGCTTGATCCCCGGACGCTGGCGAAAATGCTCGAGTTTGCCGATATTCAACCCGACGAGCTGGTCCTCGATGTCGGCACCGGACTTGGCTATTCATCGGCTCTGGCGGCGCATCTTGCCGAGGCCGTGATTGCGCTCGAGGATAATCCGTCGTTTGCCGAAGATGCCGAGGCGGCGCTGTCGGATGCCTCGATCGACAACGTCGCCGTGGTGCAAGGTCCGTTGCCGGAAGGTGCGGCACAGCACGGACCCTACGATGTCATTCTGATCGAGGGCGCGGTCGAACAAATTCCAGATGCGCTTTCCGAACAACTGAAGGACGGCGGTAGGATCGTCGCGATCTTCTCGCAAGGTGTTCTCGGCGCGGTTCGCGTCGGCTATCGTTTGGATGGCGCGATAACATGGCGTTTTGCGTTCAATGCCAATGCTCCGGTGCTTCCGGGGTTCGAATCGAGCAGGGCGTTCGTGCTCTAAGACCAAAATTGCGTAGGATTTGTCGGATATGTTCAAACAATCGCTGAGACCAATCGTTCCGTTCATGGTCGCGCTGTTCGTCGGCATACCGGCTGCCGGTGAAACACTCACCGACGCCCTTGTCACGACGTACCGCACGAGCGGGCTGATCGACCAGAATCAGGCGGTCTTGCGGGCGGCAGACGAGGACGTGGCCCAGGCGGTCTCGGCGCTTCGCCCGGTGCTCGGCTATGCGCTTGGCACCACATACAACAATCCGACTTTGGGCGACGATCTGACCGCTTCGCTTTCGATCAGCGCAGATATGCTGCTTTACGATTTCGGACGCTCGAAACTTTCGATTGATGCAGCCAAGGAAACCGTGCTCGCGACTCGTGCGGTTCTTGTCGACATCGAAAACACGGTTCTTCTGAACGCCGTGCGGGCCTATATGGCGGTGCGGCGGGCCGAGGCATTTGTCGGCTTGCGCGAAAACAACGTCCGGCTCCTGAACGAACAACTGCGCGCGACCCGTGACCGGTTCGAGGTCGGCGAGGTGACGCGCACCGACGTTTCGTTATCCCAGGCGAGGTTGGCTGCGGCTCGAAGTGGTCTGGCGGCTGAGCAAGGCGGACTTGAGCGGGCGCGCGAGCAATACAATGCGGTTGTCGGGCGCTATCCGGGATCACTGGCCCCACCACCGACACCGCCGCGCATTCCGCCGACAGAGGAAGCCGCGAAATCCATCGCCCGCCAGAATAATCCGCAGATCAATCAGGTGCAGCATCAGGTCAAGGCGGTCGAACTGGTTGTCGAGCAGGCATCGCGCACCGTCTATCCAAGCCTCAATGCGAACGGCAGTCTGTCCATCGACGAACATGGCGACGATCAGACGCGCCTTGGCCTGACGCTTTCGGGACCGATCTATCAGGGTGGCCTGATCGCGTCGCGCATCCGGCAGGCGCAGGCACAGCGCGATCAGGTTCGCGCCCAGCTTTACACGACCGGGCTTCTGGTCGAACAGCAAGTCGGAAACGCCTACGCGAACCTTGCCGTCGCAGTGGCCAGCATCGACTCGTCAAATCAGCAGGTTCGCGCGGCGCAGCTTGCGCTTGAAGGTGTGCGCGAGGAGCTTCAACTCGGCGCCCGCACGACGCTGGAAGTGCTCGACCAGGAGCAGGAACTTCTCGACGCGCAAACGAATCGCGTCGCTTCGGAAGTTGACCGGTATGTCGCGGTTTACGAAGTGCTCGACGCGATCGGCCTGCTGACCGCCGATCACCTTGGACTGGGCGTTCCGACCTACGATCCGGCCGCATATTACAACGCTGTCAAGGACGCGCCCGGCACTCTGGTCAGCCCGGAAGGCAAGCGGCTGGACCGCGTCATGAAGGCACTCGGCAAGCAGTAGTTGACTGGCTGTTGTGTGCGCAACGTGCAGCGGTTACGCTGCGCCGAGGGGCAAAAATCACAAGGCAGGGCTATGTCTGATTCCGCATCGGATAGGAACGTAGAGGACGTATTGTCCTCGGTGCGTCGCTTGGTTTCCAACGAGCTGCCGCGCATGCCGCGTCCCGTTGCCGCCAAGGCCCCCAGCGCGTTGGTTCTGACCGAAGCTCACCGCATTTCATCCGCATCCGTGTCGACGCTCAGCAAGTCGTCTTCGCTGGAGGATCGAATCGCCGAACTGGAAGCCGCCGTCGGCGCCCGCGTCGACGAGTGGGAACCGGACGGCAGCGAGGATCAGGAGATGCACCGGCCCAAGCGCATCGTCTACACGCGTCCGCCAAGCGAGGACGAAAAGGTCGGCAAGCGCAAGCCGCTGCGGCTCAGTCAGATCGCGTTGATCGAGACCGGCCCAGCGCACGATGAACCAACAG
>JBBKWG010000091.1:0-32177 GCA_037968835.1 Paracoccaceae bacterium
AATTCCCTGGACGTAGCAACTGATCGCCACCATGTTGAATTCGTCCTTGCCCCACGACCAGAGCCTGGCGTGCGCCGCGAACGTATCGGCTTTCGCAAGCGCCTGTTCCAGCGGAACGCCGTCCTTGTCGATCTGGGTTTCGGAAATGCCGGTGAGTCTGGTGAAGAACGGATCGAGGCGATGCCGCTGACCGTCGCGGTCCAGGGGCGTGACGAGGATCGACAGGGTATCGGTGAACGGGAAGTCGTCGGACAACCCGATCCGCACCAGCCCGATCTGGGCGATGACCGGGTCGGGATCGTGCGGCCCGCACCAGAAGCGCGAGGGCGAGCCTTCGGCGGTCAGGAATTCGCAGTCGAAGACGATGGCAGAGTGCATCACCTTCGACCGTTTGTGAGATTCCGCCTCTCTCAAGCGTTGCTGCCGCGTTTGGGATGGAGATAGACCTGAGTGCCGATCGGGACACGATTATAGAGGTCGATCACATAGCCATTGGTCAGCCGCGCGCAGCCGTTCGACACCGGACGACCAATGGTGGTGTCGTCTTGCGTGCCGTGGATCCGGAGCATGCTGTCATACCCCGACGGCGTGAACAGATAGAGGGCGCGGGCACCGAGCGGATTGGTCGGCCCACCCGGAACGCCGTCGGCGAACTTGGCGTAGATGTGCGGTTCGCGCGCGATCATTTCGGGCGTCGGGGTCCAGCTTGGCCATTCCTTCTTGGCACCCACGGTGAATGTGCCGGCTTCGTAGAGGCCCTCGCGGGCGACGCCAACGGAATAGCGGATCGCCTCGCGGTCGGGCAGCGTCCAGTAAAGGGCGAATTCGTCCGGGATCACGTGGATGTTGAACGGCTCGAAACCGGTGCCGAGTTTGACATACCTTGCGCGGTAATCCGGGGTCGCCTGCTGTGCGAAGGCGGAATTGATCGGGGCGGTTGCCAAAGCACCGGCAGCGGCACCCAGGGAGAGAAAATTTCGACGCGTATACATATCTGTTACTCCTACTGTCACCCGGAGTAGAAATGCGTTGACGCGCGAATTGTTCCCGGTTCAGTCCTCCAGACTGTCCTCGCGCTTTTTCTCGATCAGGCCGCGTTCCTCGCGTTTGCGGGTCAGGAACCGGTCGCCATAGCCCGCAATTTCGTCTTCGGGAATGACCTTGCGGGCGCGGGTGAACACCTCGTCTTCTTCCTCGTCGATGTGGTGTTCGTAGTCGTGCTTCAGTTTCTTGAACTTCTCGATCCAGGACCCGTGCGCCATGTCCATGTCGTTCAATTCTTCCATAAGATCATCAAGTTGCTGGTGCTCGTGAACCGAATGGCGGGCGGAATCCTGGCCCCAGGTTTTCGAGATCAGCTTGGAATAGAATGTCTCTTCCTCGGCAGCGGCGTGGCTTTTGACGTCGTGATAGAAATTATCCCATGCCGACTTGCGATCTTCTGATGCGCCGCTGGTGTCGGCGATCCGGGACAGCAGTTTGCGATGCGTCTCGTGATCGGCTTTGATGACAGTATAGATGTCGGGCATGGTCGCTTCCTTCGGCTGCGGGTTTGGCGTTCAACGTCCGAAGCGGCCAGGGCGTTCCCAATTCGGAAACTATTCGGCAGCGAGCGACGAATTGTAGCTGTATGTTTCCCAATCCGGTTTGTAATCGGCGTCGGCCTGATTGCCCCAGACGGTCCAGCCGTCGCGCACGCCGCGCCCGAACAGTTCCAGATAGGGGCCCCAGGAACATTCCTCGATCAAACGATATTGTTCGTCGGGCTTACGCGAATGCTCGCGCTTGCGGCTTTGGATCATGTTGACCTGACGCCGCCCCGGCGCTTCGGTCCGCACGTTCTTGCCGCGTGTGCCGAACAGCAGGATCTCGGTCACGTTGCGGAAATAAAACCCGACGCCGCGCCCGTCCGAGCCGCCATCCTTGCGGATCTTGTGCCAGACGATGTTCGACTTGTAGTCGAAGCCCCAGGCGCGCAGAACCGCCAGCCCGTCGGGCAGCAGGGCGTTCGGCACCCAGAGATAGCAATGGGCGCGGTCTTGCAGATGGTCAGCGACGGGGAGGGCGCAGATTTCGTCGAGATCCATTGTCGGATAGCGCGCCAGGCGTTTGTGTTCGGGGGCGACTTTGCCGGTGCGGTTGATGAATCGCCACGGCGGGTCGGCCAGCACGGTGCCAAAGCGGTCACCGGCCAGAAACTCCGCCAGATTTTGCGATGCGTCGATGCCCATATCCAACATGATGATCGGTCCCGCCCGTCGTGACCAGTGGAACAATACGAGAACGCGGGGCGAATTACAACGTCCGAAACCCGGCCCTGTCAGTGCCTTGCCGCTCAGACGGACTGGGCTTTGTCGAGCCTGTCGTCGAGCAGCAACCTGAGTTCCATCACAGCGTCCGCCACCGGGTGCCCGGTCGCGTGCCGGGACGCAAGAATTCGGGCCGCATCGACCAGCGCGCCATCGTCGGAGCTTTTGCCAAGCCCGCCGACAAAGCGCGCGACGTATTCGAGCGTCGGGTCATCCAGTCCCTCGCTCAGAAGCCGCGCCGCGAGCGCCAGATCGTCGCGCAGCGCCATCCGGTCGGGGACAACCGCATCGGTTCCGATGACGCGCAGACCGGTCGGGCGCACCTGTTCGGGCAGAAGCGGCAGGATGGCGCACTGAAACGCGGCAATCGACGTGATCGGCTTGGAGATGAACCCGTCGGCACCCGCAGCCATCACTTCGCCAGCCAGACTGTCGTCGCCCGACATTCCGATCATCACATCGACGCGCGGTTCGGCGCGCGACAGTTCCGCGATCAGATCAAGGCCCGATCCGTCGGGCAGGCCGAGATCCGCCAGAACGATTCCGGGGCGATAGGTCCGCAGGTGGCGGTGCGCGGCACGCAGGGAATCGGCGCGTCTGATCCGTGCGCCGGAGCGCTGGCAGATAAGGCGCAGCGCCTCGCACGCGAAACGGCTGTCTTCGACAACCAGAACTGTCTGACCCAGAAGCGGGCGTTCGGCCGTTGGTGGCCGGGTCATCAGGAAATCTTCAAGGCTTTCGGGCATCGTTGTCCCTTCGCGCGCGGAATGCACGCTATTGCACACAAATCACTAGATACAGACAACCCTAACGGGAGGTTAAGCGAACCGCCAGCCTGCGTCGCCGTGGCCCTTGCTGGCGGGCGACGGGGCGCTCATAACGTGGCGCGAAAGGAGACGCTCATGATCGGACGTCTGAATCATGTCGCCATCGCGGTGCCGGATCTGACTGCGGCTTCGGCGCTTTATCGCGACACGCTTGGGGCAGAAGTCGGAGCGCCACAGGATGAACCGGACCACGGCGTGACCGTCGTTTTCATTCAGTTGCCGAACACCAAGATCGAGCTTCTCTATCCGCTTGGCGACGCCTCGCCGATCGCCGGATTTCTGGCCAAGAACCCCGCGGGCGGCATTCACCACATCTGTTACGAGGTCGAGGACATCCACGAGGCGGCGTTGAAACTGACCACCAACGGTGCGCGCATACTGGGGGACGGATCGCCGAAGATCGGCGCGCACGGCAAGCCGGTCCTGTTCCTGCATCCCAAGGATTTCAACGGCACGCTGATTGAACTGGAGGAAGTCTGATGTCCATCGTTTCGGCCATCGTGCTGTTCGCTGTCGTCTGGTTCATGGTCCTGTTTGTCGTGCTGCCGTTTCGGGTCGAGACCCAGGGCGACACCGGGGAAACGGTGGCAGGCACCCATGCGGGCGCGCCATCCTCGACGTTTTCGATGCGGCGCAAGGCGTGGATCGTGACGTTGGTCGCGGTGCCGGTCTGGGCGGTGATCGCGGGCGTGATCGTGTTCGGCGACATCTCGGTCAGGGATCTGGACTTGTTCAACCGGATGGGCTCGGAAGGCGGCGCGTCGCGGTAATCAACGCGTTGCCGGCTGCGGAAACCTCACGTTGGTGATGTCGGCGATGAAAAACGGGAAATAGTCGTCTGTGCCGAAGAAATTACCCGCCTCGACATGGGTCGGCACCCGGAAACCGTCGAAATCGCGGAACGCAGACAGAGTGCCGCCGAAGGGCTGGAGGCGAAAGGTATTGTCGGGGTTGGCGTTGCTCCACCGGTCGAAGCGAACCTCGGTTGGCTGGCCATCTTCAGTCACGCTCAGATCGACGCTTTGAACAAGGTCGCCGTGCGTGATCGTCAGCCGCGCGGTGTCGGCGTCAATGGCCTGCCACCGGACGCCTGGCCGGGGCAGGACGGCGGCGGGGGTCCAGAAAATGGCTTCCGACACCAGCCGACCAAAGGCCGCGCGCGCGTCGTCCCGGGTGCCGCCCGCGCGCGCCACAGGGGCGATGCCCATCGCCCAGAACCGGGTCCAGTCGCCGCTGTCGGATCCCGAGACGCGGATCACGCCGCGCGCTGCCGACATTTCCCAGACGAAACCTTGCGGCGCGGCCAGCAATTGTTTCGCGGTCATCGCCAACGGGTTCGGGGCGGACTTGGTGCCAAGATCGAAGGTGCCGGTCATGGTGAGTTCGGCTACGGTGAACAGCGGCGCGCCCTCGGCGATTGCGTAGCGGAAAAAGCGCCGCGCCGGATCGGGCAGATCGGCCAGCATCGCGGGATCGAAGGTGGCGGGGTTCGCTGGTTGGGACTGAAGTAGTTTCTGCCACATGGCGCGGTCGGCGCGATGATCGCCCTGGCGCCACAGCAGAATGGCGGCAAGGGCGACCAGGAATGCGAGACCGACGAGCAGCAGCACCAGTTTCATTGCAGCACCTCCACCGCCATTCTGTTGGCGATTGACGCCTGCGCCTTGAGGTGGATCAAGGCTTAGCGGGGCGCGGCGTGCCTTCGAGCCGGTGAAACAGGTGGGTGAATGTCGCGACGCCAAGGATCGGCACCAGCAGGTTCACGACCGGGATCGTCAGCGGCACCGCCATCAGCGCGCCCGCCGCCCAGATCGTGCCGAGGTTGCGACGGAACGCGGCCTTGGCACCGTCGCGCCCAAGCCGGCGCAGCGCGATCAGGCGGAAATATTCACGCGACAGCAGGAAGCCATTCAGAGCGTAGAAGATGAACGGCGCGAACGGCGCGAAGATCAGGTAGACGACCAGCGCCAGAAGGTTCGCGCCGACGATCACCAGCACGAAACCGACGCTTTCGCGCAGGGTGTCGGCCAGCGGAACGCGCGGCGCCAGGGGCAGCGCCGGGTAGTGCTTGGCCTCGACCGCATCGGCCACGTCGTCAAGGAAAATACCGGTGAATGCCGAGGCGACCGGCACCATCAGGAACACCGACAAGACCAGCATCAAAACCACCGACCCCCATGATAACAGGTCGTCGACAAAGGATATTTCGCCGACCCACGGCAGGGTGAACGTATCGGGCAGAAGCCACTGAACCGTCCAGAACACCAGAAGATAGGCAAGCGCCAGAAGCGCCACGGTCAGCCCCAGCCCGCGCACGAGAACACCCCGGAACGTCGGGTCGTCGAGTTGGCGGAGGGCCGCGAGGAATGAGGCCGGGATCACGCGCCAATCCATTCGGTGATGGCATCGACGTCGGGGCGCGGACGCTCCGGCGGGGCGCTGGTCTCGGTGCCGATGTGGATCAGCCCGGCGATGGTTTCGTGGGGCATCAGGCCCAGATTGCGCTCGCGCCAGTCGCGGTCATGCGTCGCCCAGCCGGTCAGCCAGTTCGCGCCCCATCCCGCCGCCAGCGCCGCGTTCAGAAGCGACAGACAGACCGCACCCGCCGACAGCGTCTGTTCGATCTCGGGGATCTTGTCGGAGGGTTTGGGAGAGGCGACCACGGCAACCACGAGGTCAGCGGTGGCAAATTGCGTGGACAGCTTCTCGACCTTCTCGGGCTCTACGTTCAATTCAATTCCGCGCACCGGGATCGTGCTTGCAAGCCGGTCGAGCGCGGGCTTTTCCAGCACCAGAAAGCGCCACGGTTCCAGCTTGCCGTGATCGGGGGTGCGCGCGGCAATCGTCAGCAGTTCGCGCAGCGCGTCGCGCTCGGGCACGGGACCGCGCAGGGTCTTTGCGGGACGCGAGCGGCGGGTCTTGAGAAACTCCAGCGCGGCAGGGTTGGTCTCGGGCATAGGCGCTCCTTTGGGTCTGGGCGACAGGTATGCGACCTTTGCCCGAGTTTCCAGTTCCCGCGCGCATCCTGTAATCGGCGCTGTCCGCAGTTCCGGGCTTCGACGTCTGGGGTGGGTCAGCCGAGCGCCGCCGCCATTTCACCGATCAGCCCGTCGACATAGGCGTCGAACGCCGGGCCGGGCTGGCGTTTCCGCAGCGTGTCGGCGAACGGGTCGGGTGCGTCGATGCCCGCGCCTGACATCTCGTCGAGAACCGCGTGGGCGAGGAACGGCACGTGCATTTCGGAATAGCCGCCTTCGTGGACCATCGCGATGCGTCCGCCGCAGATGTCGCGCGCGAGGTCCATCACCGCGCGGGTCATGTCGCGGAAGGTGTCGGCGGTGGCCAGCATCCGTCCGAGCGGATCGAACGCGCCGGCATCGTAACCGCTGGCGACGACAATGGCGTCGGGGCGAAAGGCGCGGATGGCGGGCAGGGCGAGTCGCTCCATCGCCGCCAGATAGCCGGTGTGGCCGGTCCCTGCGGGCAGGGGGATGTTGAGGTTGAAGCCCTCGCCGTCCCCATTGCCACGCGCGGCGAAATCGCCGGTGTCCATCGGGTAGTTGCGCTCCTGATGGATCGAGATCGTCAGCACGTCGGCGCGGTCATAAAAGATCGCCTCGGTTCCATTGCCGTGATGCACGTCCCAGTCCAGCACCGCGATGCGGGTGGCGAGTTTTTCGGCCCGTGCCGATTCGATGGCGATGGCGATATTGGCGAGCAGGCAGAAGCCGTTCTGCCAGTCGGGCAAGCAATGATGTCCGGGCGGGCGCGAAAGTGCATAGGCGTTGGCGTTGTCACTTTTCAGGACGCCAGCCAGCGCCGCTTTCGCCAATCCAGCCGACAATGCAGCGAGTTCATAGCCGCCGGGTCCATAGGGAGCGCGCATCCCGGTCTCGCCGCCGCCTGCGTCCGAGGTCGCCTTGAATGTCGCCAGAAAGTCCGCCGGGTGAACACGCCGCAGATCCTGTTCGGTCGCCGGTTCGGCCCCGCGCGCGTCGAGTTGCGCCAACAGCCCGGTCACCTCCATCAGGTTCTTCAGACGCCGCTTGGTTTCCGGACTTTCGGGCAATCCGCCCGCCGCCAGTGGCTGTACCAGCCCGCCGACCGGCGACATGAAGGCGTAGTTGCCGCCAGAGTGCCAGAAACACCGTTCGTCCCAGAAGAATCCCGTTGCCATATCGTCCTTTCTGACGCCGATCCGGTGCCCTATGGACCCGGTTTGCGCCGATAGACGCCTTCGGGCAGGTTCAGCGCCGCCGTCAGGTCGGACAATTGCGCCAGCGACAGGGTGACAAGCTGCACTTCATCGGTGCGCGAATCGAGCTGTTCGATGGTCACGCAATCCTCGAACGCAGTGATTGTGATGTCTTCCTGACGGTGCGCGGCGGCGTCGTCCACAAGCGTGACGACGGTGGCATCGAAATCGTGTTCAATTGTAAACATGACCGCACCCTGCCGGGATCGGCGGACCCTCGCAAGGGTGATCTCGGGAACCATTGCGCGTCGCGCCGCATTTGCCCATGTATAGCTCCAAGTGCACCGACAGGGACGTGATATTCCGTGAAAAACCTCATTGCCGCAGCCGCCTTTCTCGCTCTCGCCGCGTGCGAAGTCGAAACCGTCCAGCGTCCGCTTCCGACCGCCGATCCGAGAGGCGGACCGGTCGAGACCGTGAACCGGCGGGGATCGCCACAGACGGTTTCGGATTTCCGCGCCGTCGCAGCGCAGGTCGAGCCGGTCGCCGAAAGCATGTGTCGCGCCCAGACACGCAACGTGAATTGCGATTTCAACGTCCTGATCGACGACCGGGCCGGGCTTGGGGCGAACGCCTATCAGACCTATGACAAGGCGGGTCGCCCGATCATCGCGTTCACACCGGCGCTGATGCGCGAGATGGTGAACCGCGATGAACTGGCGTTTGCGCTCAGCCACGAGGCCGCGCACCACATCGCGGGCCACATCTCGCAGACCCAGACTTCGGCCACGACCGGCGCCATCCTCGGCGCGGTCCTCGGGTCGCTTGCCGGTCTGGACGAGTCGGGCGTCGAGACCGTGCAGAACATTGGCGGCACTGTCGGGGCGCGGCGCTACTCGAAAGGTTTCGAGCTTGAGGCCGACAGTCTTGGCGCACGCATCGCGCAGCGCGCCGGATACGATCCGCTTCGTGGGGTGCTT
The DNA here is from genome assembly GCA_037968835.1 of Paracoccaceae bacterium. Classification (GTDB taxonomy): domain Bacteria; phylum Pseudomonadota; class Alphaproteobacteria; order Rhodobacterales; family Rhodobacteraceae; genus JBBKWG01. The sequence goes on from JBBKWG010000091.1 coordinate 8,312, forward strand.
TATTTCCAAGACTCAGCCGACCCCGGCGACCGCTTTCTTGGCACGCACCCGCCCAACGCCGACCGCATCGCGACGGTGCGGCGCGCTGTCAACGGTTGATGCCAGTTTGATCGAGGTCAAGGTTTCCCATCGGCTTTGAAGGCATGCTTCCGGGTATGGAAGGAGCCCTGACATGAGCTTTTTGACCCGTATCGACCGTCACCAGCGGCTGTTCTCGCGCATGGCCGACCGCAATGGTGCCGATCTTGATCTGGCGCTTCAATCCGGTCTTACCTCGCCCGAAAGTCTGCGCGCCGGTGTGCTGTCCTGCACCGGTTGCACTGGCCCCGAACGCTGCGAATCGCTTCTGGATCATGGTGTTGAGGGTATTCCGGCGTTTTGCCGGAACGCCGACATGATCCGCGCGATCGCCGGGCGAATGACACCCGCCGAATAGCGGAGATGCCACGGACCGCTGGCCTTCTTCGACCCGGCTGCTAAGACTGGCGGCACAGGTTGAAAAGGACTGCGCCAGATGATCAGGACGACTATCGCGGGAAGCCTGCCCAAGCCTGTCTGGCTGGCGGAACCGGAAAAATTGTGGGCGGCATGGCGGCTGGAGGGCGACGACCTGATCGCCGGACAGCAGGATGCGGCGCTGAGGTGGCTGAAGATCCAGGACGAGGCCGGGATCGACATCCAGGCCGACGGTGAGCAATTCCGCAAGCATTTCGTCCACGGCTTTCTGGAAGAGATCGACGGTATCGACTGGAACCGGATGACGACGATGGGCATTCGCGACAACCGCTATGACGCCGACGTCCCGACCGTCACTTCTGCCGTCAGCCGCAAGAAATCGGTGCACGGCGACAGCGTCGCATTTCTGCGTCCGCACGCCACGCACGAGTTGAAATTCACTCTGCCGGGTCCGATGACGATCTGCGACACCATCGCCGATGCGCATTATGGCGAGCGGGCGAAGATGGCGATGGCGTTCGCCGAATTGTTGAACGAAGAGGCGCTGGAGCTGGAGGCGCTGGGCGTCGATGTGATCCAGTTCGATGAACCGGCCTTCAACGCCTTCATGCATCTGGTGCCGGAGTGGGGTGTCGACTGTCTGCACCGCGCCATCCGCGGCCTGAAATGCAAGACCGCCGTGCACATCTGCTATGGCTACGGCATCAAGCAGAACCTCGACTGGAAGGAAACGCTGGGGTCCGAGTGGCGTCAGTACGAGGAGTTCTTCCCGGCGCTGAACGACAGCCGGATTGATCAGGTCTCGCTTGAATGCGCCGATGCGCGGGTGCCGCTTTCGGTGATGTCGGCGCTGAAGGACAAGGAGGTTCTGGTCGGCGCGATCAACGTCGCCACGACCGAGATCGAAGCGCCCGAGAAAGTGGCGGCAACGCTGCGGGCGGCGCTGGAATTCGTCGATGCCGAACGCCTGATTGCCTGCACCAACTGCGGCATGGCGCCGTTGCCGGTGCACGTCGCCGAGGGCAAGTTGATGGCGCTGGGGGCAGGGGCCGAAATCATCCGGCGCGAACTGGCGGGCTAGTGCAGGCGGGCGTGGACGAGGTAGCCGTCGACGGTTTCCTCGCCAAGTGCGCGCAACGCCTCCAGCCGGTGATAGCCCTCGATCAGGACGTAGCGCTCGCCATCCTGACGCACCCTGATCGGCGTCGTCTGTCCGTTCTCAAGCATGTCATTGGCCAGCGCCTCGACCTTGTCGGGATCGAGCGTCTTGGCGCGTTTGACGGGGACGTGGACGGAGGCAATCGGGAGTGCGTGTTTCTTCAGCATGAGCACCAGACTAGCATGAGGCGACGGGGGTGTATTGGGGAAAACGCGCTCGAACGCGGGCGATTTGGCAATGACGCTTTGTCGCAGGAATGCAGAGGTGACTTGATTCAATCAATCGATTGAACAATACTTCTGCCATGTCGGATGAACCAACCATCAACGGCACGCGCGAAAACCTGATTGCGGCGGGTCTGCACCTGTTCGGCACCAAGGGATACGAGGGCACTTCAACCCGCGAACTGGCCAAGCGCGCGGGAACGAACATCGCCTCGATCACTTATCATTTCGGAGGCAAGGCTGGATTGCGCACCGCCTGTGCAACCGAGGTCGCCGCGCGTGTCAGCCGTGTGCTGGACGCCACCGGCACGCCGGAATTGCCTGCGGACGCTAAAGGCGCGGCCATGCAGATCGAACGGATGATCGCGGCCTTCGTCAAGCTGATCGTCGGGACACCCGAGGCGCGCGACATGGTGGCGTTCATGCTGCGCGAACTGACCGGGCACAGCTACACCGCCGACACGGTTTACGCGGCATTCGTTGAGCCGCGCCACCGTATGCTGTGTGCGCTTTGGGCGATGGCGACCGGGCGCGATCCCGAGGACGAGGAGGTCAAGCTGGCGGTGTTCGCGCTCATCGGGCAGGTCGTCTATTTCCGCATCGCCGCGACCTTCGTTCTGCGGCGGATGTCGTGGGATGCCCTTGGCGCGGACGAGACGGAGCAGATCTCGGCGACGATCATCGAAAGTCTTCGCGACGCTTTAGAAAGGCATCGGACATGAGCATACTTTGCGCCCTTCCCCTCGCAGCGTCGCTGTTCGCGTCGTGTGCGCCGCCCGGTCCGTTCGCGACGGGCTACGCCGAGGGGGAATTCATCCTTGTCGCGCCAGTCGCGGTCGCCCAGATCAAGAACGTCGCGGTCGCGCGCGGCGATCGGGTGGAAACCGGCGGTCTGCTTGTCGAGATGGAGCGGCGAGATACCGAAATCGCGGTTGCCGAGGCCGAAGCCGGTCTGGCCCAAGCCCAGGCTCATCTGGCGGATCTGCAAGAAGGCAGACGCCCTGCGGAAATCGGGGTGATCGAAGCGAACCTTGTTGCCGCCCGCGCGCAGGCCCTGGAAGCGGATCGCACACGGGACCGGGTGAGTAATCTTGCGGAACGAGGTGCGGCGACGGATTCGCAACGCGACGATGCAATCACGACGGCACAGATCGCAGCGGCACGGGTGGCGCAGACCGAAAGCGAACTTGCCGTTGCCCGGCTGCCGGCCCGTCCGCAGGCAATCGCGCAGGCCGAAGCCTCGGTCGGTGCCGCAAAGGCCGCGCTGTCGCGGGCGGTCTGGAACCACGAGCAGCGCACGTTGAGTTTGTCCGAGCCGGTGACGGTGTTCGACGTGATCCGCAACGACGGCGAGATCGCCGGACCCACCGCCCCGATCCTGTCGGTGCTGGGCGACGGGGCGGTCAAGCTGCGCCTTTACGTGCCGGAAACCGACATCGCCGAAATCGCGGTCGGCGGCGTGCTTTATGTGTCGTGCGACGGCTGCCAGGACGATCTGACGGCGCGTATCACCTATATCGCGGACGAGCCGGAATTCACGCCGCCGGTGATCTACTCGCTCGAAAATCGCCAGAAGCTGGTCTACCTGATCGAGGCCCTGCCGACGACGGGCCATGTGCTGAAACCGGGCCAGATCGTCGATGTGTCGCTGAGCGGCGCGCAACAATGACGGCGCCCGCCATCTCGGTTCACGACCTCACCAAACGCTTCGGCGACAAGACGGTCGTGGACGCGGTGTCGATGGATGTGGCGGTGGGCGAGATCATGGGATTCCTCGGCCCCAACGGGTCGGGCAAGACGACGACGATCCGGCTGATGTGCGGTCTGCTGGAACCAGACGGCGGTGGCGGGCAGGTACTGGGCTTCGACATCCGCAAGGAGCGCCGCCAGATCAAGCGCAAGGTCGGTTACATGACCCAGCGGTTCTCGTTTTACGAGGATCTCACCATCGAAGAAAATCTGCGTTTCGTCGCCGGACTTTACGGGATGACGGACGTTCGCCGGGTGGTCGCTGACTCGCTTGAGGACCTTGGCCTTTCGTCGCGCAGAAAACAGCTTGCCGGTTCGCTGTCGGGCGGATGGAAGCAACGGCTTGCGCTGGCGGCGTGCATCATGCACCGCCCGGACCTTCTGATCCTCGACGAGCCGACTGCGGGCGTCGATCCCAAGGCGCGGCGCGAGTTCTGGGACGAAATCCACGCCCGCGCGCTAAGTGGCCTGACCGTGTTGGTTTCGACGCATTACATGGACGAAGCCGAACGCTGCCATCGCATCGGATATATTTCCTACGGCAAGCTTGTGGCCACGGGCACCGTCGAGGAGGTCGTGCGCAACGCCGCGCTGACGACGCTGGTTCTGACCGGCGATAACGTCGCCGAAGCCGCCATCGCGCTCAGAAAAGCGCCGGGCGTCGATCAGGTGGCACCGTTCGGCACGACGTTGCACGTGGTCGGGCGCGACGCTGAGGCGCTGCAACGCTCTGTGGCCGAGATCGCTAAACTTACCAACGTGAACGCGGCCCCGGCCGAAACCAGCCTGGAGGACGTGTTCATCCAGCTCATGGGCGGCGCGCGGGACAACATGCAATGACCCGGCTTTTCTCGCTCACGCGTCTGCGTGCCTTGCTGGCCAAGGAAACCATCCAGATGCGCCGCGACCGGCTTACCTTCGCGATGATGCTGGGTATTCCGCTTTTGCAACTGATGCTGTTCGGGTTTGCAATCAACACCGATCCCAAGGAACTTCCCGCAGCGCTTGTGGCACCGACACAGGATCGGTTCACCCGCGCGATGGTCTCGGCACTTGAGCTGACCGGCTACTATCGCTTCATCGCGCCCAACGCGACGGCCGCCCAGGCCGAGGAGATGATCGCGCGCGGGGATGTCGCGTTTGTGGTTACGGTGCCATCGGATTTCGGACGCAGGATCGAGCGGAACGACCACGCGACGCTACTGGTCGAAGCGGATGCGACCGACCCCTCGGTGGCATCGGGCGCGATTTCGACGCTTGGCACGGTCGCGTCCGACGCGCTCAGCCGCGAAGCCGGGCTTCAATCGGGCGCCGAAAGCAGGGCATCCGCTGCACCGTCGATCATCGTCCACCGGCGCTACAACCCCGAAGGGATCACGCAATACAACATCGTGCCGGGCCTGCTGGGGGTGATTCTGCAACTGACGATGGTGATGATGACGGCAATGGCGCTGACCCGCGAAATCGAGCGCGGGACGATGGAGAACCTGCTTTCGATGCCGGCAACACCGCTGGAAATCATGCTGGGAAAGGTCGTGCCTTATCTGGCGGTCGGCGCGGTTCAGGTGGGCGTGGTCCTTGTCGCGGCCAAGTTGGTCTTCGGCATCCCGTTCGTCGGCAGCCTGTCGCTGCTTCTTGCCGGCGTCTTCATTTTCGTGCTGGCCCTCGTCATCCTGGGCTACCTCATTTCCACCGTGGCGCGGACCCAGATGCAGGCCATGCAACTGACGTTCTTCTTCTTCCTACCCTCGCTCTTGCTGTCGGGTTTCATGTTTCCCTACCGTGGGATGCCCGGCTGGGCGCAATACCTTGGCGAAGTGCTTCCGCTCACCCATTTCCTGCGGCTCATACGCTCGGTCATGCTGAAAGGGGCCGAGTTTCAAACCGTGGCGGGTTCGTTCCTCGCCCTTGGCGCCTTCGTCCTGATCCTGTCGCTGCTCTCGCTTCTGCGGTTTCGAAGAACGCTGGATTGAGCGGGCCAAATCGGGCGCTGCGGTTGCACGTCCGATCGAAATTCAACTCATGCTAATAAGTTTGCATTCATGCGGAGTCGGGTGTAATAATTACCGCTACGTGAAGTGCGACTCTCTATAGAATTTTTTAATCAGAATCGGCAGCGCTATTTGGCGATTGCCGCAAATAGATCATATTAAGAATACCTGATTGATCTGCAATAGTTCGGATATTGGCGGCGTATTAGCAGCATTCCGTCTGTTGCGAAAGTATATCAAGACTTGCTAATAACGAACACTTGAACACGTAAGATCAATGAGATCCAAAATGAAGTTGTCCTCGGTCTTTCTGACTTTATTGTTTTCACTCACTTTTTCATCCGGCTCGGCAGAGGCGACCTGTTCGGACCTTTCGCTCGTGCTGGCGATAGACGGTTCAGCGAGTATCGACGAGAGTGAATACGCCTTGCAGATCGCCGGGTATGGCAACGCGTTCTACGACCCGGACGTTCAGGACGCATTGGCCAGAGCAGGAATCGTTGATCTCGCAGTCGTTTTCTGGGCGGATTCCGATTTTGCGTTTCAGACAATTCCGTGGCATCGCATCAAGTCCAGTGGCGATGCGCTTGAATTTTCTTCGGAAATCGTTCAGGCGAAACGGACGGTCACAGGCGATACCGACATCGGGGCTGGCCTATGGTCGGCGCTCGATCTGATCGACGATCCGGAACGATGCACGTTCAGGGCAATCGTGAATATCTCCGGCGACGGGATGGCCTCTGTTTCGCAGAAACGAAAACCGAACAAACAGACGCTGGCGAGAGCGAAAGCCAGAGCCGCGGATCTTGGTGTCGTCGTGAACGGGCTGGTTATTACGAACGCGGTGCCAACGCTGGAATATTATTATCGCCAGCAGGTAATTACGGGAAGCGGATCGTTCGTAATGCAGGTCGGTGATTTCACTGATTTTGATTCCGCAATTAAGCAAAAACTAATACACGAGATTGACGCGACTCTGGTCTCGTCGCTGGATTAGTTCGCTGGTGGAAATGCGCATTGCGCGACGCGTGCCGCCGTAGGTCGATCAATCGCTGGCGGGCGGGGGTGCGCGCTCATCACGGCGGGCGTCTGACAGTCAAGAGCGGGACTTTTATCCACAGGCTTGGGCTCATCGCGAAATTGATGAAAATCAGGGTCCGAACCGGCCATGTCGCTGCGCGCGACCACTAAGCGAAAAGACGACGCACCCCGGCGCAAGCATTCCCGACAATAAACACCATTTGTTTCATCAGCTTAGCCAGGCTTCGATACGCGGACACCCGCCGCCGCAGGCCATTGACGGCCCCCCGAAACCGCTCCATATCCCACACCCATGACCGACCTCGCGCACATCCGCAATTTCTCCATCGTGGCCCATATCGACCACGGTAAATCGACGCTTGCCGACCGGCTGATCCAGCTTACAGGCACCGTGGCCGAACGGGACATGAAGGCGCAGATGCTCGACAGCATGGATATCGAGCGCGAACGGGGCATCACCATCAAGGCGCAGACCGTGCGGATCGAGTATCCCGCCAAGGACGGCAAGACCTATATCCTCAACCTGATCGACACCCCCGGCCACGTCGACTTCGCCTACGAGGTCAGTCGTTCGATGCAGGCAGTCGAGGGTTCGCTGCTGGTTGTCGATGCCAGTCAGGGGGTCGAGGCGCAGACGCTTGCCAACGTCTATCACGCGCTCGATGCCGATCACGAGATCGTCCCGGTGCTTAACAAGATCGACCTGCCCGCCGCCGATGTCGCCCGCGTTGCCGCGCAGATCGAGGATGTGATCGGCATCGACGCGTCGGACGCCGTGCAGATCAGCGCCAAGACCGGTATCGGCATTCCCGAAGTTCTTGAAGCCATCGTTCACCGTCTGCCCGCGCCCAAGGGCGACCGCGATGCGCCGCTCAAGGCAATGCTGGTCGACAGCTATTACGACAGCTACCTCGGCGTTGTCGTCATCGTGCGCATCATCGACGGCGTTCTGAAGAAGGGCGACAACATCCGCATGATGAAGTCCGGCGGCAAGTACGGCGTCGACAAGCTGGGTGTGTTCAAACCCGCGATGGTGGACATCAAAGAGCTGGGGCCGGGCGAGATCGGGTTCCTGACCGCAAGCATCAAGCTGGTGCGCGACACCCGCGTCGGCGACACGATCACCCACGACAAGCGCCCCACCGACAAGGCGCTGCCGGGCTTCAAGCCGTCGCAACCCGTGGTGTTCTGCGGCCTGTTCCCCGTCGACACCGCCGAGTTCGAGGATCTGCGCGACGCCATCGAGAAACTGGCGCTGAACGACGCCTCTTTCAGCTATGAGATGGAAACCTCGGCCGCGCTTGGGTTCGGATTCCGCTGCGGGTTCCTGGGGCTGTTGCACCTTGAAGTCATCCGCGACCGGATCGAGCGCGAGTACGACATCGACCTTATCACCACCGCGCCCAGCGTGATCTATCACGTCTACATGAAGGACGGCAGCAAGCAGGATTTGCACAATCCCGCCGACATGCCCGACCTGACTTATGTCGATCACATCCAAGAGCCGCGCATCAAGGCGACGATCCTTGTACCCGACGAATACCTCGGCGACGTCTTGAAGCTGTGCCAGGACCGGCGCGGCGTCCAGATGGACCTGACCTATGCCGGGGCGCGGGCGCTGGTTGTCTATGACCTCCCTCTGAATGAAGTGGTGTTCGACTTTTACGATAGGCTGAAATCGGTAACGAAGGGTTACGCGTCGTTCGACTATCAGATGCTGGGGTATCGGCAGGACAATCTGGTGAAGATGTCGATTCTGGTCAACGACGAACCGGTTGATGCGTTGTCGATGATGGTCCACCGCGACCGCGCCGAGGGCCGGGGCCGTCTTATGTGCGAAAAGCTCAAAGATCTGATCCCCCGCCACATGTTCAAAATCCCGATCCAGGCCGCCATCGGAGGCAAGGTCATCGCCCGCGAGACTTTGGCGGCCTTGCGCAAGGACGTGACGGCCAAATGTTATGGCGGCGACGCGACGAGAAAGAAGAAACTGCTCGACAAGCAGAAGGCCGGCAAGAAGAAGATGCGCCAGTTCGGGAAGGTGGATATCCCGCAGGAGGCGTTTATTAATGCCTTGAAAATGGACAGCTAAAGCTGCCCGGATTCAAGGCGGGTGGGCGAAAGCGATTGGCGTAGTGGATTGCGTGCCCACTCAGCGGAGATTGTGTGCATTGCCCTTAGCGATCACATGAGGAGGCCAGCGCCCGAACCGTCCCTGGGACGGTCCACCCGCGCCAGCCCAACCGCAAATCGAACACCCACACCCCCCGCCTCCCATGCTATACTCCGCCGCACACGACTCACTCCTTACAGGGAGAACAACATGACACGTTTCATTGCCCTTCTCGCTTTCATCGCGCTCGCCTCGCCCGCGGTCGCGTTTCAGTGTCCGGCTGATATGGCGGAGATCGACGCGGCGCTGTTGACCGCATCGCTCACCGACGAGCAGCTTGCTGCGGTGCAGGAATTGCGCACTACCGGCGAGGCTGAACATGCGGCCGGTAACCACCAGGCGTCGGTCGATGCGCTGGCCGAGGCGAAGGCGATACTCGGTCTCTGAGGCCTCGCGGTTTCGGGCTAATCTGTTGGCCGCGCCAGGCTGCATGCCGCGCGGACTGACAAAGCGACGGGCGTGGTGCCTTGTCGGCGGCGTTTGGACTCGCGGCCTCGTGCGTGCCGCCCCAATCCCGCCACAAATCTGCGTGATACCGGGCGGATAACAGCCCGAAAGGCCCGAATTATGACTGCCTCGACCCTTTTGACCGTTGCCGCCGTTCTTTGCGGTGTGGCGCTACTTTATCTCGTCGTGTCGCGCACTCTGAAAAGGCGCTCTGACGACAACTGACGCGCACAGACGAAAACGGCCCCCGTGGGGGCCGCTTGTGGAACAATTAGACGACGTCGCTCAGTTGCCGTTGCGGATCTGGCCCGGCGCGTAGTCCTTGCCGTTCTTTTTGCCGTCGCCGTTACGGTCGATCGACATCGAATCGGGTTCCTGTGCCGATTTGCCGGGGGCATAATCTTCGCCGTTGGTGCGGCCGTCGCCGTGGCGGTCGGCCCCGTCTTTGGCTGCAACGCCGGGCGCTTCACCGCTGGCATGGCCTGCGAACGCGGGCGCTGCCGCAGCGAGAAGGGCAATAATGGAAACGAAAATACGCATAGGTGACTCCTCCAATAAAATTGGCCCCACCCTGGGGTCCGTTCGCAGTCACGGATGCGCAGCGCAAAAAGTTTCGATCTGAGAGAAAAAAGTTTGCCGCTTGGAATTTGGCGGGCCGTGGCTTTGGGCCTTGCAGGGCTGATCATTCGCCACGCGCAACGACCGCGCGAGTAACCACGCGGCCATTTGACTTACAAGGCGTAAACGCGGCGTTACACGTTCAGAACAGATTGCCGCCGTTATCCTCGGCAACCGTATCGGCTACGACAGCGCCGCCAGCGCCGACGGCGAGGGGAACGCAACCCGACAGGGCAAATGCGCCGATCATCAGCGCGGCGATCATTGAAAGTTTGGTTTTCACAGGCGATGTCCTCCAGACATTATCTCAAGCTAAAGACGCGACTTGTCCATAATGTTCCCGTTTCCACCCGAGATACGCAATGGCCAAAAAAAACCGGCGCGCGTGGCCGGTTTTTTGCGTTGCATTCCAATCAATTGACGGACAATCAGTATTGCGTGTCGTTGCTCGCGCCCTGGATTTCCTCGCCAGCGGTTTCGACGTCCCGGCCGAAGCCCTCGACGGTCTCACACGCAGCGAGAACGGTTGCCGCAACAAACAAAGCGATGAATTTGGCCATTGTATTCTCCTGATTTCAGCTTGATTCAGTAACGTCGCAGGGCCTTTCGCGGTTCCCGAACCAGCAGCGCACCATTCGCTGAAGTTTTTTATGAACTGTGCTAGGCTCGATTTCGCGAGCCCATTCGGGCCACATCATCGCGGTCATTGGCGGATTGAATTTCGACCGGACCGCTACGTTTCCCCGGATCAACCGGGGCAGGAAGGGGACAAAGTATGACACCGGACCATCGCACCAAGCTCGTTATTTCCCGCACATCCGATTACGTCGGCATCATGCGGACAACGTTGTTCGGACTGATCGCCGTCGCCGCAATCGTGCATTTCGGGCCGAACCTGTTCTCGGGACCGCTGGCGATGCTGGCGATCACGCTCAGCGCCTATGGCATTCTGGCCGGCGGATCGGCGCTGGACGACCTTATAAATCTGCGCGAGGACCTTGATGCCGAGATGTCCGCCACGACTTACGGCGCAGGTGTGATCGCGCGCGATTTGCCGAAGCTGAAGATCGTATCGGCTGCTCTGATCGGCCTGACCGGTCTTGTCGAATTGTTCGCCATTGTTGCGTGACAAAACGAAGGCGCGTGGCATCGCGCGCCTTCACACTTTCATTTGCGCCATGTCATAGTGATGCCGTTATAGCACTGTAAAAACGGGCGATATCCACGCGGGGAAATCTATGCGCTTGCCGCGCTATCGCGATGCCATGCAGAATTTTCGCGACCGGCTGCTTCAGCGGCGCCGGATGATGCAGGCCTTGGGTATTCGTCTTCCAAAGGCGCTGAGCGTTGCCGAGCAGGACCAGGTCCGACAGACGCTGTTGCACTGCACCGAATGCGAAAGCGCAGAGAACTGCGCGTCCTGGCTGGCGTCACGCGAATCGATTGGTGATGCGCCGGACTATTGCCCGAACCGGGACCTGTTTCGTGCGCTGGGCAATCGTTCCTGAGCCGTCGGGCATTTTGCAGGTGCAGCAATTCGGCGCGTTCCCGCGAAAAATCGCAATAACCGAGTTATCCCCATCCAAGCCCGCCTCAGGTAATGATTTTTTAGACTTATCCACGTAACTTTCCCAAGCATACCAACAGCTTATCCCCAGCTAAATTTCGTGCTGCGGTGCTATTTTCTTGCGCGACTCAAGTGCCCCGGTCCAACGTCTGGTTACCGCAAAGGTTCACTGAACCCGAGCGGGACGCAAAGGTCCCTGGGACTTCGGAGCGGGACGGAACAGATCGCAAGATTTGTACTGAAACGCGAAGGGTTGTGGGATGCGGAAAGAACGATGGCGTTCTTCGGAATGTTGGACTTCGGAACGTATCGTACGGGTCTGGGCGGCTGGGCCGCACGCCTTCGGGCGAACGTGTTCAGGAAGGCGTCAGGGTGTGTCGGCAACGGCACGATGCGAAGACCGCGTCTGAGCACCTGGCGCCTTTTCCTGTTGTAAAATCACTCGATACTATCCCCCAAACGAAACGGAGCCCGGTTGCTGATCGCATCCGAGCTCCGCCGTCAGTTGATGCATTCCGCGTCTGAAGCACCTGTGGGTCGAGACATACACCGGCCTCGGGGACAAATCAACTACATGTCGTGGCGCGCGCAATATGTAGATGATTCTCGCCTAATTAGTCGCAGATATAGCGACCCATAGCGAAGACTCTCGATGTGCTGGCAACACGCCGGCTCTCGCCTCAACGTGCATCTTATGTTAGTATGGGGCGTAAAATTCAGGAGGCGTTGGGGATGACGCGCTTACTCATGATCGTCGGCATTGGCATTCTCGGCTATGTCGGCACCACCTATTATCAGACCGGGCGCGCACCCAATCTGCCGTCCTTCCTTGGCGGTAGCGGCGGCGGCGCATTTGCTGGCGGCTATGGCATGGCGGTCGATTCCGCGCGGTCGGTCGGTTCGGGAATGAGCGGACTGGCGAGTGGCGTTGCGGGCCGCATCGGAAATTGATCGGCAAAATTACCGACTGTATTCAGCGCCTTGGGAATAGCCTTCCCACCATATTAAAATAATCCGTGTTTCCACCACATTTCACTGAAACACCCGGTCGCGCCGTATTCAATTCCCCCTCGGATCATTCCGCTGACAGTTATCCACAATTTGTGTTAACATAGGACACGTTTTGAACCTGGGGGGCCGTGCGATGTTAAATCGTATGATATTGGTCGCCGTAATTCTGGCGGCAGGTTTTCTGGCTTTTGGAGACACGTTGAAGAACCGATCCTTCGCAGCACCGCGTACTGTTGTTGTCAGCATCTTCGCGACGGTGGGACACGCCATTGACGGTGTCTCGTCGTTAGTGGGTCGCGTGTTCGGGTAATAAAAAAGGCGGGTGCATTCAAGCACCCGCCAAACTGTTGCACTGGTCACACGATGTCTGCGACGTCGGGCAGGGACACCCTCGTCGCGTGGGATGAACATTGGGGTAATGCGCGCAGCCAAGGTTTGGTTCCCGGCGCGAACTTCATTTTTCTGCAAATTCAATCAGGCGGATAGAAAGGCCAACACGGCGGCTTCGAACTCGCGCGGTTTTTCGGCCTGGAGCCAGTGACCGGCACCGGGGATCTTCGCGAAGACGGCAGACGGGAACAGCGCACGGATACGGTCGCGATCTTCGCGTCGCACATAGCTGCTTTCGCCGCCGGACAGGAAAAGCGTCGGCCCCTCGAACGAACCGGCAATGTCCGGAAAGCCGAGGATATTATCCATCTCGGCCGCCAGCACATCGAGGTTCAGGCGCCACCGCTGTCCCTTTACATCGAGCGATTGCAAAAGGAATGCCCGGACGCCGGGATCCTCCACGTTGGCCTGCATCTGGCGGTCGGCGTCGCCACGCGAACTGACTGCTGCAAGGTCGATCGCCCGCATTGCGTCGATCATCGGCATCTGGGTGTGGGAGTAGGCGACAGGCGCGATGTCCGCGACCACCAGTTTGCGCACCTTGTCGGGATGCCCAAGCGCCAGCACCATCGCCGCCTTGCCGCCCATCGAATGCCCGAGCACGTCGGTTGCAGGCGCGATCTCTTCGGCCAGATCATTTGCCATGTCGGGATAGCTCTGGCTGTCGTGCCAGGGGCTGTCGCCGTGGTTGCGCATATCGACCGAAGTGACGGGGCGGGAGGTCGACAGACGCTTCGCCACCGCGCCCCAGTTTCGCGCCGATCCGAACAGACCATGCGCGATCAGAAGCGGCGTTGCATCTGTGGGACCGGGATGGGTTACTTTTGCCAGCATGGCTTTTCATAGCGGCGCAAGACTTGTATCGCCAGAGGCATGGAACAGTCAGCCAGCACCCACGCCCTTGCGCAGCGGATGTCGACCCAGTTGCGCATACGTGGCGAGGGGCTGGAGGACATCGCCACGCGCGCGGGTCGCAAGTTGCCGCGTCATGTCCGCACCAGCGTCGATATCCTGATCGAGGCGGAAGCGATGCGGTCGCATCCCAAGCTGTCCCGTAGGATCGACCCCCGCCGCATCGCCCGCGCCGAGCGGGTCGTGAACCGGTTTCTCGACAAGCAGAACCCGGCAGCGGAGCGGCGTGGCGAAGTGCTGGACCTTGTCGCCAAGATCGCCTTTGTCGTCGTGGTAGTGGTCCTGTCGGTGTTCTTCTTCCTGCTCTGGCGCGGCGACCTTTAGCCCCGACTCAGCGGTTGGGATACACCGGGAAACCGGCGCACAGCGACAGAACCTCTGCCTGCACTTTCGCTTCGACGGCGCCATTGCCGTCTTCGCCGTTGGCCGCCAGCCCGTCGACGACTTCCACGATCCAGCGGGCGATCTGACGGAACTCGGTCTCGCCAAATCCGCGCGTGGTTCCGGCGGGCGATCCAAGCCGGATACCGGAGGTGATCGTCGGCTTTTCCGTATCGAAGGGGATGCCGTTCTTGTTGCAGGTGATATTGGCGCGACCAAGCGCCTTTTCGGTGGCAACGCCCGTCACCGACTTGGGCCGCAGATCAACCAGCAGAACATGGGTGTCGGTGCCGCCGGTGACGATATCGAGCCCGCCTTTCATCAGATCGTCCGCCAGCGCCTGAGCGTTGGCGATGACCTGACGCTGATACGCCTTGAACTCGGGCCGGAGCGCCTCGCCAAAGGCGACCGCCTTGGCGGCGATCACATGCATCAACGGACCACCCTGAATGCCGGGGAAAATCGCGGAGTTGACCTTCTTGGCGATGCTCTCGTCGTTGGTGAGAATCATGCCGCCGCGCGGTCCACGCAATGTCTTGTGGGTCGTTGTCGTCGCAACGTGGGCGTGCGGGAACGGCGAGGGATGGACGCCAGCGGCGACCAGTCCGGCGAAGTGCGCCATGTCGACGTGCAGCCAGGCGCCAACGCTGTCGGCAATCTCGCGCATACGCGCAAAGTCGATCTGGCGCGGGATGGCAGAGCCGCCGGCGATGATCAGCTTGGGTTTGTGCTCGTTGGCAAGCTCGGCGACCTGATCGTAGTCGAGCCGCATATCCTGGCGGCGGACGCCGTATTGCACCGCGTTGAACCATTTGCCCGACTGGTTCGGGCGCGCGCCGTGGGTCAGGTGACCGCCAGCGTCCAGGCTCATCCCGAGGATCGTGTCGCCGGGCTGCAAAAGCGCCTGGAACACACCCTGATTGGCCTGGCTGCCCGAATTTGGCTGGACGTTGGCGAAACCGCAGTCGAACAGTTCTTTGGCCCGCGCAATCGCCAGATTCTCGGCAATATCGACGTAGTCGCAACCGCCGTAATAGCGCCGACCCGGATAGCCCTCGGCGTATTTGTTGGTCATCACCGAGCCCTGCGCCTCCATGACGGCGGCCGAGACGATGTTCTCGCTGGCTATCAGTTCGATCTCGTCGCGCTGGCGGCCAAGTTCCGAGCGGATGGCTGACGCCACTTCTGGGTCTCGGGTGGCAAGGGTTTCGGTAAAGAATCCGGTGTCGCGATGCGGAGCGTTCATGGGCGGCCTTCCTTGGAGCGAGCTTGATTGGCGCGTCTTTACCCGGATTCCCTGCGCGCGCAAAGCGGCGAAACCGTCACTTTGATGCTGCTTCTCGTCACAGGGTTTCAAAGGCGGGGTCTTGTGTTTCCGATGCGAGCGGGCAATCGTGCTTTCGCACCAATAACTTGAGCCAATCAATGCGCCCTGCGACCAAGATCTCCTTTCGCGCCAGCGATGCCGATGTGGCGCAGGTCGCATTGCGCGAACTGGCGAAACGGTACGGGCAGGTCGATGCCGCCGACGCCGACGTGATCGTGGCGCTCGGGGGTGACGGATTCATGCTGCACACGATGAACGATGTCCGCCCGCTGTCCAAACCGGTCTACGGAATGAACCGGGGCACCGTCGGGTTTCTGATGAACGACTATTCCGAAGACGACCTGATCGCGCGTCTGCAAGCCGCCGAGGTCGCCGTCATCAACCCGCTGGCAATGCGCGCGGGCAGCGACGATGGCACCGTCACCGAGGCGCTCGCGATCAACGAGGTTTCGCTGTTGCGGGCCGGGCCACAGGCGGCGCGGCTGAAGATCTCGGTCGATGGGCGCACCCGCATGGCGGAACTGGTTTGCGACGGCGCGCT
This sequence comes from Paracoccaceae bacterium, assembly GCA_037968835.1. Taxonomy (GTDB): domain Bacteria; phylum Pseudomonadota; class Alphaproteobacteria; order Rhodobacterales; family Rhodobacteraceae; genus JBBKWG01. Next base: position 24,299 of record JBBKWG010000091.1, read on the forward strand.
GGTGGCAACGCCCGCCGGTTCGACGGCCTACAATTACTCGGCCCACGGACCGATCCTGCCGATCGGTTCGGAAGTGCTGGCCTTGACGGCGGTGGCCGCGTTTCGACCGCGGCGCTGGCGGGGCGCACTGTTGCCGAAATCGGCGCTGGTGCGGTTCGACGTGCTGAACCCCGAGAAGCGCCCGGTGATGGCGGACGCCGACAGCCGTCCGGTGCGCAACGTGCATTGGGTCGAGGTGCGCAGCGAACCAAAGATCACCCACCGTATCCTGTTCGATCCGGGCCACGGGCTGGAAGAACGGCTGATCGAGGAACAGTTCTCCTGATCAAGCCGGGGGCGCTGCCCCCGCTCGCACATGCTCGCGCCCCCGGGAGTATTTTTGCCAGGAAGAATCCAAAAGACCGTGACAGTCGGGCCGCGCTTTGGTCGTCAATCTCCGCGATCCCGTCCAAAGGGCTTGAGCGGCAGCGGCAGGCCTGTCACAGTCGCCGACAACACGAACGAGGTGCCTTTCAGGTGCCCGCCCCACGAGCATGAGGCCGACAATGAACGAACAGGCAGTGATCGCCGAGGACGTGCGCACGCGCATCCTCGCCGAACCGGACGTCATCCTCGAAGATCCAGATGTGATGCGGGCATTGATCGCCGCCAACGAACGCTCGCTGGGCGGTAACATCGTCGATCTGCGCGGTGTCGCGATGGAACGGCTGGAAGATCGGCTTTTGCGTCTGGAGGACACCCACAAGTCGGTGATCGCTGCGGCCTACGAGAACCTTGCCGGAACCAATCAGGTGCACCGCGCCATCCTGTCGTTTCTCGATCCGCTCGAATTCGAGGATTTCCTGAAATGCCTTGGCGGCGATGTCGCCGATATTCTTCGGGTCGGGCGGGTGCGGCTGCTTCTGGAAAGCCATCAGGCCGATCCGGATCCCGGTCTGGCGGCCCATAGCGATGTGCTGAGCGTTGCCGAGCCGGGTTTTGTCGAGCATTACATCGGACGCGGGCGGCCCATTCGACAGGTCACATTGCGCACCACCGACGCCTCCGACGCACGGATATACGGGCCCGGTTCGGATTGGGTGCGCTCGGAAGCCTGCATCCTGCTGGACTTCGGCGAGGGCCGGCTGCCGGGAATGCTGGCATTCGCTTCGGACGATCCGCATCACTTCTCGCCCAATCAGGGGACGGATCTTCTGAGCTTCATGGGCGGCGTCTTTGAACGCGCGATGCGGCGCTGGCTGGGGTGATCGCGCCGGGATTAAGCGACGCGCTGGAACGCTGGCTGGCCGAGTTGTCCGCCATCGGGGCGCGCGCCGACAACACCGTCGAAGCCTATCGCACCGATGTTCTGGGGTTCCTGTCGTTTCAGCAGGGCCACGAGGGTGACGCTTTCGGAACGGCGCATCTGGCGCGGATCGGCACCCGCGACATGCGGGCATGGATGGCGAACGAACGCGGGCGTGGGGTCGGGGCGCGATCGCTGGCCCGATCGCTGTCGGCGGTCAAGAATTTCATCGGCTGGCACGGCGAACGCGAAGGTTTCGATCCGAGCGCCGTCCTGATGACCCGCAGCCCCAAGTTTCAGCGCAAACTGCCGCGTCCGCTGGCCGAAGACGCGGCGCGCGCGATGATCGACACGGTCGAGTTGCAATCCCTGACCGGCTGGGTCGCGCTGCGCGACATGGCGGTGGTGACGCTGCTTTACGGCTGCGGTTTGCGGATATCGGAAGCCCTTGGCCTGAAGGGGCGCGATTTGCCGATTGGCGACACGCTGCGGATCATCGGCAAGGGCGGCAAGGAGCGGATCGTGCCGGTCATTCCGGCCGCACGGCACGCGGTCGAGGCCTATCTTGATGCCAGTCCGTTCGAGCCTGAAGTCGAAGTTCCGATCTTTCGCGGCGTGCGGGGCGGGCCGCTCAACGGTCGCCTTATACAGAAGGCGATGGAGCAATCGCGCAACCAGCTTGGGCTGCCGGCAACCGCCACGCCCCACGCCATGCGCCACAGCTTCGCGACACATCTGATGAACGCGGGCGGCGACTTGCGGGCGATACAGGAGTTGCTGGGCCATGCCTCGCTGTCGACCACGCAGGCATATACAGCCGTCGATACGGCGCGGCTGATGGAGGTCTACGAGGCGGCGCACCCGCGGGCGCGATGACGGCAGAAATCGGGAAATTTGCGTTGGCTTTTCGGGGCGCGAAACTGACTTCGTAAATGGGGCGAACGGTGAAAAATTCAATCGATCCGCGACCGCGCCGGGACCCGTTACCAAATCGTGATGCCATCGTTGCACGGTTTTCGCATGCGAAATTCGTGTCGCCACTGGCCAGACTGACGTGATTGCGGCATGAAGTTTTCATGACAGCCAAGCAACAGGCCTATTTCGTTCACCTGCTGACCGCCTCGGGCGCGGTCTTTGCGATGCTGGCGATGCTGGAAGCCGTGGCGGGCGACTGGGCGACCATGTTCTTCTGGCTTGTCGTCGCCTTCGCCGTCGATGGCGTTGACGGGCCACTGGCGCGCGTCACCGACGTCAAGAACAATGCCCCGCGGATCGACGGAGAGCTGCTCGACCTCATCATCGACTATCTGACCTACGTCTTCATACCCGCGTTCGCGCTGTTTACGTCAGGCTTGCTTCCGGGCTGGACCGGATGGTTCGCGATCATCGTCATCACCTTCACGTCGGCGCTTTATTTCTCGGACACACGAATGAAGACGTCGGACTACAGTTTTTCGGGATTCCCCGGATGCTGGAACATGGTCGTGCTCGTCCTCTTTGCCGTCACGCCGAATTTCTGGGTCAGTCTGTTGGTCGTCTCGGTTCTGGCGATCGCGATGTTCCTGCCGATCAAGTTCGTGCATCCGGTTCGCACCAAGCGGTGGCGCTACATCACGCTGCCCGCGACCTTCCTGTGGACGTTCTTTGCGGGTTGGGCGGCGTGGGTGTCATTCGCGCCGGGGAGCCTGGCCCATTGGGGGTTGGTTGCGACATCGCTCTGGCTGGTGCTGGCCGGTGCGGCGCAACAACTGATCTATCGCGAGAAGCTCTAGAGCCGGGTCAGGACGACGCCGCCGACGATCAGGATGGCAGCCGCGCCTTTCAGACGGTCCATGCGTTCGCCAAAGACCAGCCAGCCGAGCAGCACCGCGAACAGGATCGACGTTTCGCGCAACGCCGCGACCAGCGCGATAGGCGCGATCGTCATTGCCCAGACAGCGACGGCATAGGCTCCATACGACGCCGCTGCGGCGACGCTGCCGATGGCCCAGGCCCGGCGCGGGGCGCGGATGACAGAGGTGCCGCGCATCGCCAGCATGATCGGCGTGAAGAGCAAGACGTCGAACACGAACAGCCACGCCACGTACATCACCGGATCGCCCGCCGCGCGCGCGCCCATGCCATCGACCAGCGAATAGCCTGCCGTCGAGACCGCGGATCCGAGCGCCAGCGGGACAAGACGCACCGACTCGCCGTTGTGGAACGCGCCGGTGCCCATCGTCAGGATGCCGACGCCCAGCAACAATACTCCGGCGATTTCCATGGGCGCGAGTTGGTCCGACAAAAACAACGCGCTGACCACCAGCACGATCATCGGGGCGGCACCGCGGGCAATCGGATAGACCCGGCTGAGGTCGCCCTGCTCGTATGCGAAGGCGAGGAATATCTTGTAGAACGCGTGCAAGACGCCCGACGCCGCCAGCCAGACCCAGACGATGCCTTCGGGCCAGTCCCGGGTGAACGTGATGGCAAGCCCGATGCCGCCCTGCACCAGCGTGAGGATCAGCATTGCGGTCACCTTGGACTGGCCGAGCTTTATCAGCGCATTCCAGCCTGCGTGCAAAAGGGCGGAGCCCAGCACCGCGAAAAAAACAAAGGCCGTCATGAATGGTCCCGACTGTCGGACCCAGCGGTATGCCTAGCAACAGTTGGGTGCAAGACTCGGTGTCAGCGCCACGGTCCTTCGGCGCGCTGGGGAACTGCAAGAGCGCGCAAAGCCGCGATGCGTTGTTCCAGGGGCGGATGGGTTGCGAACAGGGAATCGTATCGGTGCGCGTGGAGCGGGTTGACGATGAACAAATGGGCCGACGCCGGACTGCGCTCGGCGGTATGGTTGTCGATGCGGGCGGACAGAACGCCCAGTCGCTCAAGGGCAGACGCCAGCCATTCGGGGTTCTGGCAAATCTCGGCACCGAGGCGGTCGGCCTCGAATTCGCGCGTCCGGCTGATCGCCATCTGGACCAGTCCCGCCGCCATCGGCGCGACGATCATCATCGCCAGCGTTCCGATCAGACCCATCGGACGGTCGCGCCCGCCACCGAAGAACATCGCGAAGTTCGCCAGCATCGAAATCGCACCGGCAAGGGTCGCGGTGACGGTCATCAAAAGCGTGTCGCGGTTCTTGATGTGCGCAAGTTCATGGGCGACGATGCCGGCGACTTCCTCGCTGCTCATGCTGCGCAAAAGCCCCTGGGTGACGGCAACGGCGGCGTTCTCGGGATTGCGGCCGGTGGCAAAGGCGTTGGGTTGCTCGCTTTCCAGAACGTAAAGCGCGGGCATCGGCAATCCGGCGTTGTCGGCAAGCCGGCGGGTCATGCGATGAAGATCGGGTGCCGCGCGTTCGTCCAGCGGTCGCGCGCCATGCATCCGAAGAACCGCCTTGTCGGAATTCCACCAGGCGTAAAGGTTCATCGCGGCGGCAATCGCCAGCGCGATCAACAGGCCGTTCTGCCCCCCCAACAGCAGTCCGACGCCGCCGACCAGGGCTGTCATCGCGGCGATCAGAACAAAAGTGCGCACCATGCCAAAATCTCCCACTCAAATGCTGAAGCATCCAGACGCTATTCGAGGCATCATCGGGCCTTCCGTCAAGGGGACGCATGCGGGGCGGTCCTGGTTCCTTGATTGATAGGTTGATCGCATCGAAAGCGGAGACCCCGCTTGCGGTGTCATTCAGACAAATGCGTTGGCGGTCATGAAAAAGGGCGCCCGAAAGCGCCCTTTTCCGTGAGTATGGCAGGTTCGATCAGCTTGCATCAAGCGTCAGTGCGACGAAGCGCGGATCGCCATCGCGGCGCACCAGAAGCAGAAGCGACTTGCGTCCTGCGTCCTTTGCCGCTTCGACGCGCGCTTCCAGATCGGCGACGCTGATGACTTTCTCCTGACCGGCTTCGGTGATGAGATCGCCTGCGCGCAGACCCTTTTCATAGGCTTCGCTGTCCTCGGCGACGTCCGCCACAACCAGACCTTCGGCGTCTTCGGGCAGGCCAAGCTGCGTGCGAAGTTCGTCGCTGATGGCGCTGACGGTCAATCCCATCAGTTCGGTTGTCACCGGGTCGGTCGAAGTGATCGAGGCCGGCACCGCGCGTTCGGCATCCTCGCGACGACCAAGCGTCACTTTCAGCGTCTGGGTCTCACCAGCGCGGAACACCAGGACGCGGACTTCCTTGCCGATCTCGGTATTGCCGACCTGACGCACCAGACCGCGCGTGTCTTCGACTTCGCGTCCGTCGAACGACAGGATCACGTCGCCCGATTCCAATCCGCCCTCAAGCGCGGGGCCTTCGGGAACATCGGTAATCAATGCGCCGCGGACTTCCTCAAGTCCCAGACCTTCGGCCAAATCGTCGGTCACGTCCTGAATGCGCACACCAAGCCAGCCGCGGCGGGTTTCGCCGAACTCCTTCAACTGTGCGATCACGGTTTCGGCGACGCGCGACGACATTGCGAACCCGATACCGATCGAACCGCCGTTGGGCGACAGGATCGCGGTGTTCACGCCGATCACCTGACCGGCCATGTTGAACAGCGGACCGCCCGAGTTGCCCCGGTTGATCGCGGCGTCGGTCTGGATGTAATCGTCATAGCTGCCCGACAACGCACGCCCGCGGGCCGACACGATACCTGCCGAGACCGAAAAGCCCTGACCGAGCGGGTTGCCCATGGCCATGACCCAATCGCCGACGCGGCTTTCCTCGCTGTCGCCCCAGGGGACGAAGGGAAGCGGCTGGTCGCTGGTCACCTTCAACAGCGCAAGATCGGTGTTAGGGTCGGTGCCGATCAGTTCGGCTTCCAGTTCCTTGCCGTTGAAGAATTCGATCAGGATTTCATCGGCACCCTGGATGACGTGGTTGTTGGTAACGATGAAACCGTCTTCCGAAACCACGAAACCCGAGCCAAGAGCCTGGCTGCGGCGGGGAACTTGTCCCTCGGGGCCGTTGCGTTCCTGGAAGTCACGGAAGAAATCCTCGAAGGGCGAGCCCTCGGGGACGATTGGGCCGGGCTGCGTGCTGGCGGCCACGGTCGTCGATGTTGTGATGTTGACGACGGACGGGCTGACCTGTTGTGCCAGATCGGCAAATGTCTCGGGTCGCGACTGGGCCAGTGCCATCGTGGCCTGGACAATGACGAAGGCAATCGCCAGCGCCATAAACCAAAGCACCCGCATGGGGTTTTCACTTCGGCGTAGTGTCACTGCTTCGCTCACTTTATTCCTCCTGATGCTGCTCGCATTGCGTCATGCGGGAACACGACGCTGAATTATACTATCCTCTAGATAGGTACGGCGCTGCACAAGCCAACGGGACATCGCGAACTATCACCACCGTGTGAAGGCACGCAGGGACAGTCTTAGCACGAGTCCGCGGGCGTTGCATCGCGTCAGTGCGCCACCCGTCCGATACCGGCAACTTGCCGCGCGGTGGCTTGAAGTGGTGGCGAGAAGTGGTGGCGTCAGGTGCGAATCCCGGCGAAGCGGGATTGCCAGTCCTCGCGGTCCTCGTCGCTGATCTTGGCGAACAGGACTTCGGGAACGCTGAATTCGTGGCCGATGGGCAGGGCCGACAGAGCTTCGCGCACGTCGCCCGGCCATTCGGTATCGAGCGTGTTCATCGACGACAGCATCCGCGCGGCGGCGTCGGGGATGAACGGCGCGGAAATCACGGCGTAAAAGCGGATCAGGTTCAGCGCCAGCCGGATCGAGGCGGCGGCGCGGTCGGGATCGTCCTTGAATGCGGCCCAGGGCGCGGTCGTCTGCAAATACTCGTTGCCTGCCACCCAGAGCGCGCGCAGTTCGTTGGCGGCCTTGCGGACCTCGATGGCTTCCATGTGCGCTTCGTATGCGCGCAGGCCGGTTTCCAGGCGCTCGATCAGGGCGTCTTCGTCCGCGCCCCAGTCGCCACCCTCGGGAACGGCTTCGCCGAATTTCGAGCGGCAGAATTTGGTGACGCGGCTGACGAAGTTGCCGAGCACGTCAGCGAGGTCCTTGTTGACGCTGGTCTGGAAGTTCTCCCAGGTGAATTCGCTGTCGGAATTCTCGGGCGCATGGGACAGAAGCCACCAGCGCCAGTAATCCGCAGGCAGAATGCTGAGCGCCTGATCCATGAACACGCCACGGCCCTGCGAGGTCGAAAACTGGCCGCCGTCGTAGTTCAGGTAATTGAACGACTTGATGTAATCGACCAGCTTCCACGGTTCGCCCGAGCCGATAATCGTGGCGGGAAAGCTCAGGGTGTGGAACGGCACGTTGTCCTTGCCCATGAACTGGACATAGCGCACATCGTCGGCGCCCTTGTCGGTGCGCCACCAGCGCTCCCATTCGGCATCAGGCGCGCCGCGTGCGTCGGTCCATTCCTTGGCGCAGGCGATGTATTCGATGGGCGCGTCGAACCAGACGTAAAAGACTTTTCCCTCCATGCCGGGCCAAGGGTTGTCGCCCTTTTTTACCGGCACGCCCCAATCGAGGTCGCGGGTGATGCCCCGGTCCTGCAAGCCGTCGCCGTCATTCAGCCATTTCTTGGCGATCGAGGTGGTCAGGATCGGCCAGTCGGTCTTGCTGTCGATCCATTCCTGCAACTGGCCGCGCAAGGAACGCTG
>JBBKWG010000092.1:0-7105 GCA_037968835.1 Paracoccaceae bacterium
CCAGAAGAACGCGGGCTGTTCCATCCCCTCCTTCGCTGTCCCCTCGCCGATCTTGCCGCCCGAGTATTTTGTCCCGTAGGAAATCACCGGCCAACCGTAGTTCGCACCGGGTTCGATCCTGTTTATCTCGTCGCCACCGCGCGCACCGTGCTCGACGTCCAGAAGATTGCCGTCAAGATCGAGCGTCGCGCCTTGCGGGTTCCGGTGGCCATAGCTCCAGATTTCCGGACGTGCCTCGGGATTGTCGACGAAAGGGTTGTCAGGCGGCACCGAGCCGTCCTTCGCGATCCGAACGATCGAGCCGTTGTGAAGGTTCAGATCCTGTGCGGTTGGGGGGTCGTTGCGCTCGCCGATAGTCACAAACAAGGTGTCGTCCAGAGCTTCGACGATGCGGGAACCGAAATGAGCGCCGCCACCCGACCCCGGTGCCATCTCGAATATGATGCGCAGGTCGATCAGTTGCCGCGCATCGTCCGACAGGCGCGCCCGTGCAAGTGCGGTGCCCGCCCCACTCCCCTGCGGCACGCTCAAAGTGAGGAAAATCTCGCGCGTGGTCGCAAAATCGCGCGGCACCAGCACATCCAGCAAGCCGCCCTGCCCGACGGCAGCGATTTCGGGCAGGTTCTCGACCGCGTGCCGCTCGTCCCCGACAACGTGCAACAGACGCCCGCCACGCTCGGTGATCAGCAAGGCACCATCCGGCAAAAAACCGACCGACCACGGTTCTTCCAACCCGGTTACAACTGGCGCGATGTTCAATTCGTCCGCCGACGTGTCCGGCGCCCAGATCACCGCAACGGCAAGCGCCAGCGCTGCCCCCAATAGAAGCGTTTTGACGATCTGCATGTCGCGTCTCCCTATGCCAGTTGTCCACACTTAGGCCAACTCGCCCCGCGCGCAATTCCGATCACATCGAAATGAGCCTGCACAAAGCATTCAACTCCCTTTTCATTTAGAAAAAGCCGCTCTAGGCTCTTGCCAGGACAATAGTTCCACTCAGGGAGAAGATTAATGAATAAGTTCCTTACCGCTACCGCTGTAACCGCGCTGATGACTGGTTCGGCATTCGGAGCCGCACACACAGAAGAAATCAAGATCGGGATCATCCTCGGCTTCACCGGCCCGCTTGAATCGATCACACCCGACATGGGCGCTGGCGCGGAACTCGCGATCCAGGAAGTGAACGACGCGGGCACGCTTCTGGGCGGCTCTAAGGTGACTCCGATCCGGGGTGACTCGACCTGCATCGACGCTGGCGCTGCAACGGCTGTGGCCGAACGCCTGATCACCGGCGATGGCGTCAAGGCGATCATGGGTGCGGACTGCTCCGGCGTGACCGGCGCAATTCTTGCCAACGTCGCGCTGGCGAACGGCATCGTGATGATTTCACCGTCAGCGACGTCGCCCGGGCTTTCGACCGCAGAAGACAACGGCCTCTTCTTCCGCACCGCACCTTCGGATGCGCGTCAAGGTGAAGTGATGACCGAAATCCTCGTCGAGGAGGGCGTGAAGGAAGTCGCGGTCACCTATACCAACAACGACTACGGCAAGGGTCTCGCCGACGCATTCCAATCCTTCTTCGAGGCGGCTGGCGGCAAGGTCACCATCAACGCGGCGCACGAAGACCAAAAGGCCGACTATTCGGCAGAGATCGGTGCATTGGCAGCAGCAGGCGGCGAACGTCTGGTGGTTGCAGGCTACGTTGACGGCGGTGGCTCGGGCATCGTCCGCGCAGCACTCGATTCTGGCGCGTTCGACACCTTCCACTTCCCTGACGGCATGATCTCGGACAAACTGGTCGAGAACTTCGGCGCTGAAATCGACGGTTCGACCGGCGACGTTCCGGGCACCGACAGCCCCGGCGCGAAAATGTATGTCGATCTGGCAGGCGACGCGTTCAACCCGTCCGGCCCGTTCTCGCCGGAAAGCTACGACGCGGCGGCCCTTATCATGCTGTCGATGCAAGCCGCAGGATCGTCCGATCCCGCAGAGTTCAAGATGAAGGTCATGGACGTCGCGAACGCTCCGGGCGAACAGATCTTCCCGGGCGAGCTTGCCAAGGCAATCCAGATCCTCACAGACGGTGGCGACATCGACTATGTCGGCGCATCGGCGGTGGAATTGATCGGACCCGGCGAAAGTGCTGGCAACTACCGCCAGATCACATTCGAGGATGGCAAAGAGGTGACGGTGAAGTTCCGCTAATTCACCTCGATACAGAAACGGCCCGGTGGGATGACCGGGCCGCTTCCAATGACACGCCCGCCGGGTTGACGCTGCCTGGACGGGACGGAACAGGGCAGCATACGCGCCTGGGGATGGGAACATGATCGTCGTCGACGACCTCCACAAGCACTTTGGCGGCTTTCATGCGGTCGATGGGGCAACGCTGGAAATCAAGGAAGGTTCCATCACCGGTCTGATAGGACCGAACGGGGCCGGAAAAACCACCCTTTTCAACGTCATCGCAGGCCGCCTTCCACCAACGTCGGGCCGCGTCTTCATGGAGGGCGAGGACATCACCGGCCTTCCGCCGCACGACCTGTTCCACAAGGGTCTGCTCAGAACCTTTCAGATCGCCCACGAATTTTCGTCGATGACCGTGCGCGAAAACCTGATGACGGTCCCAGCCGGCCAGACCGGCGAAACGATCTGGAACGCCTGGATCGCGAGAAAGCAGATCGCCGAGGAAGAGCGCACACTGCTGAAAAAGGCCGACGAGGTTCTCGAATTCCTGACCATCGACCACCTCAAGGACGAAAAAGCCGGCAATCTCTCTGGCGGTCAGAAGAAGTTGCTGGAACTCGGGCGCACGATGATGGTCGACGCCCGCATCGTGTTTCTCGACGAAGTCGGCGCGGGTGTGAACCGAACGCTTTTGAACACCATCGGCGATGCGATCATCCGCCTGAACAAGGAACGCGGCTATACGTTCTGCATGATCGAGCACGACATGGACTTCATCGGACGCCTTTGCGACCCGGTTATCGTGATGGCGGAAGGAAAAGTCTTGGCGGAAGGCCCTGCCAGTGACATCATGAAGAACGAGCAGGTGATCGAGGCCTATCTGGGCACCGGTCTAAAGAACAAAACAAAAGCGGAGGCAGGCGCGTGATCCGGACGCCCCTCGTAACGCCAATTGATCAGCCAGTCAGGGCCCGCGCATGAGCGGTGCCTATCAGAATGATCGCGGCAACAAGGACCTGTCGATCACCCGTCCCCGCAACGCCGACCCGGAAGATTTCATTCGCAAGAGCGGCACCACCACGTCCGGACACAAGGGCCCGTATCTGATCGGCGACGAAATGACCGGCGGCTACGGCACCGGTGCTGATATCCTGCACCGCTGCACCATCGCCGTCGAAGAGGGCCAGATCGCCGTGATCGTCGGTCCGAACGGTGCCGGCAAGTCGACCGCGATGAAGGCCGTCTTCGGAATGCTGAACCTGCGCGAAGGCGCGGTGCGTCTGAACGGCGAGGACATCACTCGCCTCAACCCGCAGGACCGCGTGGCAAAGGGCATGGCGTTCGTGCCGCAAACCTCGAACATCTTCACGTCGCTTACAGTCGAGGAAAACCTCGAAATGGGCGCATTCCTGCGACGAGACGACATCGCGGGCACCATGGCGCAGGTCTATGACCTGTTCCCGATCCTGAAGGACAAGCGGCGTCAGGCAGCCGGCGAACTGTCCGGCGGACAACGCCAGCAGGTGGCGGTGGGTCGCGCGCTTATGACCCGGCCCAAGGTGCTTATGCTTGACGAACCGACGGCGGGGGTCAGCCCCATCGTCATGGATGAACTTTTCGACCGAATAATCGAGGTCGCCCGCACGGGCATCTCAATCTTGATGGTCGAGCAGAACGCGCGACAGGCGCTCGAAATCGCGGACAAGGGCTATGTTCTGGTGCAAGGCGCAAACGCCTTTACCGACACCGGCAAAGCCCTTCTCGCCGATTCCGAAGTCCGTCGTTCGTTTCTGGGCGGTTAGCGATGCGAGGGAACGCGCACGCGATCGTCCAGCAATATGGGCGTCCGGGAGTATGCCGGGCAAAGCGCCGAACGGGAAGCTAGGATGGAATACCCCGGTCGGCTTTGAAGCTGCGCAGCGTGTGTCGTTGCGCAGACAGGGACATCGGATACGACATGCTGAAAGCAATGATTCTGACCTTGATTGTCGATACTTTGGGGATGGGGAGTGACGATATCAAATGCAACTTTCCGGGCAACGAGTCGACGGACAAACCGATCCAGGTGGTCCTGAACCCGCGCCCGTCACTGAAAGACCAACCCGGCCTGTTTCGCGTCATCATGGAGATGAACGGCGCGATGAGCGTCCGGGCTGCCGCACAACCCATCGACTCGACCACCGACCGCGACATCATAATACGCGGCCGAACAGCCGGAAAATCTATATATACAATAGGCTTGCGCGATGATGGTAACGCGGCGCTCAACATGAAAACGCGGCGCGCCGACGATCCGGACGTGCACGAGGCAACCCGCGTCGGCACCTGCCGGAACTATCAGGAATATATCGACAGGTGGCTGTCGTCCTGACAGCCGCCCATCCGCTCATTCGTGGAAAGAAGACTGAATGGACCTTCTGAACGCCCTCGTGGCCTTCGCCAACTTCGTGTTCGTGCCGGCCCTCGCCTATGGCAGCCAGCTTGCACTCGGGGCGTTGGGCGTGACGCTGATCTACGGCATCCTGCGTTTCTCGAACTTCGCACACGGCGACACAATGGCGTTCGGCGCGATGGCGACAATCCTGATGACGTGGTGGTTTCAGGGCATGGGCATCACCCTTGGCGTGCTGCCGACCGCCCTTCTCGCCCTGCCTTTCGGTATCCTTGCGACGGCGTTGCTGGTCTTGTTCACCGACCGGTTCGTCTATCGCTTCTACCGCGAGCAAAAAGCCGCGCCGGTGATCCTGGTCATCGTCTCGATGGGCGTCATGTTCATCATGAACGGCGTCGTGCGCTTCATCATCGGTCCCGATGACCAGAACTTCGCGGACGGCGCGCGTTTCATCATCACCGCTGGCGACTTCAAGAAAATGACCGGGCTGGAAGAGGGCCTCGCCATCAAATCCACCGCCGCCCTCACCGTTATCGTCGCCATCGTCGTCGTCGTCGTGCTGTTCTGGTTCCTCAACCGCACCCGCACCGGCAAATCCATGCGCGCGTTCTCCGACAACGAGGATCTGGCGCTGCTTTCCGGCATCAATCCTGAACGCGTCGTCGCCATCACATGGATCATCGTCGCCGCACTCGCCACCATCGCGGGCGTGCTTTACGGGCTCGACAAGTCGTTCAAACCCTTCACCTATTTCCAGCTTCTGCTGCCGATCTTCGCGTCTGCCATCGTCGGCGGGCTCGGCAGCCCGGTCGGAGCGATTGCCGGCGGGTTCGTCATCGCCTTCAGCGAAGTCACCGTCACCTATGCCTTCAAGAAAGTCGCAGGCTATGTCCTTCCAGACGCCTGGGCCCCCGACACGCTGGTTCAACTCTTGTCGACCGACTATAAATTCGCGGTCTCGTTCTCAATCCTCGTGATCGTCTTGCTGTTCCGACCGACCGGGCTTTTCAGGGGGAAATCCATATGATCCTGCCTGTCCGCAATATCCTGCTTTTCGCCGTCGTCTTCGGCCTGATCTTCGCCACCGGTTTCCTGCAAAGCTGGAACGTCGCCCTTGGCATCGTCAACATGGGTCTGATCTCGGCGATTATGGCGCTTGGCGTGAACATGCAGTGGGGCTACGCCGGGCTGTTCAACATCGGCGTCATGGGCTTTGTCGCACTTGGCGGTCTCGGGGCCGTCGTCGTCGCCATGCCGCCTGTAAACGAGGCATGGGCCGCAGGCGGTCTGCGCGTCATTCTGGCCCTGCTGATCGGTCTCGGCTCAATCGTCGGGGCCATTCAGGCGTGGAAGCGCATGGCAGCGGGATCAACCCGCGCGCTTGCGGTGATAATCATCCTTGTCGGCGGCTTCTTCATCTTCCGCGCCGTTTTCGACCCCGCTGTAGACGCGATCGAGGCGGTGAACCCGGCCGGAACCGGTTACCTCGGCGGCCTCGGCCTGCCGGTTCTTCTGTCGTGGCCGGTCGGCGGTCTGCTCGCTGCTGGCGCGGCTTGGGCCATCGGCAAGACAGCGCTCGGCCTCAGGTCCGACTATCTGGCCATCGCCACCCTTGGCATTGCGGAAATCGTCATCGCGGTCCTGAAGAACGAGGATTGGCTCAGCCGTGGCGTCAAGAACGTCATCGGCATCCCGCGCCCGGTGCCTTACGAGATCGACCTGCAGAACTCCGCCACCTTCGTCGAGCGGATGAACGCTTGGGGCTACGATCCCGTGACCGCCTCGTCGATCACCGTCAAGCTCGCTTATGCCGGTCTGTTCCTCGTCGTGCTCGCGATCCTCTTGTGGCTGGCGCAATCGGCGCTTGCCTCGCCGTGGGGACGGATGATGCGCGCGATCCGCGATAACGAGGTCGCAGCCGAGGCGATGGGCAAGGACGTTACCGCACGGCACCTGCAAATCTTCATCCTCGGCTCCGCGGTCTGCGGCCTTGCCGGCGCGATGATGACCACACTCGACGGCCAGTTGACACCGGGGACCTACCAACCGCTGCGTTTCACCTTTCTGATCTGGGTCATGGTGATCGTCGGCGGATCTGGCAACAACTTCGGCGCGGTCCTCGGCGGCTTCCTGATCTGGTTCCTGTGGGTCATGGTCGAACCACTCGGCCTCGGCTTCATCCAGTTGATCACCGCTGGCATGTCGGACGGCTCGGCACTGAAGGACCACCTGCTGGAAAGTGCCGCCCACATGCGGCTGCTGACCATGGGACTGGTGCTGCTCTTGGTTCTGCGGTTCAGTCCACGCGGGCTGATCCCTGAAAAATGACGCCGCTGATCGTCCTGCCCGCCGCCGGCGCATCGACGCGGATGCGCGGGCGCGACAAGCTGCTGGAAACCATCGACGAGACCCCGCTGCTGCGGCGGCAGGCGATGCGCGCCCTTGCCACCGGCTGCCCGGTTGCGGTCACGCTGCCCCCCGACGATACCTCGCGTCGCGACAGCCTCATGGGGCTCGACCTCACGC
>JBBKWG010000093.1:0-2567 GCA_037968835.1 Paracoccaceae bacterium
GTGGTGTTGTATTGCGCGCGGTAGCATTTCGAGAAATGCGACGGCGAGGCGAAGCCGCAGGCGAGGGCGACGTTGATGACGCTCATGTCGGTCTGCATCAGCAAGTTGCGCGCGCGTTGCAGGCGAAGTTCCATGTAATAGCGTTTGGGAGAGCGGTTCAGGTAGCGGCGGAACAGCCGTTCAAGCTGGCGCGTCGACATTCCGACATCGCGGGCCAGGATCGCCGGGCTGATCGGCTCTTCGATATTGCTTTCCATCATCTGGATGACGGCGCTCAGTTTCGGGTGGCGCACGCCGATGCGGGTCGGAACACTCAGCCGTTGCGTGTCCTGATCGGTGCGGATCGTTGTGTAGATCAACTGATCGGCGACGGCGCTGGCCAGTTCCTCGCCATGATCGTCGGCGATGAATTTCAGCATGAGGTCGATCGAGGCGGTGCCGCCCGCGGTGCTGAAGACGTTGCCGTCGACGACGAAAACCGATTTCGTCAGCGTCACATCCTCGAATTCCTCGGCAAAGCTGTCCTGGTTTTCCCAGTGGATCGTGGCGCGTTTGCCATCGAGCAATCCCGCTTTGGCAAGCGAATATCCGGCGGTGCAGAGACCCCCCATCTTGACGCCGCGGCGAGACTCTCGCCGCATCCAGTTCAGGAGTTTCTTCGTCGTTGCCCGTGAAACGTCGATACCGCCGCAGATCACAACCGTTTCGTCGCGGTCAGTTTCGTCAAGGTCGGCGTCAAGCTGGAACTGAGTGCCTGCGGAGCATTGCGCCGTCTGGCCGCCTTCGCCGATCACGCGCCACGCATAGAGCGGTTTGCCGGCCATGCGGTTGGCGATGCGCAGGCTTTCGACGGCGCAGGCATAACAAAGCAACGTGAACTGATTGAGCAAAACAAAGGTAAAGCTGCGCTGTTTGTCGCCTTCCGTCGCGACCTCTACCATTGGAAGTGCTGCATCCTTCATTAGTGTTCGCCCGGCGCGCTGTGCGGGAACACGGAAACACGAAATTCGGCCAAGGAGCAAGGGACGCCATGTATTAAAAGCGACATGTTTGGGACGTTTCCCGGTTCGGCTCGGTGCAAAACGCGGTTTCCAAGGCGGGCGGGGTCGCCTATAACGCGGCCTCGCAATGACGAACCGAGCTTGAGGGCAAAGCTATGAGCGATTGGCAGAAAACCGGGTGGCGCACGAAACCGAGGCTTCAGATGCCCGATTATACCGACGCCGAGGCGTTGGCGGCTGCCGAGCGCCAGCTTTCCAAGTATCCACCGCTGGTTTTCGCCGGCGAGGCACGCAAGTTGAAACGTGCCCTTGGCGCTGCAAGCCGGGGCGAGGCATTTCTGCTTCAAGGTGGCGATTGCGCCGAGAGTTTTGCCGAATTCGCGGCTGACAATATCCGCGATACCTTCAAGGTCATGCTTCAGATGGCCATGGTTCTGACGTTTGGCGCCAAGGTGCCGGTGGTCAAGGTCGGACGGATGGCGGGACAATTCGCCAAGCCGCGCAGTGCGCCGACCGAGACGATCAACGGCGTCGAACTGCCGTCTTATCGCGGCGACATCATCAACGAACTGGACTTCACGCCGCAAGCGCGGACGCCCGATCCCGCGAAGATGCTACAGGCCTATACGCAGGCGGCGGCGACGCTGAACCTGCTTCGGGCGTTCTCGACCGGCGGCTATGCCGATGTGCATCAGGTTCACGCCTGGACGCTTGGCTTCACCGACAGCGACGAGGCCGAAAAATATCGCGACATGGCAAACCGGATTCAGGACACGCTGGATTTCATGACGGCTGCGGGCGTCAATCAGGACACCGCTCATACGTTGCAATCGGTGGATTTCTACACCAGCCACGAGGCGCTGCTGCTGGAATACGAAGAGGCGCTGGCGCGGATCGATTCGACCACGGGCAAGTGGGTCGCGGGATCGGGTCACATGGTCTGGATCGGGGACCGCACGCGGCAACCCGACGGCGCACATGTAGAATTCTGCCGGGGCGTGCAAAACCCGATAGGTCTCAAATGCGGTCCGACGACTACAGCGGAGGACCTGAAGGTGCTGATGTCGAAGTTGAACCCGGACAACGAGGCCGGCCGGCTGACGCTGATTGCCCGTTTCGGTGCGGGTTCGGTGTCCGAGCATCTTCCGAGGCTGATCAAGGCGGTCCGCGAAGAAGGGGCCAACGTGCTCTGGACCTGCGATGCGATGCACGGCAACACGATCAAGTCGTCGTCCGGCTACAAGACGCGACCGTTTGAAAGCGTATTGCGCGAAGTGCGCGAGTTTTTCGAGATCCACAATGCCGAGGGAACTATCCCCGGCGGTGTTCATTTCGAGATGACCGGTCAGGACGTGACCGAATGCACCGGTGGCGTGCGGGCGGTGACGGACGAGGATTTGTCGGATCGCTATCACACGGCCTGCGATCCGCGCCTGAACGCGTCGCAATCGCTGGAACTGGCGTTTCTGGTGGCGGAAGAGTTGTCGGCGCGGCGGGATGCCAATGTCGCGGCTGCTGTCGGCTGACTGCGCTGCCTCGGAATTGAATGGAAACTGGCCCGCGCGA
>JBBKWG010000094.1:0-6787 GCA_037968835.1 Paracoccaceae bacterium
ACTGGGTGTTCGCCATCCCGCCGACCGGCGAAATTCCGGACGTCGAAAGCGTCGACATCGCGTGACAGATCGCCACCAGCGGCGTGTCACCGGCCAGGATCAGCGCAACCCACAGCACAACCGTCAGACCGCCGTAGATCGGCGCCATTCGCCCCGCAAACCGCAACAGCCGTTCCGAGGGATCGGCGATCCGCGTGATCTGCGCGGTGCCGACCGACGCGCCCTGCCCGATCTCGGCGGCGGAGGCCACCTCGAAGCCACCGAGGTTCAGCGGCGCCAGGATCGCGATTGCCGTCACCCAAACGAAAAAGCCGCCAAGCCATCCCACCGTGGCCCGCCACAAGTGCAGCGAGGGCGGCAGACGTTCCGGCTCGAACATGGTCATTCCGGTGGTCGTCAGGCTCGACACCATCTCGACATAGGCGTTCAGAAATCGCGTGTCGGGCATGGTTTCGGTAAACGGCACCGCCAGCATCACCGGCACCACGGCGAAAAAAGACAGCATCGAAATCAGGTGGCTACGCCCCTGCCGCCGGATGCGGTAATTCGACGTGGCAATCGCCAGCAGCGCGAACAGAGCCAGAAACAGGATGGCGGAGTAAAAGAAGATCCGCGCCGTCTCCAGATCGCGCACCGCCGAGGCGTGCAGCGCCGGAATAAACATCGCCAGCGCGCCAAGCCCGATCAGCAGAACGATAAACGGAAGATCGTTCAACAGTCGAAGCATCAGAAAAAGTCGATCGTGACCTGGAACAGGCGTTCGACCTCGGGCACGTCATCGGCCAGCGTAAAGACGACGATCACGTCGCCCTCGTCGATCCGCGTGCCCCCGGTCGGTTTCACCACCTGATCGTCCTTCATCACCGCCCCGACCAGAACGCCCTCGGGAAAGTCGATGTCGCGGATCAGTTTGCCCGCCAGCGGCGAGGTCGACAGGATCTGCGCTTCGATCACCTCGGCCTCGGCGTCACCGATCGAATAGACGCCGCGCACCCGTCCATGCCGGATATGACGCAGGATCGAACTGACGGTGGTGGCGCGCGGATTGATATAGGCGTCGATGTTCAAAGGTTCCATCAATGGCAGCAGCGTCGGATCGTTGATCAGCGCAATCGCCTGCTTGGCCCCGGCCTGCTTGGCGCGAACCGCCACCAGAAGGTTGGTCTTGTCGTCGTCGGTGACCGCCAGAATGGCGTCGGCGCGGTCGATGCCGGCCTCGGCCAGCAATTCCATGTTCAAGCCGTCGCCGTGCAGCACGATGGTGCGTTCCAGCGAATCCGCGGCATGTTCGGCGCAGGCGCGGTTCTTCTCGATCACCTTGGCCCGCAACCGCTCGGTCCGGCCCTCAAGCGCCAGCGCCACGGCCAGGCCGACGTTGCCGCCGCCGATGATGACCACGCGTTCCTGCCGGTGCATCGTCTTGCCGAAGATCTCGAACGTGCGCGGCATGTCCTCGACATGGGTGATGACGTAGACCTGATCGTCGGCGAAAAGCTGATCGCCGGGTTCGGGCGCAAACAGCCGCTCTTTCCGCCGGATCCCGACGACGATGGCGCGCAGCGTGGAAAACAAATCCGTAAGCTGGCGCAGCGGCGTGTTCAGGACCGGGCAATCCTCGTCAAGCTGGATGCCCAGTAGCTGCACCTGCCCGTTCAGAAACACCTCGGTGTCGAATGCAGCGGGGGCGGAAAGCCGGCGCAGGGCGGCCTCGGCAACCTCGCGTTCGGGGGAAATCACCACGTCGATGGGCATGTGATCGCGCCGGTAGAGGTCCGAGTAGATCGCCGTCAGATAACTTTGTGCCCGCAGCCGCGCGATCTTGCGCGGGATCGCGAACACCGAATGCGCGACCTGACAGGTGACCATGTTCACCTCGTCGGAATGGGTCGCGGCGATGATCATGTCGGCGTCGCGCGCACCGGCCCGTTCCAGCACGTCGGGATAGCTGGCGTGTCCGGCGATGCCCTGAACGTCAAGCGTATCGGTGGCGCGGCGGACAAGATCGGGGTTGTTGTCGACGACGGTTACGTCGTTGCGTTCGCCCGAGAGATGCCGCGCGATCTGCCAGCCGACCTGACCCGCGCCGCAGATGATGACCTTCATGGCGTCCCTCTTGCCGCTATCCGTCACTGTCTGGCACGCGCGACCCGCCGGTTCAAGACGCCGTGGATGAGCGCCAGACCCCGCCTAACAACTGGAGCGAGGCACGGCAGAGCCGTTCCGGTGCCGTTTTCGTGAACTATTTTCATACGCAATTACAGCGTGTTAGATGACTTATTCGACCTGTGCTAAAAAACTGCGAAACTTTTCCCCGAAGGCTTCGTGACTAGAGGCACACAACGGGAGAACGCCATGACCACGGACCAGACCACGTGCACCGAAAGACCGCTGCATCCCGCAGCCAGTGTCGATGCGCATCTGTCCGTCTCCCCGAAATGCAAGTCGCCGGACCCGGTTCATCCGACCGGCCGAGTGATTGTAACGAACAATGACGTTTCCAAACCCAACAGAAAGGACATTTTCATGTTCAAGCCACTACTTACAGTTTCCCTTATTGCACTTGGCGGCGCCGCTTTCGCCGCTGCCCACGCACCTGCCGCAATGGTTGAAGCCGCGGATCAGGACGTAACCAACGGCATCGTTTCCGCCGCCAAGGTCGTCGCACCGGCCAACGGCTGGTTGGTCGTTCACCGCACCGACGCCGAAATGAAGCCCGGTCCCGTGGTTGGCTATGCGCCGCTGCGCATGGGTGACAACATGGACGTTGCTGCGATCCTGACCGAGTCTGTCGCTTCGGGTGAAATGCTCATGCTGATGGTTCATGCCGAAGACGGTGGCATGATGACCGGCGGTTTCGAGTACACGCTCGGCGCGAAAGAAGACGGCCCGATCCGCGTTGACGACAAACTTGTCATGCAGGTTGTCACCGCGAAGTAATCTGTCGAACACATCCTCCTCGACAGATATTGCGCCCGGTCAGCAACGACCGGGCGCATTTTTCGTGTTTGCATTTGCACTTTATGGCAATTCGCCTAGGTTCCCGGTTGTAACGGAAAGGGACTCTATGACGCCTGCGGACATCGAAGCGCTGATCGCGCGGGTCGGCCTGGGAGAAAGACAGGCATTTTCCGACCTTTATCAAGCGACATCGGCGAAACTTCTGGGGGTCTGCCTGCGTGTCTTGAATGACCGCGCCGCAGCAGAGGACGCCATGCAGGACACGTTTGTCAAAGTCTGGAAGAACGCCGACCGTTACGCAAGTAATGGGCTCAGCCCGATGACGTGGCTGATCACCATTGCGCGCAATACGGCGATCGACCGCCTGCGGACCGCCAAATCCCGACCGACGTCGGATCTCGCCGATTATTCCGAGGTTCTGTCATCGGGCGGTCCGTCCCCGGAGGGCGCCGCAATCGCAGCGTCGGACGCGGGACGCATCACCAAATGTCTCGATACGCTTCCGGTCGACCGCAAGGACGCCGTGAAGGGGGCCTATCTTGATGGCGACAGCTACGCCGATCTGGCCAGCCGCTTCGATGTTCCGCTGAACACGATGCGGACGTGGCTCAGGCGCAGTCTTCTGTCGCTGAGGGAGTGTATGGCCCAATGAGCGACGAGAGCATGGAAATCGAGGACGATCGCATTCTGGCCGCCGAATACGCGCTGAGATTGCTTGAGGGCGACGAGGAACGCGCCGCTCGTGTGCGGGTTCTGACCGACCGCGGATTTGCCAGTGAAGTGGCGTATTGGCAGGAGCAATTCGCTTCGATGGCCGATGACGTGGCCGAGGTTGCACCATCGGGTGCTGCGCGCAAGGCGCTGATGAACCGGCTATTCCCGGACGCGGCGACCAATTCGCCGTTCTCGCTGGCCTTCTGGAAGGGTCTTGCCGGGGCCGCCACCGCCGCCGCCGCACTATTCGCGTTCCTGGCCTTTGTTCCTGCCGATCTGACGGGTCCGCCGCCGCTGTTCGTGTCCGAGATCTCGTCGGATGACCAGTCGCTGCGCGTTCTGGCCGTGATCGACGCCGCCGCCCATACTGTGCGCATAACCCGCACCAGTGGCGATGCCGCCACGGGCCGGTCGCTGGAACTTTGGGGCATCCCCGCCGACGGCCAGCCGCCGGTTTCGTTCGGCGTGCTGCCGGGCACCGAAACGGCTGAATTCATCGTGCCCGACGCCCTTCTCGGCAAGGCCGTTGGCCTGACGCTGGCGATCTCGGATGAACCCGAAGGCGGATCGCCGACCGGTCAGCCGACCGGCGCGGTTCTGGCGCTCGGCCCCGTCACCGCGCTCTGACGCAGCGAACTTTTCTGAAACTATCACCGTCCGGCAACGTGACTTGCAGTGTCGGGGGCATAGTTCGCGTCCGGCGCGTAACGAGTATCGCCCTCCGGTACTCGGTGCCGGGGGGCCTTTCATCGCGCGGATATCAGGTGACTTGCTTCCGGCAATGTGAGGGCTACCGTGGCCTTGGCACATCCGAAGAAAGTCCAACGACATGAAAATCGTTCGCAACGGCACCAATCCGTCCCGACCCGGACCCGCCGAATACTTCACCGGCACCGTGCGTTTCGACACGCCGTTCGACGCCGACGAACCCGCGCGGGTTGGCGGCCTGACGGTCACGTTCGAGCCGGGTGCGCGGACGGCATGGCACACCCACCCGCTGGGCCAGACGCTGCTGGTGACAGCGGGCGTAGGCTGGGTTCAGCGCGACGGCGAAACGGTCGAGGAGATCGGCCCCGGCGACGTCGTCTGGATCGCGCCCGGCGAACGCCACTGGCACGGCGCGACCGATCAGACCGCGATGACCCACATCGCGATTGCCGAGGCCGAAAACGGCAGCCGCGTCACCTGGCTGGAGCACGTTGCGGACGGCGATTATCTGAAAGGTCGCCGCTGATCAGGCGTCTTCCTCCGCGTCCACATCGACATCCTCGCCTACACTCGCAAAGCGTCCGCCCGCACGCGATGAAGTCACCACGTTCAGCGACTTCAGCTTGCGGTGCAGCGCCGAGCGTTCCATGCCGACGAACCCCGCAGTCCGGCTGATATTCCCACCGAACCGATTGATCTGGGTCAGCAGGTATTCACGCTCGAACAATTCGCGCGCCTCGCGCAAAGGCAGCGTGGCAAGACTGCCCGACAGGATAACGCGACCTTCTTCCTCGGGATCGCCCGAGGATTCGCCGGGAATCTCGGCGGCTGTGATCTCGCCCTTGTCCGAGCCGAGGATCAGAACGCGCTCGATCATGTTCTTCAACTGACGCACGTTCCCCGGCCACGGCATCGTCTGCATCAACGCCACCGCATCGTCCGACAGCGCCCGCATCGGCAGGCCCTGCGACTTGTTGAACGATTTGACGAAGAATTCCGCCAGTTCGGGAATATCCTCGCGCCGTTCCGCCAGCGACGGCACGGCGATCGGCACGACGTTCAGACGGTGGAACAATTCCTGACGGAAGGTCCCGGTCGTCACCTCGTCCTCCAGATTGCGCGTGGTCGAAGAAATCACCCTGAGATCGACCCGCACCTTGTCGCCGCCACCGACGCGCTGGAACTGCTGTTCGGTCAGCACGCGCAGAATCTTGGACTGGGTGCCAAGCGGCATGTCCGCGATCTCGTCGAAATAGATCACGCCGCCATGCGCCTGCTCCAGCAGACCCGGCTCGATCCCGCGGCCGGTGCTTTCGCGCCCGAACAGCACGTCCTCCATCCGGTCCGGCTCTATCGAGGCGGAATTGACGGTGACGAACGGTCCTTCGGCACGGTTCGATTCAGCGTGGATGTAGCGTGCGGCGATCTCCTTGCCCGCGCCTGCCGGACCCGACAGCATCACCCGCCCGTTCGACTTCGTGACCTTGTCGAGCTGCGCTTTCAGCGTGCGATACGCCGGCGACGTGCCGATCATGTCGGTCGCGGTGACGTCCTTGCGCCGCAGTTCCGAATTCTCGCGCCGTAGCCGCGAAGTCTCCATCGCTCGCGTCACCACCACCATCAACTGGTCGATGTTGAACGGCTTTTCGATGAAATCGTAGGCCCCCTGCTTGATCGCAGCGACCGCGATTTCGATGTTGCCGTGGCCCGAAATGATGATGATCGGCACGTCGGGGTTGTCCCGCTTCACCGTCTTCAGAATGTCGATCCCGTCCATCCGGCTGTCCTTCAGCCAGATATCGAGGATCATCAGCGAGGGCAGCTCCTTGTTCAGCTCTGCCATCGCGTCGTCGGAGGTGCCCGCCAGTCGCGTGGTGAACCCCTCGTCCTTCAGAATATCCGAGATCAGCTCCCGGATGTCGCGTTCGTCGTCGACAATAAGAATATCGCCCATGTTTCCTGTCGCTCCTCTGATTTACTCGGCGACCTTGATGTCGCCCGTCTGCTCGTTGATCGCCGCCAGTGGCAGCGAGATTTCGGCGCGTGCGCCGCGTTGGCCCGAGCCGTCCAGCGGCTCGGCGTCGGTGAGGATCAGCGTGCCGCCGTGTTCCTCGATAATTTTCTTGACGATGGACAGTCCCAGTCCGGTGCCCTCTTTCCGGGTCGTCACGTATGGCTCGAAAAGCCGCGAGCGATCCTCGGGCAGTCCGATGCCGTTGTCGGAAATAGTTATCTTCGCCCGCTGGTCTCCAACGCCCATCGCTACGTGAATCCGGGCCTCGAAGGCTTCCGGAAATCCGGATTTTTTCTCAAGACTTTCAATCGCTTCTCCTGCGTTCTTGATTAAATTGGTCAGCGCCTGCGCGATCATGGTCGCGTCCAGATCGGCAAGCACCGGCGCATCGGG
>JBBKWG010000095.1:0-3514 GCA_037968835.1 Paracoccaceae bacterium
AGTAGGACTAGAAACGGGCCGCCGATCAGAAACTTGGTGAGGTCAAGGCCGCCTGAATGCGGTACTCGCCGAATGGATACGTAATACCAAGCTGCGTAGCCTCTGACTCACGGAGGGGATTGAACGAAGCCGCTGGCGCGGCGTGAGGAGCGTTTTCGGATGAATCGCCGTCTGTCTGAGAGGATCACGGGTGTTGCAACCCAGCTCTCAGACAGGAGGTCTTCAGATGGCCGAGCTCAGCCCTCTTCGCCGGCGGATGATCGAAGACATGACGATCCGCAATCTGTCGCCGGCGACACAGCGATCCTACATCCACGCGGTCGCGAAGTTCAGTCGATATTGCGGCCACTCGCCGGATCAGCTCGGTCTGGATGATGTTCGCGATTTTCAGGTTCACCTTGTGGCGAAGGGTGTTTCGTGGGGCGCGCTCAATCAGACAGTCTGCGCGCTGCGGTTCTTCTACGGCGTCACGCTGGGTGAAGCGACGGTCCCGGAGCGCATTCCCTACGCCCGGACGCCGCGCAAGCTGCCGGTCGTGCTGAGCGCGGATGAGGTGGTGCGGTTTCTCGAGGCGGTCTCCAGCCTCAAAGGCCGGGCGGCGTTGACCACCGCCTATGCGGCGGGGCTGCGGGCCTCGGAAGTAGCGGGGCTGATGATCGCGGATATCGACAGCGCCCGCGGCGTGATCCGGGTCCGGCACGGCAAGGGCGCCAAGGACCGCGACGTGATGCTGTCGATGCAGCTCCTGGACATCCTGCGCGCCTACTGGCGACTCGCCCGGCCACAGCGCTATCTGTTTCCGGGCCGCGACGAGGACCGACCGATCAGTCCGACCGTCCTGCACGCCGCCTGTCGCTCGGCTACGAAAGCGGCGGGCCTGAGCAAGCGGGTGACGCTGCATACCCTGCGCCACAGCTTCGCGACGCACCTTCTGGAGAACGGCGCGGACATCCGGATCATCCAGGCGCTGCTCGGGCACGCCAACCTCTCCTCGACGGCGCGCTACACCCAGGTCGCGTCGCATACCATCCGGGCGACGCAGAGCCCGCTTGACCGACTGTCTCTGGAGGTGACGCCGCCAGGATAAGGCGATGGCCCGCCCCGAGAGCCGGTCCAACCAGGCGGTGCTGGAGATCGCCGATGTGCTGCGCCGTCATGGCCCCGCCTACGCCCGGGCGCATGAGGGCCGCCTCGGGCGGATCGAGAAGCGGGTGATGAGCGCGATCACCGCCTGTCGCACTGCCGCGCTCGGCGGTCACCTTGAAGCCTGCGACGACTGCGGCGCGACACGCATCGCCTACAACTCCGGCCGCAACCGGCATTGTCCAAAATGTCAGGGACCCGCACGCGCCACCTGGCTCGCCGCGCGTCAGGCTGAACTCCTGCCGGCACCCTATTTCCACATCGTCTTCACGCTGCCCCAGCCGATCGCCGCGATCGCATTCCAGAACAAACGGCTCGTCTATGCGATCCTGTTCCGGGCTGCTGCGGCAGCGATGACGGCGCTGGCGGCGAACCCACGCCGCCTCGGCGCGCGCATCGGCGGTCTCGCCGTCCTGCATACGTGGGGCCAGGCGCTGACCCATCACCCGCATTTGCATTGCGTCGTTCCCGGCGGCGGCATCGCGCCCGATGGATCACGCTGGATCTCCGGACGTCCCGGGTTCTTCCTGCCGGTCAAACCGCTTGCGCAGCTCTTTCGCCGTCTGTTTCTCCAGCGGCTGGCGAAGGCGTTCGCCGTCGGCGAACTCGGCTTCTTCGGTGATCTGGCACCACTCGCCGATCCCGCAACCTTCGCCGCACAACTTGCGGCCATGCGCCGGACTGGCTGGGTCGTCTACGCCAAAAAACCATTCGGCGGTCCGGCACAGGTCCTCGCCTATCTCGGCCGCTACACCCACCGTGTCGCCATCGCCAATTCCCGTCTCGTCGCCCTCGACGAGACCCATGTCGCCTTTACCTGGAAGGACTACCGGTCGGGAGGGACGACCAAGGTCATGCGACTGAAGGCCGAGGAGTTCATTCGACGCTTTCTGCTGCACGTCCTGCCAGACGGTTTCCACCGCATTCGCTCCTTCGGCTTCATGGCCAACGGCCATCGCGCGACCAACCTCGCCCTCTGCCGGGAGCTGATCGAAGGCCTTGGCGAAGATCGCAAAGCGCAGGCCCCACCGCGGCCGACCTCCGACACAGCGGGCAAGGTCCCCGTCATTCCGGCCTGCCCTCATTGTGGGGGCGTCATGCATATTGTCGCGAGCGTCCCGCGAAGCTTCCACCAGTCACGCCCGCGTGCGCCACCCTACACAGGCGTTGCGATATGAACCGGAGCATCGCCAAGGCGCCAACCTTGACCGAACCCCTCGGACTTCTTCTGCCGACACCACGCGACAGAACAGGCTCCGCGCTGACACCACGACTCCAGATATTGCCCTCATTGCCATATCAGGCGGCCAGAAAGCGTAATCGCCATGTCGCCGACACCGGCTGCGTCCCGAAAGACCGCAAGATGTCGGCATCGCGATCGCGAACCCCGAACCCTCGCGGTACCAACAGCCACAGGCGTCACCGACTATCCCCATAGCCGACCCAGCCCACCGCGCCTTCGTTCAATCCGGCTTCAATGAGGTCGCGAGGCCGAGCCCGGTCCAATGTCAGGTGCCGGAGCGACCTCACAGAACCCTCCAGATTCCATTATTTGTGGCATCCTGATTCAACGGCGTGACGGCCCAGCCGAAAGGCCGTTGCCCTCAGGCTGCGGACCATGTCCTGGCAATTCCGGCTCAAACCATGGCCAACGATTCGGGCCAGGACTTGTCAGTTCTGCCGATGGGTTCGTTGTTCGAGGGCGCGCAATATGTGCTGTTCGAGTGCATGATCCTGAAACTCCGCGATCGCCTCGGGACCGATGCTGAGAAAATGCGAAGTAACCACACGAATCTGGAATGAAAACCAGTTCGTATCATAAGTCTTAGCGCGAGCTGAAATTAAGTAACATAAGAATGATTATGCGAATCCGGGCTGTAGCCGCAAACCGATAATGTCACCCCTGTGCAATTCAGGAATGTCACTCTCTCTTTCAAAAGCTGTGAGGGAGTTTGAGCATGGGATGGGTGATGATGAGCGAGCGCGAGTTAAATCGCATTGAAGTGCTGGCACAGGTCGATGATGGGCGTTTGACGGTTGAGAATGCAGCGTCACCCATGCCGCAGTGACCGAGAACAAGCGGCTAGGCGCGGTTCTCGAACACGTCAAAGCGATGCAGGAGCAGGACGATCCCCCCAAGCCCAAACCGGCAGGAAAGGCAAGCGCGTGGTAGAGCGGCTCAAGAACGGTTGGACGCCGGAACAGATCGCCTATCGTATGATCCACGAGCGGGCTCCATTGCGGGTCTGTCACGAAACGATTTACCGCTACGTGTATTCCAAAGAAGGCCGCGAGACGGATCTGTGGTGGTACCTGGCTCCCCCGAAAACGCGACATCCGGTCGATGACGGACCACGACATGAAGGTGATC
>JBBKWG010000096.1:0-20325 GCA_037968835.1 Paracoccaceae bacterium
ACCGAGAACGACGAACGTCCGCCGCTCGTCTGCATCAGGTTCTTTTCGTTCAGGGTCTGAAGCACGATAGCGGTCGACGAAAGGGACAGCACCATGCCGACGGCCAGCGACGTCTGCCATTGCATGCCGAAGCCGTAAAAACAGATCGCCATGATCGCGCCCATCGTCAGCGTGACCTGAAGGCCGCCAAGCCCCAGCAGCCGATGCCGCATGTCCCAGAGCGCCTGCGGGCTAAGTTCAAGGCCGATCAGGAACAGCATGAGCACGACACCGAATTCGGCGAAGTGCTGTAGATCCTCGGTCTCGGCGACAAGGCCCAAAATCGGGCCGATGACGATGCCAGCCACCAGATAACCCAGCACCGAACCCATCCCCAGCCTGACGGCAATAGGGACCGCCACGACTGCCGCCAGCAGATAAATCACAGCCTGAAACAGAAATCCTTCCATCGAAATCCTTTCTCAGATCGGCAGCGGCGCGTCGGTTTTCATCTGATCCATGACAATCTGACTTTGCACCCTTGCAACAGCCGGGTGGGGCAGCAGAACGTGATGGATCAGCGTATTTAATCCTGCCAGATCGTCACAATAGACACGCAGCAGATAATCAGCCTCACCCGTCAATGTCCACGCGCTGATGACCTCGGGTCGGGTTTCCAGAATGCGGGCGAAGGTCCGGACCTGTTCGGGGGCGTGCGTCGCCATCTGGACCGAGACGAACGCCTGCACCTGAAGCCCCAGCTTCAGCGCGTTCAGGCGCGCGCGATAGCCTTCGATATAGCCTTCCGATTCCAGCCGCTGCCGTCGTCTGCCGACCTGACTGGGCGACAGATTCAGATGTTCACCCAATTTCTCGGCCGTCATCTGGGCATCGCGCTGGAGCGCGGTCAGAAGTCTGAGGTCAATGTCGTCCAGCGCGTTCATGCGGAAATTATGCGGCAGATACGAGATTCGCGCAAAGATTTAGCACAATTATTTTCTGGCGCTCGGCATATGCGCGGAAATCGCATGGAAAATCGCCTATTTTCTCATCAACAGACAGGAGATTGCGATGGGTCCCTTCCCGCACGACGCCCCCAAGGCCGAAATCACCGAAAAGAACCCGGCCGGCACCGATGGGTTTGAGTTCGTCGAATTCGCCCATTCCGAGCCCGACGAGCTGCGCACGCTGTTCGCGAAGATGGGATACACCCACACCGCGACGCACAAAACCAAGTCGGTCGAGCTTTGGCAGCAGGGAGACATCACATACGTCATCAACGACGAACCCGGCAGCCACGCCCGCGAATTCGTCGAAGAACATGGCCCCTGTGCGCCGTCCATGGCCTGGCGCGTGGTGGATGCCGAACATGCACTTGCACACTCAGTCTCGAATGGTGCGAAGGAATATACCGGCCCTGGCAAGACAATGGAGGTTCCCGCAATTGTCGGGATTGGCGGCAGCCTGATCTATTTCATCGACCAGTATTACGACACATCGCCTTACAACGCCGAATTTGACTGGGTGTCCAACGCGCACCCCGAGGGCGTGGGCTTTTACTATCTCGACCATCTGACCCACAACGTCTTCAAGGGGAACATGGACAAGTGGTTCGCCTTCTACGTCGATCTGTTCAATTTCCGTGAGATCCGCTTCTTCGATATCGAAGGCAAGTTCACCGGACTTCTCAGCCGCGCGCTGACGTCGCCCTGTGGACGCATCCGCATCCCGATCAACGAGGATCGCGGCGAAACCGGTCAGATCGTGAATTACCTGAAGAAGTACAAGGGCGAGGGGATCCAGCATATCGCCGTCGGTGCGCGCGACATCTATGCAGCCACCGACGAGATCGCGGAGCGCGGCATCAAGTTCATGCCCGGCCCGCCCGACAGTTATTATACCCTGTCCAAAGCGCGTGTCGCCGACCACGAAGAACCGATCGAGCGCATGAAGGCGCACGGCATACTGATCGACGGTGAAGGCGTGGTCGATGGCGGCGAAACGCGCATCCTTTTGCAAATCTTCTCGAAAACCGTGATCGGGCCGATCTTTTTCGAGTTCATCCAGCGCAAAGGTGACGACGGGTTCGGCGAGGGCAACTTCAAGGCGCTCTTTGAGTCGATCGAGGCCGAGGAGATCGCGCAGGGCGATTACGACGAATTGGCTGCCGAGTAATCTTTCCGTTATCGCGCGACGTCTGGCGCCAAGCTTTTATCCCGCCGGAAGTGTGAGTGCCAGCGTGCGTCCACCCTTGTTGTAGCGCAATTCGTTCTCGCCGATAGCGGCGACAGTGCCGCCATCCACACGATCCCCGACCTTGACCTTCACGTAGCGACCCGAGGGCAGCCGGATAAGCGCGCGACGATCAGAAGGCAGCCCGTAGACGCCGACAAGATTGAGCCGATTGAGGCGGATTGCATCCTCGACAGTGGCTTGCCGCGCGACGGAGGCGTTGGACGGAATAGCAAGCCGGGGCGAGTTTTGCGGCGCGGTTTCGGCCGCGTCATCCTCGATCTCCTGCGCCAGAGCCGCTTCGATTGCGCTGCTTGTATCCGGCGTCTCAAAGTCCAGAAGTGCGGCTTGCTGCGTTGTTTGTTGGCGAACGATGGCTGCCGCGACGATCGCGTCGAAATCCTGTGGCCGCAATCTTGGCGCAGCCGATGCCTTGATCGCGTTGTCAGGCGCGCCGGATTCGGCCCGCGATACCGCTGCCAAAGCCTGCGCGGATTGCGGACGCCGTCCCGGGCGCAGACTTTCCATTTCGGCCTTCGTGCGCCCGCCAAATTTGTCCTGCTCTATCTGCTCGACAAACCCGCCCGGACGAGGTTGCGGCGCACGGTCAGTCAGGGAAGCGGCGAGCTCTGTGGGAGTTGGCAGCGAACCAGCCTCGACCGGCGCGCTCTCGGAAACCTCAGCCACATCAGGCTGCGACTCTGGCACGTCGTCGATTATCGTCGGGTCGATTGCCGGATCTGCCAAGGCAAGTTCCGTTTCCGGAGCTTCAACCGGTTCTTCAATCGGAGTTACTACGGGAGTTTCTGTCGGTGCCAATTCCGCGGCAGCCAAGGCTGGCGAGTCAAAGGCCGCGGGGGGTTGCGGCGTCGTCGGACGCCCATCGGCCCCCAATTTGGTGACGTTCGGCAAGGCAATGGGATCTGTGGATAGGTCGGACGATTCAATGGACGCGATATAAATGTCGTCAGTGGCCTCGGTCGCTTCCGAGCCACCATTCGAATCCAGTCCAGGTTCAAGCGTGGCGGCCAGTGCGAGATCGTCCGGCGCCCGCTCCAACGGCTGCGCGACTTCCGGCACCACTACTGCGAGGGCTCCGGCATCGGGTACTATCAGGGTCGCAGACGACGGCGCTTCCGGCCTTTGGTCGATTAGTGTCTGAACCAGTTTCGGGCGCACAGTCTCGGCAGGCAGGGCGGCCAACGTCGGCTCAACTTCCAATACGCTGGGTTGCGGCGCATTGGCGAGCGGATCGTTCGGCTTCGACACATTTCCTGTCGTTAGCTCGGGTGCGGAACCTTCTGGCCCCAACAAAGCGTCCTCAGGTCGGTCGGGGAGGATCGTCCATATGATCGCGCCGATCAAAAGCGTCAGAGCGGCGGCAATCGCAAGCTGTCTGCGACGCACGCCTCGACGCAGGTTCATGGGCGCAGGGGTCAGGCTGGCGGCGACCGTACCCTGACCTTCCCCGACCGCAATGTCGGTCAGGATGCGCGGCTCCGATACTTTTCGCGGCAGCGGCGCGCCAGGGTTGAGCGGCGGTTCAACCGGTGTGGTGACCCGCATCACCGGCGTCGGATCGTCAACGGTCACAACAGGCCGATCGACCGGACCTTCAAGATGTTCGGCGGACGTCATGACGTCGGCC
Source organism: Paracoccaceae bacterium (assembly GCA_037968835.1). Classification (GTDB taxonomy): domain Bacteria; phylum Pseudomonadota; class Alphaproteobacteria; order Rhodobacterales; family Rhodobacteraceae; genus JBBKWG01. The sequence continues at coordinate 3,860 of JBBKWG010000096.1, forward strand.
AGAACGCCCGACGCGACCACTTCGACTTCTCGACGTGAGACGAATTCAGCGCCGCCACCACCTGTTTCGTCGTCGCCGTGGGGGTCGTTCAAACGATCGCCGAAGTCGGGCAAGCGCGGAAAATCCTCGGCATCGGCAAGCGATGAAAAGCCCGCGACGGACAGCCCTCGCATCTCGGCAAATGTCAGCGCTTCGTCGAGCGTTTCATGTGCGATCGCAGCGACGCGGGCCAGGCCCGGCTTGACCATTTCCCAGTCGATCTCAAGTTCATCGAGCGTGTAGGGTGTCCGATCTTCCATCGCCGCTTCGATCTCGGACACGGCATTGTCTTCGGACGTGACTTCTACGTCGGTATACAAAATTTGGTCGCGGGGCAGGAAGATATGAACCGGTGCATCCGATTCGACGCTGTCGACCATGGTCTGAAGTCGGTCCTCGATATCCGGACCGTCTATCTTTTCAACGGCGAATTCCCGCCAGTGACCAGCCTCCCGGCGCATCAGCCGGATGGCACTCATATCAAGATCGAAACCCCACACATACGTCATGGGCGAGCAATACCATGCGACCCTGGGCGCGTCACGTCCGAGAGTGCGCAAAAATGCATGTTGCGGGAAATCGCCGATGGAACGAACGAATGATCTTGCGTCGGGCGCCGGAGAGGACGAATCTGAAGTCGAAGACACAGGACGATCATCATGCGTACACTACTTTGTTCCAGTTCCATCGCTCTTGCACTTCTTGCCGGACCAACGCTTGGCCAGAACGCACAACCGCGTGAAATCACACCACGCGAAATCGTCGTGACCGCAGAAGGGCAGGTAAGTGCGCGGCCTGATATGGCCGTGGTCTTTCTTGGCGTGATGCGTCAAGCGCGAACGGCGCAGGCGGCCATGTCAGACACTTCCGCGGCAATGCAGCGTGTTCTCGAACGGTTGCGCGAAGCCGGGATTGACGACCGCGACGTTCAGACGACGAACCTGAACTTGTCGCCACAGTATCTGCATACCAACGACGGCAGCCCGCCGCGTGTCACGGGATACATTGCTTCCAATGATGTCTCGGTTCGGGTCAGGGCGCTGGATGGGCTTGGCAAGGTGCTCGACACTCTGGTTGAAGACGGTGCCAATTCGATGAACGGGATCAGCTTTACGGTCGCCGAACCTGAGCCGCTCGAAATAAAAGCGCGGATTGACGCTGTGGCGAATGCGATGGCGAAAGCCAAAACCCTTGCCGAAGCGGCGGGTGTCACGCTCGGTGACGTGCGCAGGATTGTCGAGGGCGGGGAAATCAACATTCCTTCCCCCGCGATGCGTGGAATGGCGATGGCCGAGGCCGCTGTTCCGATCGCGTCGGGCGAAATCGACATCCGCCAGACGGTTACGATCGTCTTCGAGATTGCTGACTAAGAACATTTCCCCGCACCGCTAGCGGATTGTCCCATGCTTGCGCGTGCGGGCATGGCACTTCATCCCACCAAAGGCTGAAACCTGAAAGTCGGGCGGATCAACCGCCCGATTCGGTGCGTGTATTGCGATCGGAAGGCGGTACTTCAGCTTTTACGGGGAAATCATGGGAATAAATGAGACAAAATGATATGTCCATATATAGTCATAAAACAAAAGATTTCACTAAATTGACACTATATGTCGTAATTTTTGATCATGTCGAGGAAGCCAGTGCTCACCATTTCCCATCATTTCCTGAATTTTTCTGTTGCTTCCCATAAATTCCCATGGCACCTTCCTGACATCGGAAGACGCGGGACAGCAATCGGGGCGCTTAAGACCCCACACGGCAAAAAGCAGGTTTCATACAGGCGCCGCAGACATCCGACTACTGAGATCCGGCGCGCGGGCGAGCAGACATCCCCCCAGGTGGCGCGCGCAGCTGGACTAACCCGGAGACGGGACGAGGGCGGCGGATCGGACACTGGCAGCAGTCCGATCCGCCGTTTTCGGTTTTGGGGGCGGGACAGGAAAGGGCCACGGGACAGTGGGTCGCAGATTCAGAGGCGAAGGCCATCACAAGGTCGACACGAAAGGCAGGGTATCCATCCCGGCCTCGTTTCGCCGTGTGCTTGAAGCTGGCGATCCGACGTGGAGCGAGGGCAAGGCACCCGAGATCGTCATCGTTTATGGCGACCATCGCCGGAACTACCTTGAATGCTACACAATCGACGCCGCGTCCGAAGTTGACGCGAAGATCGACCGATTGGCGCGCGGTTCAACCGAGCGTCGGCTATTGGAAAAGCTGTTCAACGGCCAGTCGCTCCAGACCGAGGTCGACAATACCGGACGCATCGTTCTGCCGGCAAAGCTGCGGCAAAAAATTGATCTGGACAGCGAAGCCTATTTTATCGCGACCGGCGACACGTTCCAAATCTGGAAACCCGAGACCTTCGAGGAGGTCGACGCGGTCAAGACCGAGGCGCTTCTGAACGACATGCCGGAAGATTTCGACATCCTGTCCTTGCTCGACAAGCCTGGAGAGGGGGTCTGAGGCGATGGCTGCTGCTGCCCGGCACACCTCGGACGCTCCACACATTCCTGTTCTTCTTGGCGCAATCCTTGAACATTGCGCGCCGATCGAGGGCCACTGGCTCGACGGTACATTCGGTGCCGGAGGCTACGCGCGTGGTCTGTTTCAGGCTGGCGCGGCAATGGTCACCGGGGTCGATCGCGATCCGGTCGTTTTCGAGATGGCGCAGGATTGGGCGGCCGAATGCGGTGATCGGCTGCATCTAGTCGAAGGGACATTTTCCGATCTGGATCAATATGTTGACGGCCTGCTTGGTGGTGTCGTTCTGGACCTTGGCGTTTCGTCCATGCAGATTGATCAGGCCGAGCGCGGGTTTTCGTTCATGTCCGATGGACCGCTCGACATGCGGATGAGCCAGGCCGGACCGTCCGCTGCGGACCTTGTTGCCGAGGCGGACGAGGCGATGCTTGCAGATATCCTTTTTCAGTACGGCGAAGAGCGTGCATCGCGCCGGATCGCGCGCGCCATCGTGGCTGCGCGGCAGGCAGAGCCAATCGACACGACGCGGGCGCTGGTCAGAATCGTCGAGCGCGCGTTGCCGCGTCCGAAGCCCGGCCAAAGTCATCCGGCAACGCGGACATTTCAGGCGTTGCGGATCGCCGTCAACGATGAATTCGGACAGTTGGTCGAAGGGCTTGAAGCGGCGGAACGCGCTTTGAAGCCAGGCGGTTGGCTGGCTGTCGTCAGCTTTCACTCGCTGGAAGACCGCGTGGTGAAGCGCTTCTTTCAGGACCGCGCGGGCACCGGCGGTTCCGCAAACCGATATCAGCCCGAAGCGCCCGAGATCGCGCCGGCATTCATTGCCAAGAACAAGGCCATCCCTCCGTCGTCAGAAGAAGTTGCACGCAATCCAAGGGCGCGCTCGGCGAACCTGCGGGTCGGGCGTCGGACCGACGCGCCTGCCGGCTCGGTGAACCGATCCAAGCTCGGATTGCCGAAACTCGCGATGGGAGAAGATTAGATGCGCTCGATTTTCTATATTCTGACGGCGCTTTCGGTGATGGCTCTGGCGGTCTGGGCGTACAATCAAAACTACCGCACGCAAGCCAGTCTGCGCGAGGTCAAGTCGCTGCGCGCGGAAATAGCCGGTCTGCGGGAGCAGGCTGGCGTGCTGCGCGCCGAGTGGGCCTATCTGAACCGACCCGAGCGCCTGTCAGACCTCGCCGATCTGAATTTCGACAGATTGGGCCTGTTGCCACTCAGGCCCGGCCATTTCGGTCGCATAGATGAAGTGAACTATCCCATCGAACCAATTGAACCCATTACGATTCCCGTCGATGTGATTAGCCATTTGGGGGCGAACAATTGACCCGCACCCCGTTACGTCCATTGGCGCGAATACTGGCTGCGCGGAAGCTGGGCGAGAACCCCGATTCAATCGAGCGCGAGAACCTGCGTCGCCGACACGAGGAGGCTCGAGATACTGCGCTGGCTCGGGCCGAAGGGCGCCTTCTGGTCCTTGGCGTCGTCTTCCTGTGCGCCTTCTTCATGGTCGCCCTGAAAATGACGATACTGGCTGCTTCCGATCCCGCCGAACCAAAAGCAGCCGCTTCGGGTGCGCAGATCGTTGCGACGCGGGCGGATATCACTGATCGGAACGGCCGTATTCTGGCGACGAACCTGACGACGAATTCGCTTTACGCACAACCACCGAACATGATCGACCACCAACGCGCCGCGCGCGAGCTGGTGCGGATATTCCCGGATTTGGATGAAGAAAAGCTGGTAAAGCAGTTCACGGGAAGCCGAAAATTTATCTGGATCAAGCGCCGGATCTCGCCTGAGCAGCAACAGGAAGTCTTTGACATCGGCGATCCGGGTCTGCTGTTCGGCCCGCGCGAGATGCGACTTTATCCCAATGGTCGACTGGCTGCGCATGTCCTTGGCGGTGCGAGTTTCGGGCGCGAGGGAGTCACGTCCGCCGAAGTGATTGGCGTCGCGGGCGTCGAAAAGGCGATGGACGAGACACTGCGCGATCCGGGGCGAGGCGATCAGCCTTTGCGACTATCGCTGGATCTGACGGTTCAGGCAGCTGTCGAGCGCGTTCTGGAAGGCGGAATGCGCCTGATGAATGCCAAGGGCGCGGCAGCCGTGCTGATGGATATTCACACAGGCGAAGTCATCAGCATAGCCAGCCTTCCCGACTTCGACCCCAACGACCGACCCCATGCGCTGACGAAAGGCGATCCGGGCGACAGCGTTCTGTTCAATCGCGCGGTTCAGGGTGTTTATGAACTCGGTTCGACGTTCAAGATTTTCGCCGCTGCGCAGGCAATCGACGAGCGCATCGTCAGCCGCTCGACGATGATGGACACGACCGGGCCGTTGCGTTGGGGCAAATACAAGATTCGGGATTTCCGCAATTACGGCAAGGCGTTGTCGGTTGAAGACGTGATCGTCAAATCCTCCAATATCGGAACGGCGAGGATCGCGATGGCGATTGGTGCGGAAAGGCAGCAACGCTTTCTCGGCGAACTTGGCTTGCTTACGGCCACCCCGGTCGAGTTGATCGAAGCACCCGGCGCCGCGCCGCTTCTGCCAAAGTCCTGGTCCGAAATCTCGACCATGACAATTTCTTATGGACACGGCTTGTCGGCAAGCCCTTTGCATCTGGCGGCGGCTTATTCGTCGCTTCTCAACGGCGGCCTGAAAGTCGAGCCGACGATACTGAAGCGCGAAACCTATATTCAGGGACCGCGTGTCGTCAGCGAAGATACCTCGCGTCAGGCGCGCGAATTGCTGCGCGAAGTGGTGGTGCGCGGAACGGCGAGTTTTGGCGAAGTCGCTGGCTACAGCGTCGGAGGCAAGACGGGAACCGCCGACAAGCCGAAACCGACCGGCGGCTACTACGAGGACAAGGTTATCGCTACCTTTGCCAGCGTTTTCCCTACCGATGCACCGAAGTACGTCCTCATTCTCACGCTAGACGAAGCGGTCGAGACTTCGGGCAAGGAACCGCGTCGCACGGCTGGCTGGACGGCTGTGCCTGTTGCGGCAGAAGTCATCCGTCGGGTCGCGCCGCTTCTTGGGCTGGCACCGGCCGTTGAACCTCGTGCGCGGGCGGGTGTAACACTGGTCAACAACTAACCGCGAAAGAGGCGCTACACGATGCAGACTCGGGCAAAGACAAAATCACTGGCCGAGCTCGGACTGACGGCACGCAACGCTCCCGACACGCGGATCAGCGGATTGTCCGCCGACAGCCGCGAGGTGCGCGAAGGCCATCTGTTCGCGGCATTGCCCGGCAGCCGTGTGCACGGGGGAGAATTCATCCAATATGCGCTGCGCCAACGCGCTGGAGCAATTCTGACCGATCGCGAAGGGGCGAGTGTTGCCGCCGATGTTCTGGCGAATAGCGACGTTCCCGTCATCATTGCCGAAGACCCGCGCGAAACCCTGGCGTTCACTGCTGCTCTCTGGTTCGAGGCGCAGCCTGAAATCATCACAGCCGTAACCGGAACCAACGGCAAAACCAGCGTTTCGACCTTTACGCGCCAACTTTGGACGGAGATGGGCGCAGAGGCGGTGAACATCGGCACGACCGGCGTTGAAGGTGCATTCACCGCGCCGCTGGCACATACGACGCCCGAGCCAATCACGCTGCACCGCGTTCTGGCCCAGATCGCCGACGCCGGAATCACCCATGCGGCGATGGAGGCCTCGTCCCACGGGTTGGCGCAGAAGCGGCTCGACGGTGTGCGTCTGGCGGCGGCGGCGTTCACCAATCTCAGTCAGGACCATCTGGATTATCACGCTGATTTCGAGGATTACTTCGCCGCCAAGGCTGGGCTTTTCGACAGGGTGCTGTCTGAAGATGGCACGGCGGTCGTCAACATCGACGATCCCTGGGGCCCGCGCATTGCCGAAATCGCCGAGGATCGCGGTCAGGATTTGCTGACGGTCGGTCGCAGCGGCGAGGCGGCGATGCGAATTCTCGGCCAGCGGTTCGATCCGACCGGTCAGGAGTTGCGGTTTGAATGGGCTGGCAAGGTGCATCAGGTCCGTTTGGGATTGATCGGAGGGTTTCAGGCCGAGAACGCTCTGATTGCCGCCGGTCTGTGCATCGGCACTGGATCGGATCCGGACGAGACGTTCGACACGCTGCACATGCTGACTACCGTGCGCGGCCGTATGCAATTCGCGGCACGTCGCGATAACGGAGCGGCGGTGTTCGTCGATTATGCACATACGCCAGACGCACTTGTGACCGCGCTCAAGGCAATGCGGCCGCACGTCATGGGACGGCTTCTCGTTGTGTTTGGGGCCGGCGGTGACAGGGATCGGGGCAAGCGTCCCTTGATGGGGCAGGCGGCGGCCGACCACGCAGATGTCGCATTCGTGACCGATGACAACCCGCGCACCGAGGAGCCCTCGGATATTCGGGACGAAGTGCTGCGCGGCGCGCTGCGGGGCGCGGCGGAAGTGACCGAAGTCGGGGACCGCGCCGAGGCTATCCTGCGCGCCGTCGATGCACTTGGGCCGGGCGACACGTTGCTGATTGCCGGTAAAGGTCACGAGACCGGACAGATCATCGGCGACTCGGTGCTGCCGTTTGACGATGTCGAGCAGGCGAGCGTGGCTGTTGCCGCGCTTGATGGACGCGGCGCATGAGCGCGCTCTGGACAAGTCTGGACGCGCAAGCGGCTACCGGTGGGCAATTGCGCGGCGCGTCGTGGAGCGCCAACGGTGTTTCGATTGACACGCGCACACTTCAAGCCGGGGATCTGTTCGTCGCGCTGTCTGACGTTCGAGATGGACATGACTTCGTTGTGGATGCGCTGACGAAAGGGGCCGCGGCGGCGTTGGTTTCGCGTGTTCCAACGGGTGTTTCGAGCGACGCTCCCCTCCTTATCGTGGACGACGTGCTTGCGGCTTTGAGCGATCTCGGCAAAGCAGGCCGCGCGCGCACCGAAGCGAAAGTCATCGCCATCACCGGCTCTGCCGGCAAGACCTCGACCAAGGAGATGCTGCGGCATGTTCTGACCGGGCAGGGCCGGACCCACGCCGCCGAAGCAAGCTACAACAATCACTGGGGCGTGCCGCTGACGCTGGCGCGGATGCCGGCGGACACCGAATTCGCGATCATTGAGATCGGCATGAGCCATCCGGGCGAGATTGCTCCGCTCTCTCTGCTGGCGCGCCCGCATATCGCCATAGTCACGACAGTCGCCCCGGCGCATCTGGAATCCTTCGATGATATCGAAGGGATCGCGCGTGAGAAGTCCGCGATTTTTCAGGGTCTGGAACCAGGCGGCGTAGCGATTTTCAATGCCGATCTGCCAGCAAGCAAACTTCTGAGGACCGCCGCGCTTGCCCATGCCAAAACGCTTTGGGGCTTCGGTGTGAGCGATAAGGCCGAGATCGTCGCGGACCAGATTATTCTCGACGAAGCAACGAGCATCGTGCGCGGGCATATCAAAAGCGTTCCAAAGGCCCAGCCGTTCCTTTTCAAGATCGGCGCCCCCGGCCGACATTTCGCGATGAACGCTCTTGCCGCCATGATTGCGGCACGCTCCGCCGGTGCCGACTGGGATATTGCCGCTTGCGACATCGCGGGCTGGCAACCGCCGAAAGGCCGTGGCACGCGGGAAACCTTGCCGCTGGATCCCGTTGAAGACCTGACGATTGAACTGATCGACGATGCCTTCAACGCAAACCCCGCTTCAATGGCGGCCGCGTTCGAGGTTCTGGTCGCGATCCCGCCGCGCGATGGTGTCGGTCGGATCGGCAAGGGAAGGCGCATCGCGATACTGGGCGATATGCTGGAACTTGGGCCAGAAGAGGCTGCCCATCACGCCGCATTGGCCGATCACCCTGTCATGCAGTTCATCCACCGGGTCGACTGCGTCGGTTCGAGAATGAAGGCGTTGTTCGAGGCACTTCCGCAGGAAAAACGTGGCCGCTGGACGGCAACCGCCGAGGACATGGTCTCCCACGCCCATCATCTTGTCGATGCAGGCGATGTCGTGCTGGTCAAGGGTTCCAAGGGCAGCAAGGTCAGCCTTGTTGTCGATGCGCTGCGTAAGCTGGGAAATGCGCGCGGCAAGACACGACAGAAGGATGCTGTCTGAATGCTTTATTGGCTCACGCTTTTTTCCGACGGTGGCGATTTCTTTAACCTGTTTCGATACATCACCTTTCGCGCAGGCGGGGCATTTTTCACGGCACTGGTTTTCGGATTCCTGTTCGGACGCCCCCTGATCAACTTGCTTCGCAAGCGACAAATACATGGGCAGCCGATCCGCGAAGACGGGCCGGAAAGCCATATCAAAAGCAAGGCCGGAACGCCGACGATGGGGGGCGTGCTGATCCTCGGTGCGCTTGTCACCTCGTCGCTTTTGTGGGCCCGGCTGGATATCGGATACGTCTGGATGGTTCTGTTCGTGACCATCTCGTTCGGGATCATCGGGTTCATCGACGACTACCAGAAAGTGACGCGCAATTCGCATGCCGGCATCTCGGGTCGGATGCGGCTGGCCATCGGGTTCGTGATCGCGGCGATCGCCGGAATATGGGCGACGCAGATGCATCCGGCTGAGCTGCAGAACACGCTGGCGATTCCGGTTATCAGCGTGCTTTTGAACATCGGATTCCTGTTCGTTCCGTTCGCCATGCTGGTAATTGTGGGCGCGGCGAATGCGGTCAACCTGACGGACGGGCTGGACGGTCTGGCAATTATGCCGGTGATGATCGCCGCAGGCTCGCTTGGCGTGATCGCCTATGCGGTCGGGCGTACCGATTTCACCGAGTATCTGGGGATCAATTACGTCCCCGGAACCGGCGAGATCCTGATCTTTTCGGCCGGGCTGATCGGAGGTGGACTGGGGTTCTTGTGGTACAATGCACCACCCGCCGCGGTGTTCATGGGCGATACCGGATCGCTGGCGCTTGGCGGTGCCCTTGGGGCCGTTGCTGTCGCCACCAAGCACGAGATCGTGCTGGCGATCATCGGCGGTCTTTTCGTGGTCGAGGCGATGAGCGTGATCATTCAGGTTGCGTATTTCAAATCGACCGGCAAACGGGTGTTTCTGATGGCGCCGATCCACCACCATTTTGAAAAGCGGGGTTGGGCCGAAAGCCAGATCGTCATCCGGTTCTGGATCATCTCGCTGATATTGGCTCTGATCGGGCTGGCCACGCTGAAGATCCGCTAGGTTCGTGGCTGTTGCAATGAAGCGCCGGGCCTTGGTGACTGGCGGCAATCGCGGGATCGGCAAAGCCATTGCAAAGGCCCTGGTCGGCGAAGGTCTCGATGTTCTGATCGGTGTGCGTGACATGGATGCGGGTGCGGCAGTCGCGCGCGAGATCGGAGCGCGCGCGGTTCATTGCGACCTTGGACCCGACGCGTACCTTCCGGCAGAGGCCGACGAAGTGCATGTGCTGGTTAATAACGCTGGCGTTCTTTACGACGAACCGCTGTTCGACGGGGCTGCGAAATTTGACGAAACGCTGGAAGTGACACTGCACGGACCCTACCACCTTATGCGTCGCACCCTGCCGTTCATGACGCGAGAAGGATACGGGCGCATCGTCAACCTTTCGTCCGGGTGGGGCAGTTTTCACGAAGGTCTGGGTGGGCCGGGTGCCTACGGAATTGCCAAGGCGGCACTGAATGCTTTGACGGTCGCGGCGGCGCGCGAAGTGACCGACTGCGTGAAAGTGAACGCGATGGACCCGGGCTGGGTACGCACGCGAATGGGTGGGCCAAACGCGAACGTCAGCCCCGAAAAGGCGGCGGAAACCGCGCTTTGGCTGGCGACGTTGCCCGAAGACGGTCCGAGCGGCGGATTTTTCCGCCACAAGCGGCCAGTCAAATGGTAAGGCACTGAAAAAGGAATAACTCGAATGGGATTTCTACTGCGCTGGTTGTTCGCGCTTGTCCTTCTGACGCTGACGTTCAACCCGACGGAATGGAACTATGTTCGCTGGGCAAGTGACGCCTGGCAGGAGCAGACACCGATGGTCGTCCTGATCGGTCTGTTGCTGCTGGTGGCTTACGTCCTGTTCCTGACAGCCGTTCTTCGCGGTATCGGCGGGGTCGGCGTTGTCCTCATCCTCGCGGTGGTTGCTGCACTGGTCTGGGTGTTGGTCGATTATGGCTGGCTCAGCCTCGAAAACCCGACGTCGAATACCTGGATCGCGCTTGTTGCGTTGTCGCTTGTGCTGGCGGTCGGCATGTATTGGGGTATCCTGTGGCGTCGCCTGTCTGGTCAGCTTGAGGTCGACGACGAGGACGAGGTCTGAGCAGGCGGATGCAGGACACCGACACATGATTCCGGTTCAAGGCTTCGAGGGGCAGCGCATCGCTGTGCTCGGGCTTGGCAGATCCGGCCGCTCGGCTGCCTTTGCGCTTGAGGCGGGCGGCGCGACAGCACTTTGCTGGGACGACAGTCCCGATGCGAGGGCGCGCGCCGAGGCCGACGGTCTGACGATCCATGACGTGACCAAACACGACGCGTGGCAAGGCGTTTCGGCGCTCATCGTGTCGCCCGGTATTCCGCACCTCTATCCCGAGCCGAACAAGTGGATCGCGCGCGCCATGGCGGCCGGTGTACCGGTGGACAACGACATCGGACTGTTCTTTCGCTCGCTCGGGCAGGGTGACTGGGATCTGCACGATACGCCGCCGCGCGTGATCGCGGTGACCGGCTCTAACGGTAAATCGACGACATCGGCGCTGATCCATCACTGTCTGTTGGTCGCCGGGCGCGAGTCGCAACTGGCGGGAAATATCGGGCGCGGCGTTTTGGACATCGACCCGCCGGGCGACGGCGGCGTCATCGTTCTGGAGTTGTCCTCCTATCAGACCGATCTGGCCCGAGCGTTGACGCCCGATGTCGCGGTGTTCACCAACCTTTCGCCGGATCATCTGGATCGACACGGCGGAAAGGGCGGCTATTTCGCGGCCAAGCGGCGACTGTTTGCGGAAGGCGGGCCGGACCGCGCGGTGATCGGCGTCGATGAGCCTGAGGGGTGTTATCTGGCAAACCAGTTGGCCGAAGGCGCGGGCGACGACCGCGTGATCCGGGTTTCCGTCGAGACCAAACTGGAGGGCCCGGGCTGGTCGGTTTTCGCCCGCAAAGGATTCTTGTCGGAATATCGGAAGTCGCGGCAGGTCGGGTCGATTGATCTGCGCGCCATTCGTGGTCTGCCGGGGGCGCACAATCACCAGAACGCCTGTTCCGCCTACGCCGCGCTGCGTGCGCTTGGGCTGGCACCGAAGGTGATCGAGACCGGGTTCCAGAGTTTCCAGGGATTGCCGCATCGCTCGCAGATCGTGGGCGAGGCGAACGGTGTGACCTTCATCAACGATTCCAAGGCGACAAACGTCGACAGCGCCGCCAAGGCACTTGCCGCGTTCAAGCGCATTCGATGGATCGTTGGCGGACAGATGAAAGAGGGCGGGCTTGGTGCGCTGAAGCTACAATTGGGCAATGTCGCGAAAGCCTATGTGATCGGGCGACAGGCGCGCGAAGTCGCGCTTGAGATCGCCGAGGTCCCTCACGAGATTTGCGAGACGATGGCCATCGCCGTTGAACGTGCCGGTGCCGAGGCTTTGTCAGGCGAAGTGGTCCTGCTGGCCCCCGCGGCGGCCAGTTTCGATCAGTACGACAACTTCGAGAAACGCGGCGAAGATTTCATGGCCGAAGTGGCGAAGTTCATCGGCTGACGCTTTACCATTTGCAGGCGGCGTCGCGGACGCTAGCATCCGCGCCATGACACATTCATCGCAACACCCGATCCGCTGGGGCATCCTTGGAGCCTCGAAATTCGCGCACGAACAAATGGCACCGGCGATACACCTTGCGCGCGGGGCCAGCCTAGCCGCCCTGGCGACGTCCGATCCCGCAAAGGCCGCGCCGTTTCAGGCGTTCGCGCCGGATATTCGCGTGATGACCGACTACGACGCGTTGCTGGCCGATCCTGATATCGACGCAATCTACATTCCGCTGCCCAATCACATGCATGTCGATTGGACGCTGAAGGTATTGGCGGCGGGCAAGGCTGTGCTGACCGAAAAGCCGATCGCGATGGAGGAGAGCGAGTTCGACCAGTTGATCGAGGCGCGCGACAAGGCGGGCGTGCTGGCCGCCGAGGCGTATATGATCGTGCACCATCCGCAATGGCAGAAGGCGCGCGATCTGGTTCGGGGCGGCGCGATTGGGAAGTTGCGGCAGGTCTACAGCATCTTCAGCTACGACAATCGCAACGACGCGGCCAACATTCGCAATCGCCCCGAAACCGGCGGCGGCGGACTGCGCGACATCGGCGTCTATACGTTCGGATCGACGCGGTTCGTGACCGGTGCCGAACCAACGGCAGTGCGTGCAGATATCGAGTGGGAGAACGACGTCGATACGGTGGCGCGGGTTGACGCAGACTTTGACGGCTTCGGCTTCTTCAGCGTGCTGTCGATGCGGTTGCAGCCGTTTCAGGAAGTGACGTTTCACGGTGAAAGCGGAGTGCTGCGGGTTCACGCGCCGTTCAATGCCGGATTGTTCGGCGAGGCGACAGTTGAATTGCGCACCGCTGAGGGCGAGCGATTCTGGCGCTTCACCAACGCCAAACACTACGTCAATCAGGTCGAGAACTTCGGGGCGGCGATGCGCGGCGAGATCGACTATCCCTGTCCGCTGGAATTCAGCCGCGGCACACAGCGGATGATTGACATGGCGTTCGCAGCCGCTGGCGGGCCGACTTAGGCCTCGGGCTCGCCAAAGCGGATCGTAACACTGGCGGCACCCGGAAACAGGCGGGCGCGGGTGTCTTCGGGCAGGCGGTAGGACAGCGCGCCCATCGTCGCGGTCACGAAGGTGACGACCACCGGCGCGACCTTGCGCGTATCAACGAGGAAACCGGTCGGAACGGCAATCCGGTTTGAACCGGCTTCAAGCGCGCTCGACACGATATAGGTAACGCTGCGACCGGTGCGCTGAATTGTGTGCGGCACATGATCCGTTGCGTCGATTGTGGGTGCATCGACCAGTCGCGCCTCACATTCGGCGGCGTCGTCGCGACTGATCGCGATGTCGCGGGTGCGCAAACTTGGACGCGGTGGCTTGGCGGCGGTTGCGCGTTCGCGGATCGGAGCAGCGTCGGCATTGCTTGCCTGGCCGACGTCGATAGGACGCGAGAGCCGGCGCGAGCGAAGCAATTCATAAGCCCGATTTATTTCGACCAGTTCGTCGTTGGTGCCCATGCCGCGGTCGGGATGCATTTCAAACGCGCGACGCTTCCAGGCCTTGCGAATTTCCAGTTCGCCCGCATGCGCGCTGATGCCCAGAAGATCCGACGCATCCGCGACTTCGCGGGCTTTTTCAATGGGGTTCATCATCATATCGTCGCGCGTCCTGTGCCTATGCAACCATTGGTGCAAAGTGGTCGTTACGAGAAATGGATGAAAGCGACCCGCATCCAGACAAATGTCGGGGTCATTTCACACTACATCACTCGTTACGCGGCGCCTCAACATGAAGCGCCGTGCCACATTCCTAACACATTTTGGCTGGATTTTGGACAAATATGCTGGCTCGGGCGAGAACAGATTGTTTCCGACCCGTTTCAGCCCGCCTTTTTCATCAGGCGTCCGGGCAGCGCGTTGGCCCAACTGCTGATCGTGCCTGCGCCAAGACAGACGACCATATCGCCCGGTCGACCCTGCTCGCGGACAAGCCGTTCAAGGTCGTCTTCGCTGGTCACGGCGCGGGCATGGCGGTGACCGTGGCGGATGAGACCGGCGACAAGATCGTCACGGCTGGCACCGGGAATCGGATCTTCGCCGGCAGAATAGACTTCGGCAATTCCGACGACATCGGCGTCGTTGAAACAGGTGCAGAAGTCCTCGAACAAAGTCGACAGGCGAGTGTAGCGGTGCGGTTGGTGAACCGCGATCACACGGCCCGACGTTGCCTGACGCGCAGCTTTCAGAACCGCGGCGATCTCAACCGGATGGTGGCCATAGTCGTCGATGATGGTGACGCCATCGACTTCGCCGACACGGGTAAATCGGCGGTTCACGCCCTTGAAGTTGGCAAGGGCGGCGCGGATTTCCGAGGCTTTCAAGCCAAGGTGACGGGCGACTGCGACCGCCGACAACGCATTGGAAACGTTGTGATCTCCGGGCATCGGAAGCGTGCAGCCCTCGATCACCATTTCATCGGCGCTGAGCGCAATGTCGAAATGCGCAACCCCTGCCTCATAGCTCAAATTTATGGCGCGAACGTCGGCCTGCGCGTTGAAGCCGAACGTCACGACACGACGATCGGTGATGCGTCCGACCAGCGCCTGAACTTCGGGGTGATCGGTGCAGAGAACGGCAAGACCGTAGAATGGAATGTTCGAGACGAAGTCGTAAAAGCCTTTGCGCAGCGTGTCGAAATCGCCCCAGTGCTCCATATGTTCCGGGTCGATGTTGGTGACGATGGCGATCGTGGCGGGCAGGCGATTGAATGTGCCGTCGCTTTCGTCGGCCTCGACCACCATCCATTCGCCGTCGCCGACGCGCGCGTTCGAGCCATAGGCGTGGATAATGCCACCGTTGATCACCGTCGGGTCGATACCGCCAGCATCCAGCAGGGCGGCGACCATCGTTGTGGTCGTGGTCTTGCCGTGTGTGCCCGCGACCGCGATGTTCGATTTCAGACGCATCAACTCGGCCAGCATCTCGGCGCGGCGCACGACGGGAAGGCCCCGGTGGCGCGCCTCGTCGAGTTCAAGATTGCCGCGCTTGATCGCCGACGAAATCACGACGACCTCGGCACCTTCAAGATTTTCGGCCTTCTGACCTTCGAAAATCGTCGCGCCCATTTCTTTCAGACGATCGGTGATCTTGGTGGCTTTGAGGTCGGAGCCCTGTACCACGTAGCCGTGACGGATCAGCACTTCTGCGATCCCGGACATGCCGATACCGCCGATACCGACGAAATGGATCGGGCCCATTTCCGTGGGAAGTTTGGTTGCTGCCGCTGCGCTCATCGCTTCGCCCTTTCTGCCAGTTGTTCCACCAGTCCCGCAAGCCTGTCGGCCGCGTCGGGTTTGCCTTGGGCCAGCGCATTTTCGCGCATCCGCGCCGCCGCGCCGGGGGTGGTCAGCACGGCAAGCACCTGCTCGGAAAGCGATGCCGGGTCAAGGGCGCTTTCAGGCACTAGTATCGCCGCACCAGCTTCAACCAGTCCGCGCGCGTTGGCGCTTTGATGGTCGGCGGCGGCCGCGGCGAACGGGATCAGGATCGAGGGACGCCCGATCACTGAAATGTCGGCAATCGAAGATGCGCCGGAGCGGCTGATGATCAACTGCGCCTCGGCGATCCGACGTGGAATGTCGTCGAAAAACGGCTGAACTTCGGCACTGAGGCCGCTTTCGCCATAGGTCTGCGCGACGCGGGCTTCGTCTTCGGGACGCGCCTGATGAGCCACACGCAGATTGGCGCGCAAAGCGGCAGGCAGGCGGCCGAGCGCTTCGGGCACGACATCGGACAAGATGCGCGCGCCTTGACTGCCCCCCATCACGAGGATCGACATCGGGATGTCGCCGGGCGAGATATAAGACGCTCCGGCGCGTTTCAGCACCGACGCGCGGACCGGGTTGCCGGAGTGAATGGCCTCGACACCTTCGGGCAATTCAGTCGGCCAGGTTCCGCAAGCGACCAGATCGACGCGGTTGGCGAAGAGCCGATTGACTCGGCCCAAGACGCCGTTCTGCTCGTGGATCAGGCGCGGGATCCTGAGTGCCCAGGCGGCAGTAAGCGCAGGGATCGAGGGATAGCCGCCAAAACCGGCCACGACTGTCGGTCGATCCCGCAGAAATCGCCATTTGACGGCACCGATCCCACCGAGAAGCCTGATCGGCACCATCGCCTTGTCCGCGACTCCGCCACGCGCGAAGGTGGCGCTTGGCACCTGCTGCACCTTAACGTCGACCGGGAA
>JBBKWG010000097.1:0-25579 GCA_037968835.1 Paracoccaceae bacterium
CGGCCTCGCGCAGAAGTCGCTCCAGAACCCAAAATCGTCGCCCGACCGGCACCGAAAGCAAAACCCGCGCCGCCGCGATCGCATCAAGGATCGTCGCCGGTCGCATCACGCGCGCGGCAATGTCAGTTCCGCGAAATGCACGGCAACGCGAAATACGCCCGTCCCGTCAAATCCCCCCCCGGTCGCGGTCAGAACGACGTCGGTATCCGCGTAATAAGCAAGCGGCGATCCGGTAAGACCTCGTGCCCAGGCCCCGACCTCGGTCCCGATACCATTGCCATAACGATCGACGCTCCCTGTCACCCCGATCTGAAAACTCGACACCCCGCCGATCGTCGAAACCACGCGGCCCGTGATGCCGTAGACGATCGCATTTGCGGGCAGCGCTGCCGCAACAACCGAAGTAGCTCCCACCGCAACTGCGTGGTCGATCTCAATACTTCGATGCACAAATCCTGCGCCGTTCGCAGACAGCGCCCCCGCACCCTCGATCCAGTCGACACCGTCGAAAATCGCGCTGGTTCCACTGTCCTGCCGCCATGCCCGCCACCCCGTAGCAGGCGCGATAAACAGCCAGCCACCGTTCAGGAACAGCGCAAGCTCACCATTGTGCCCCGCCCAGCTACCGGTTGCCCCTGCCCCAACTGCATGAATCTCGCCCTCGCCCGGCAAAGCTGGCGCACTCGCGCCACCTGCGGAGCCAAGCGAAATCTGCGTCAGGGCGTCAAGTCGCGAAAACGCCTCGTTGACCGTGACATGCTTTTGCGCTTGCGCGGACTGCACCAGTGGTAGCCCCAAGATTGCCGTTTCAGTCATTGATCCCGATCCTTCCGAAAAGTCCCGGACCGAAACGGTCCGAAATCTGCGCGACTTCAAAGTCGGCGCCCGTCGCCGTTCCGTCCGCCAGTTGATCCGCCGCCGAATAAATCCAGCGCGAACTGCTCACTGTCCCCTCCCGCCGCACTACGCCGTTAACGGCAACGCGGAAAAGATACGCCTCTCCAACCTCTCCCAGCGGCACGTCCGGCCCATCCCAGCGATCCCCGTCGATCCGCGTCCGCCGGACCCAAGACATCTCAAGGCCACCAGTGGCGTCGCGGGATGCACGGACATGCACAGGCGCATAAGGCCGCAGCCCCAACCCCTCGGCCGCCTGGCTCAATTCGACGTAAGAGCCGTGATCGACCGGCTTACCGGCAGGTCCGATACGATAGCGGCGGGCAATCCCGCGCATCTCTGGCGAAACCGGTAACTGCCGCACCGCCAGATCCAGCACCGTGAATGTGGAGCCGACAGGCCAGACAGACGGCATCGTCCCATCCGTCCCCCTTTGCCCACGCAGCCGCATCGACAACGACCAGGTGTCCGGTCCGGTCAATTCGGTATCGCGGAACTGGAACAGCTCGTTCTGAAGCCCGTCGTGCGCCGAAATCACCGCGACATTACCCCCCGACAGCAATGCCGCATCGTTGAGCGACGCCAAAGCGCCCCGCGTCAATCTCACGCCCAGCGCCGCGCCCCTATCCCATACCCCCGGCCGCGCCGCGCGCAGCTCAGTAAGCGTCTGCCCCATGACCGCCGCCTGCGAAAGCTCTGACTCATAAGCCCAGGTATCGCCATCGTTGGAGCCATAAACGGCAACCGCTCCGGGCCACGGCTCGGCTGTCGCCGCAATCCACGGCGCAACCGGATCCTCGTCACCCGTCAGCAGCGGCAAATCCAGAAGAACCGGCCAGACCGGAAGCGGCGCAAGGACCGGCTTCGGCGAAACGGAATCGCCCGCGCCTTCGAGCGGCTGGTAGATTCCCGGCTCGACCCGAACCGACCGCGCCAGCCGCAATCCCGCGTCTTCGATCCGGTCCACCCGGTAAAGCCCGTCCGACCCGTCCCGCTCCAGTCGAACAATGTCGCCCGCGTTCACGTCCGACGACGGCGGCAGCGCAAAGCTCGCCCCGTCACGTGCAACCCGCGCCTCGGCCAACCACCGCTCGACCAAAACCCGCCCTTCGCCCGCCGTCAGAACCAGCGGCACTTCGGTGCGGGCGATCGACACCGTTCGCTCGTCGGGAAACGCACTCTCGACCGAGCGGACCTCATAATCTCCATCCGCTTCGACATAATCGATCCGCACCCGCCCCGCCGTCTCGGCATCGGGATCACGCACATAGCTCACCAGCGTTGGCGCTTCACCCCATGCCAGACCCTCGTCATCCAAAGTCGCGAACACCCGTCCGTCGCGGTTGCGGAACGTCAGCCGGCCGTCTTTTTCAATGGCATCAATGCCATACGCCAGCAACAACGGCTGAAGCACCGCACGCGCATCCGCACCGCCAGCGGGCGCATAGCCGCGCACGGCACCGTAAAGCGCGGACACATCGACATCTTCGACGCCGCCGCTTGCACAGATTTCGGCAACTGTCGCCGCCAGAGACCGCGCTGAAACGCGCCCGGTCAGCCAATGCCCGCGCGCGTAGTTCTCGCCATCCGACCACAACTCGCGATTGCCGGGAAAATGCGGAAACGGGCGCGCATCCCAAGCCCAGACGAACATCCTCGAGGTATCGACCATCCGGCCGTCATAGGCGCTCGCAGCCGGATTATTCGCCTCATTGCTCCAGAACTCGGCCACCGCCGTCAGGAATTGCATCTGGATCAGATCGTCCCGTGCCCCCGACGAATACTTCGGCAGTCCCGATTCAGACGATTTCGGATCGAGGAACTTATTGGGCTGGTTGGTACCCTTGTCGACAGCAGCACATCCAATTTCCGTGAACCACAGAGGCTTCGAGCCCGGCACCCAGTCGGTGCTCGCAACCTGGCGCACGCCACCTATCCGCTCGTGATGCGACTTCGACCACCACCCCGCCAAATCCTTGTAGCGAAACACCCACGGCTCGCCAAACGCGCCATCGGTGATCGGCGTGCGCAACTGCACCGCTTCGGCCTCGGGCGCGTGATAATACCAGTCATACCCATCGCCACCCGTGATATTCGCCTTCAGATAATCGCGATTATAGATCGCACCCCAATGGGCATCAGCGTGATCGGTCCCGTCGCGCCAGTCGCTCGCGGGCATGTAATTGTCGATCCCGACAAAGTCGATCGCCGGATCTGCCCAGAGCGGATCGAGATGAAAGAAAACGTCGCCCGAGCCGTCCTGCGGCTGGTAGCCGAAATACTCCGACCAGTCCGCCGCATATCCGATCTTCACATCGGGTCCCAGAATGCCGCGCACCTCAACGGCCAGATCGCGCAACGCCGCGACCACCGGAAAGCTGTTGCCTGCGCCACGTATCTGCGTCAGCGACCGCATTTCCGAGCCGATGCAGAACGCATCGACCCCGCCCGCCACGGCGCAAAGATGTGCGTAGTGCAGGATGAACCGCCGATAGCTGAATCCGTCGCTCCCGGTATAAGCCACGCGGCCATCGTCAACCGTGAACTCCGCCGCCGTTGCCGATCCAAAAAACGCCGCAACCTCGGCCGCAGCCACAGAAGTTCCGTCCGGCGAGCCGGCACGACCCGGCGCAACCGAGGTCGTGATCCGCCCACGCCAGGGATAAGCTGGCTGATCCGCCGCCTCGCTCCATGGATCGCTAAGCCCGTTGCCCGCCGCTTGCTCCATCAGGACGAACGGATAAAACATCACCGCCTGCCCGCTTTCGCCGAGCGCGCCAATGGCCTCGATCACCGACGCATCCGCCGGTGTCCCGCCATAAACTGGCCGTCCCGACACCTGCGCCACAGCCTCGGCCCCGGAACGCGATAGCCCCGACACCGACCACGGCATCCCGACGCCGTCCAGCTCGCTCTGCTCGACCTTGGGACGAATCCGGCATTGATCGCATCGCAGATCGTCGCCGAACCACGACACGATCAGCGACGTCGCACCGCAATCCGGCAACTCCTCGCGCAAAGCCTCAAGCGAGGTCGCAAAATCCGTCTCGCCGCTCGGTGTGTTCACATTGGCCGACCGCGCCCGACCCGGACCGTCACTGAAATGCACCGGCGTCGTTGCCAGCGCATATTCGCCGGTCCCCGGCATCATCGCCACCGCACGAATGCTCTCGGCCAGATCACCCGCCCCGGTGCGCACAACCTCGAACGTGAATTGCGGCACCCGGTTGCCATAGGGCGCCAACTGCAGATCCTCCAACACGACATAAGCCGTGCCACGATACGCCGGTGCCAGCCCCGCGCCCTCGACGGCCTCGATCTTCGGATCGGGCAACTGATCGCCGCGCCCCTTGTAGACCCGCAGGTTCAGATCGGTCTTGGCAATCTCGGCTCCATCGGCCCAAATTCGACCGACCCGCGTGATCTCACCCTCGCAGAGTGCAATCGCCAGACTGACCGAATAACTGTAGGTCCGCGTATTTGGCTGCGACGGCGCACCCTTGCCGCCCCCGCTGACCGATACATCCTCGCGAAAGCGCGACGACCAGATCACCTGCCCGGCAATACGTGCGCGGCCATGGACCGTCGATATCGGCGCGCCCTCGCTTGCGCCCGTAAGGCGAAAACGGTCGATACGGCCGACATCTACTGTCGGCGATCCCGCTCCCAGAATTTTGCTGTCTATGACACGGCCAATCGTCGCGCCCACCGCGCGTCCGATCACCGCCGACGAAAGCCCAAGCACACTTCCGCCAAGGCTCGCCCCGGCGGCAGCCCCCGCTGCTGACAATAGGATCGTGGCCATCTGGCCCCCCGTTCAGTTTGAGTTCTTTCGCCCCGCGTCCGGAAACGCGAACACGCCCGCGACCCGCCGACACCACGGCTCCGACAGCGCACTTTCGACAACACCGTGACCCGAGTAAGCGTGGATGAAATGCGTGCGCTCGCCGACCGAGGAACAGATCCCCAGATGCTTGGCGACCGCCCCGCGTCGCATCCGAAACAGAATGACATCGCCCGCATCAAGATCGCCGACCGGCTTCTCAATCAAATAACGCTCAGCCGCCCGGCGCAGCTTTTCGGTGTGCCCGACCTCGTCCCAATCCGGCGTATATGGCGGCACCGATACCGGTTCGCGCCCGTAGATTGCCCGCCAGACGCCGCGCAACAGTCCCAGGCAATCACACCCGGCAAGGCGCGCCGAGGTCTGGTGCCGATACGGCGTCCCGATCCAGCGCCGCGCCTCTGCAACGATCAACTCACCGGTCATCGGCGCAAACTTCCGCCGTCGTTCAACCCCGAACTGGTCGGATAGGAAACCAGCCAGTCCTCGCCCGGAATGTCCGGGAAACCCTGATAATTCAGAAAGTTGCCGAACTTCGTTCGGCAAGTCTCCGCCCGCTTGTCGCAGCCCGCCTCAAGGCGCACCCTGTCGCCGGGCGCAAACCCCGCGCTCAGCATCTCCCAAAGCTCGATCACGCGCTGCCCGGCCACCGTGCGGTCGCGCTTGATGACCCCGATCGCTCCCTTCGCCACCCCGTCCAAAACGACGGCACGTCCTTGAGTGAACCAGCCATCGGCAAACCCCGATTGACCGGGAATCGTCAACCCCGCGCCCCGCTCGACCAGCAGAACCGGCACTTCGACAAATAGGCCCGGATCCGCCAGGTCAACGCCGCAAGCCCCATCTCCCAGAACAGCGGAGCACGGCTTTTGATAGATGCGCCCGCCCGGCTGATTCAGCGCCTCGCTCAAACCGCGAAGCTCGGCTCGAAACGCACCGCCACCGCGCTCGATCTCGCCCATACTGCCGCGAAAGATCAGACGTCGCGCGGCAACATCGGCCCAATTGACCAGCCAGCTTCGCACCTCGGCCCCGTCATAAAGTCCGGCCCTGACATCTGCCTCGCGAATGGCCGGATCGCTCAGCGCCCCCACCGCCTCAGTATTGTCGACCGCCAGCCCGGTGGTTTGCTCGATCGCACGCGCGCTCATCCCGGACGACGCCTTGAAGTCGATCCCCTCGAAATCGAGCGCACGATCGTGATCGGTAAATCCCAGAACCGTCCCGTCCCGCCGCGTCACAGCCCAGGCGCGGCAAACAGTGGTCGTGCCGGTCTTCAGATGCGCCGACAGCGCCGGCGCGCTCATATCCGCACCTCGACAACCGGCACATTCGGTATGTCTCCCGCCTTGAAGCTCGCCACCGATGTCTGGATCGTATCAGCATCGAAGCGCACCGGCACATCGAACTCGAACCCGGCAGTAATCGTCGCATCCGGCCCCGGAGCCTGTTCGAATGTCACGATCCCGTTTATGGGATCGACAGCATAATCCACGCCTTCACTCTTCGCGTCGCCCTGCACCCCAACCCGCACCGTGCCCAGAACCGGCTTGGCAATCGGGCGCGTGTAATCCTGGTCGCCGGAGCGGTAGGTTTTGGTCAACTGGAACGCCGTCTCCAGCCCGTCTCCCACTCCGATCACCTGATCGTCAAAGGCCAGATCGCGCAGCACGCCGCACGACCGGTAATCCGCCCAATCCTTCCAGCGAAATCCGAAAAGCTGCCCGCGTCGCGCCTCGAAAAACGCGATCAGCGCCTCGATATCCTCCATCGAGCGCATCCCGAGCCCTGCATCATAACGCCGCCGCGAATGCGCCCAAGGCGAATTACGCTCCTCAAAGCCATTGGCAAGCGTCACAATCTCGGTGCGCCGCTCCGGCCCGCCAACCGAGCCGAAACTAAGGTTCGCGGGAAATCTTATCTCGTGAAACGACATGCCTCGCTCCTCCTCAGTTGTGTCTCTGACTGCGTGCCAGTGCCCGGCTCATTTGCGCGGCGATCTGGCTTTGACTGCGCTGAAAGCTCGGCGCGTCCGGGGTCGAAATGTTCATCACCACCTGGACAGGCCGCCCGCCGCCCTCGGTCCTGACGCCCAACCTGCCATCGGCACCGCGCGACAGCGGCATGATCGCTTCCGGCCCTGCCTCGCCCATTACACCCCAACCACCGCGCATCGCGAACGTCGTCGCCGAAGAAACGATCCCGCCACTGGCAAACGGTGTCACTTGCCCCCCGGTAAAGGCGCCGCCCTTGGCAAATCCTCCGCCAAACAGCCCGCTCACACCCTCGGCAATCAGCCCGCCCAATTGGTTGGTCACCGGCTTCAAGGCTGACGAATAAACGGTGTTCACCATCGACTGCGCGACCTTCGACAAGGCATCGCTTAGCTTCAGCCCGTCGAAAACCAGTCCGTCAAACGCGCTTCTCAGCCCGCGCGACATGCCCCGCGACAAGACCTCGGCGTCGCGCCCGGTCGCCGCGATGGCCCCCTGCATCTTGGACACCTCCCCCGCAAAGGCCGCCGTCACTGCGCTGGCGCCGCCCAAAGTCGTCTCCAACGCCGCGATCTGGTCGTCAAAGGTGTCCAGTTCATCCATCTCCGCCATCGCGTGTCTCCTTCAAGCTATCCGGATAAAGCGCGGCCATTTCGCCCAGCCGCGCACGGTCCATCGGTGACGAAGTGGCCGTGCGCCCCGTCATCAGCATCAGTTCCGCAGGTGTCAGAGCCCAGAATTCGACCGGCCGCAAACCCATCGCCGCGCCCGTGCGCATCAGTCCTGGCCAGTCGAACCCGCTCACGTTTTGGGAAACGCGAACGCCCGCGCCAGCAACTGCCCGGCAAGCCGCGCGGCCTCGACCGCTCCGCCCTCGATTTCGGCGGTCAACAGATCGCCGACATCGCCGTTCCATCCCCCGCCGCGCAGACCGGCCACGATCAGGGCCAGAACGTCACGGGTTGAGAACGATCCGCCCTCGAACCGCCCGATCAACTCGACCAGGGTCCCGGTCTCCAGCCGCGCCTCCAGTTCCGCCAGCGCGCCGAGAGTCAGCTTCATCACCCGCCGCTCGCCATCCAGACGAATGGCGACCTCACCGCTCCAGGGGTTCGCCATCAAAGCGCCGTGAAGCTCAGCGCACCGGCCGAGGCCAGCGACATTTCGTATGTCGCCTCGCCATTGTGGCTGCCCGCGTATTCGATCGCGCTCAGTTGGAACGCACCCTCGACGATGCCGAAATCGGGGATGATGACCTGAAAATCAGGCGTCTCGCCGTCAAAGAAGATCTGGCGCGCACGCTCGTCCGTCGCCGCGTCGCGAAACACGCCCGAACCGGAAATCGCCGCCGACTTTACGCCGGCTCCGCCCAGCAACTCTCGCCACCCGCCCTGGCTCTCAAGGCTGGTCACATCCACGCTCTCGGCGTTGAAACTGATTCGCGTCGCGCGCAGCCCGGCCACGGTTTCGAATTGCCCGGCTCCGGTCAGATCGAGCTTGATCAACAGGTCTTTGCCATTCTGTGCGCCCATCGGCTCACCTCCAGTAAAAAGGGTTAGTCGTCTTCCACAATCGCGCGGAAAGTCAGATCGATCTGTCGCGTCTGGCCCGCACGAACGCGCCGGGCCCTGGCCTTGAGAAAGCGAAGCGAAACCACCCGGCCCCGCGCCAGAACCAACGGCGCATCGACAAGCGTGTCCGAAACGATGCTGGCAACGGACTTCGCGCCAGCGAACCCGTCCGCATCGCTCGTCACGCTCACCTGAAACCGGTGCTCGGCCCCTCGCGTCGTCTTGTCGGATCGGTCGCGAACATCCTCGTTTCCAAGGCTGATCCAGACGCCCGGCACCTGCCCGGCCGGAACCGCGTCATAAACCGGCGTTCCCGCCAACGCGGGCGCTCCGCTCAGTGCCTGATAAACCGCGGTTTGCAGGGCCGACGAGACGGCATAAGTCATGACGCCACCTCCTCGTTCGCAACGCACACCAGATACCGGCCATGCCCGCCCTGTTCGGCGACGGCATTGATCAACAGGATTCGCTCGCCATCGCGAAATCTCTGTCCCGCTTTCGGGCGCGAAGGCGACGGGTGCGGCATCGCGCGAATCAAGATCCGATACTTCACACGTGCACGCGGATAATCCTCGCCCCGCTCTAGTCGGCCGGTGCCAGCAAGGACCTGACCCCAATGCGTCCCGATCGCCGTCCATTCGCCCACCGAACCGCCGGCCCCGTCAGGGCTTTCGGTGCGCGCCTCAAGGACCAGTCGCCGTGAATGAACGCTCATCGCCCACCCCCGAACAGCCGCACTTCTCGGTGCGGCCTCAGCAGGGCGGCGACCCCAAGCGGCAGGACACTCGCTTTTTCACCCACGGCAGAGCGGTTGTCGTAATAATGCGCCGCAAGCAGCAGCACCGCCTGTGCCAAATCCGCAGGAACCTGCAACCAATCCGCCGCAAAGCCCGCCGTGAACTCGATTTCGGCGGTTCCGCCCACCGGAATTGTCGGAAAGGCAAAGCCCAACCAGCGCAGCGCCGGTCGATGCGCGTCCGTCTGAAGCCGATAGTCGCCGGCGTCGATCACGTCCTCGCCACCGGCCAGATCCGTAATCGTCAGCGATAAAAGGCCCGACACCGGTGCGACCGGCAATTTTTGCCGCTCCAGTTCACGCCACGCGGTCACCACATACTTGAACTGCCTGGAATAGAGCGCCTTCCCGATTTCCGCTTCGACAGCGGCGATGGCGGCTCGCAAAACCGGCACAAGCACCGCGTCCTGCAATCCGTCGTCGGCAAACCCGCTGCCAAGCCGCAGATGGTCTCTGAATTGCGCAACCGGAAGCGCCGCATCCGGCACCTGGGTCTGCTCGATCAACATCATGAGTGATCTCCGAATTTCGCCCCTCGCGAGGCCAGAGCCCCTGAAAAAGTGGACGCGCGCCGCCTGCGTCGCTTGGACGGAGGGAAGCAGCTAGGCAACGTCAGACAAAAGAGACGCGCGCCCACCTACCGGAACCCCTGAGGATCCCGGCACTCTCGCCGTCTTACGACGCCGAGAATTTCAAGAGCTTGATGGCCGCAAAGTCGCTTACGTCGCCGCCAACCCGCTTGGTTGCGTAGAACAGAACATGAGGCTTGGCAGAGAACGGATCGCGCAGAATTCGCAGGTCCGGACGTTCCGCCACCGTATAGCCCGAGCGGAAGTCACCGAATGCAATCGCCGTCGCACCCGCCGCGATGTCGGGCATGTCCTCGGCGATCAGCACCGGATAACCCAGCAGCCGCGCCGGCTCACCAGCAGTCAGACCGTCGGTCCAAAGGAAGCGACCTTCGACATCCTTGATCTTACGGATCACACCGGCGGTTTTCGAATTCATCACGAAGTTGCCGTTGGCGCGATACCGCGCCCCCAGCGCGTAGACCAGATCGACCAGCGAATTGCCGGGCGAGTTGGAATCGAACCCCGCCACTGTGCCGGTGGCGACATAGCCAAGCCCGCCCCAGGACCAGATGTCATTGGCAACATCGGGGTGGGTCAGGAAACCGGTCGGCTTGTCGATACCGTCGCCACTGACGAACGCGGCCGCCTCGGAGCGCGAGAACTTCTCGGCGATCCTGCCAGCCAGCCAGCTTTCGATGTCGAACGCACTGTCATCCAGCAACCGCTGCGACGCTTTTGGCAGCGCATTCAACTCGTGCAGCGGAATTGTGATCCGCTCGATAGTCGGCGTTCCGGTTTCGGAAACCGAACCCGACTCGGTCGCCCATCCAGCGCCGAATTCCGTGGAATCGATCAGCACATCATAGGATGTCGCCTCAACGTTCACGACGTTCGCGATTTGACGGATCGAAGCGGTCGAGCGCAGCACGCTCTGCACGCTCGATGCGGTCTCGGGGTCGACCAGATAGCCACCGTCGCCGGCTACCGAGCTTGAAAGCGCCTTGCCCTCCAGCGTCAGCCCACGCAGCGCGTCATCATCGCCAGTGCGCAGATAGGCGCCGAACGCCTTCTGGTGCGGCGCTTCGGCTTCCGCGTTCAAAGCCAGCGCCGGACGGCGCGAAGGAGTCATGTTTGTCTTGCGATCCAGCATGGTAAGTCGCTCTTCCTGTTTTTGAAGGTGGTCGGTAATATCGCTCACAAGGCCCGCAAGTGCGGTTTTTACCTCGTCTGCAGCCCTAGAGTCTCGGGACAGACCCGTCCCGGCCCGAGCCGTTGTCTCAGGTTTGGTCATGTCGAATATCCTGTGATTGGAAGGGGTGGTCCGTCAGCCGGTCGTTCGGGCAAGGGTCAGGTCGCGGCGCGCGGCTTCGATCGTCGCGGCAAGATCACGCATCAACGCGTCGTCCGACTGCGCACCCTTGGCACCCACCCGCGCTTCGGGAAGCATCGGGAACGTGACAAGCGAAACCTCCCACAACTCAAGCTCCGCCAACCGTCGCCGCCCGGCATCGTCCTTTGTCGCGCGAACTGTGCGATAACCGATCGACAGCCCGTCGATGGCCCCCGCTTCCAGCAGCGCCGAAGCCTCTCGCGCCCGCGCCACATCCGGCAACAAACGGCCCTTCACGAACAAGCCGCGCGGGTCCTCGCGCACCTCGTCCCAGACCCCGATCGGCTGAGCCGGATCGTGTTGCCACAGCATCTTCACGCGCCGCCCCGCCGATTTCAGCGCCTTCAGCGACGCCGCATAGGCCCCGGCCTCGACGATGTCGCCACCCCGGTCGGTCTTGCCGAAAAAGGACGCATAGCCCTCGACCGCCAATCCGTCCTTGACCTCAAGCACCCCTTCGGAACGGCAGAACTTCCGTTCCAACCCTCCCGCCGTCAGATCGTCGTCGTTTATCATTCCTGCTCCTCCTGCAACTTCGGCAGACCAAGAAGCGACCGCTTCTCGGCAACACTTAGAAACTCCGCTCCGGCGACACGACGCCACTGGGCCTCGCGTTCACCCGCCAGCGCCGGCACCTGATCCAGATCGGGCGACAGCGTCACCGCTTCGCCGGTGAACCCGGCAAGCCAATGCGACAGCGCCGCCGAAACCCGCGCCGCCAGCGGCAGCACGGTCAGCCGGAAGAATGCCCGATGCGCTTCCTGATAGTTGGCGTAAGTCGCCTCGCCCTGTATCCCCAGCAGCATCGGCGGCACCCCGAAGGCCAGCGCGATCTCGCGGGCGGCCGCCTCCTTGGTCTTCTGGAACTCCATGTCCGAAGGGCTGAATCCCATCGGCTTCCAGTCCAGCCCGCCCTCCAACAACATCGGCCGCCCGGCATTGCGCGCCCCGACATGGTGCGCTTCCATCTCGCTCAGCAGCCGGTCGTATTGATCCGCGCTCAACGTCGCCTGCCCATCGCCGCCCTGATAGATGATCGCCCCCGAAGGCCGAGCCGCGTTGTCCAGCAAGGCCTTCGACCAGGCCGAAGCCGAATTGTGAACATCGACCGCCGACGCCGCCGCCTGCAACGGCGACAGCCCGTAATGATCGTCCTGGGGATGGAACGCCCGGATGTGACACACCGGCGATACCGCCTCGCTCACCGGGAACCGATGCTTGCGGCCACCGACCGAATACTCATAGGCCACCGGCCACCCGTCGGAACCCGGCACCACCGACATCCGGTCCGAGCGCAAAACGTGCAGTTCCACCGGAAGCGCCGCATCAGCGGAAACCGCTTCGATATAGGCGTTGCCGCTCAGCAGATACTGGGCATAAAGCGCCTCGAGCAATTCCGCCTTGCCCTGCCCCGAATTCGGGCGCGCGATCAGCGACAGCAGCGGATGCACATCAAACCGGCGCTCGGCATCCTGCAGGATCAGCGGCAACGCCGCCGCCGATTCCGCAATCAGCTTCACCGCACGAAACCCCACCGGATTGCCCGTAAAGCCCGTGCGCGTCAGGCTGACCGTATCGCGCGGCGTCCATGCCACCCGCCCCGAACTGCCATAGGCAATCACCGGACCGGCCGCCGACGCCTTCACCTCCGGCTGAGCTTCCGCCCGCCGCTTCAGAAAATCGAACACCATCGAATTTGCTCCTCTTGCCCGTTTCGGGCTGTCGTGGGACGTCAGCCCAAAGTGCGCACGCGCGGACGCCGCCAATGCGCGGCTGGCTGAATGATCAGATCGTGGATCGCCCAGACCAGCGCATCGACCCTGTCCGGGCTGCCCTTGCCGTTGTATCCGCGCGTCGTCATCAGCCGCATCTGGTCTTCAAGCGTGGCAAGCCCGCGCAAATGGCGAACACGCCCCTGCTCGTAAAGCGCCGCCACAGGTTCGGACCTCGCCACCTTGCCCTTGGACGCGCGCACAGCGCGGAAAGGCACCAGCGGATCGACCTGCCTCACGACGCTCTCGACCATGTCGCCGCCCTGATTGACCTCGGCCACCAGCCGTTCCGCACCGTGGCGCTCCATCGCGGCGATGGCAGCCTCGGCCCAGACCGCAGGCGAAGCTGCCGATACCGTCGCGTCCTCCAGCACCACCGCCATCCAGTCACCCGGCGCACCACTGGTGCGCGCCCCGACCACGACGATCCCGCATTCATCCGAGCTGTCCTTGCCCGTCACCGGCGGATCGACCGCCACCACGATGCGATCCAGCGTCCCCGGTATATCGACCCGAGCCGCTTCGATCAGCGCACTGGACCACAAGGCCCCTTCGACATCCTCGACAAGAATGCCCTCCAGTTCCTGACGCCCGGTCTGCGTTCCGGCATAAAGCCTTTCGATCTCTTCCAGAAACGACGCCGCAAGATTGGCCCGGTTCGCACTGGTGGGAGCATGGGTGATCCGCGTCGACCCCTGCTCCAGAATTCGCTTCAACACCGGCACGTTGCGCGGTGTTGTCGTCACCACCTGACGCGGCAATTTTCCAAGCCGCAGAGTGAACTGCAACATTTCCCACGCCTGTTCCGCCTTGGGCCATTTCGCCAGTTCGTCGACCCAGGCGGCATCGAACTGCGGCCCTCTCAGCCGCTCGAAATCATGCGCCGAGAATATCTGCGCCACCGCCCCGTTCGGCCAGACCAATCGTCGCCTTGTCGCCTGCCATTCCGGCATCCGGTCGGGGGGCGAACACGCAAGGATCCCGCTTTCGCCGAACACCATCACATCGCGTGCCTGATCCAGCGTTTCGCCAACCAGCGCCACCCGGCGGGACCGGCCCGCATCCATCGGGCCGCTGCCCTCGACTTCGGCGCGTACCCACTCGGCACCGGCACGGGTCTTGCCCGCCCCGCGACCACCAAGAACCACCCACGTCCGCCAATCGCCCTCGGGTGGCAACTGATGCGGCATCGCCCAGAACTCGAACAGATAGGGCAGCCCCCTCAGCGTGCTATTCGGCAGACTGCTCAGGAACGCTTGCTGTTCCTCGCGCGTCGCGGAGGCCATCAAGGCGGCACCCGATATCGCGCCGGATTTCGTCGAAGTCGATAGGAGCTTCGGGAGCAAGTCCGTCTTCAATAAGGATCCGCTTTTCATAACTCTGAATCTCCCTAATCAGCGCCAGGCGCGCCAGAACCAACCGGCTCATCGTCCCCGACACGTCGCTTTGCGTGACGTTCTGTTCGTTCAATATCCGCACTTTCAGCTTCTCGAACGCTGCCAGCGTGTCCTGAAATAGCGACTCGGCTATGTCGAGCATCAGACGCGGTTCGCTGGTATCCGGCTCGCCGGAAGGGTCATCTGTCATCTTGTGGAATCCTGATCGCCAAAGTGGGACCGTCCAAAGAAAAAGCGGCGCCGGGGTGGTGCCCCGTGCCGCTTTGCCAACTCTCCTAGCTTGCCTAAAGGTATACTCTGGAAAGTTCGATCCGTCAAGGATTAAGTTATTGATAGAAAACGACTTTACCGTTCGCTGGGGTTAACCGGAAGTAAATTTCCCGACCCCCCGCCAGCGTTATCAGAGGCTTGCGCCAACCCCCGGCGACTGACGCCTACTGGTTTGCCCGCTCCGCCTCGATCTCGCGCCAGCGCACCACGTTGGCATTGTGCTCCTCAAGCGTCTTCGCAAAGGCATGTCCCCCGGTCCCGTCGGCGACAAAGAACACGAAATCGGTCTCGTCG
Source organism: Paracoccaceae bacterium (assembly GCA_037968835.1). Lineage (GTDB taxonomy): Bacteria > Pseudomonadota > Alphaproteobacteria > Rhodobacterales > Rhodobacteraceae > JBBKWG01. Next base: position 14,798 of record JBBKWG010000097.1, read on the forward strand.
GGATCAAGCGCCGCCTCGATGCTGGCCAGTCCGGGATTGGCAATCGGCCCCGGCGGCAGTCCGTCGATCACATAAGTATTGTAAGGCGTCTCGCGGCGCAGCTCGCTTTGGCGCAATCCACGGCCCAGAACCCCCTCGCCCTTTGTGATCCCATAAATCACTGTCGGGTCGGTCTGCAGCCGAATGCCCTGTTGCAGCCGGTTCGCGAAAACGCTCGCCACCATGCGCCGTTCTTCGGGAATCCCCGTTTCCTTCTCGATGATAGACGCCAGAATCATCGCTTCTTCCGGCGTGTCGACCGGCGCATTGTCGGGGCGATTCTCCCAGGCGGTCGCAAGCCGCTGTGCCTGAAGCTCTGCCATGCTCGCCAAAAGCGCCGCGCGGTCGGCGCCGGGCTGGATCTCATAGCCATCGGGCGCAAGACTGCCCTCCGCCGGAATCCCCGACACTTCTCCCTCGAACAGATCCGAGGCATTGAGCGCCTCGACCACCTGCCAGCTTGTGACCCCCTCGGCCACGATGATCCGATACCGTGTCGCGACGTCGTTCTTGGCTTCGCTATACTCCGCCGGAGCTTCCTCGGCCTTGGGATCGAATTCCGCGGTCACGTCGAACTCCTGCGTCGCCGCGTTCAACTCGCGCACGCGCACTGTCTGGCCATTGACAGAAACCCGGTAGATCACCTCGGTGCCGCAGGTCGAAAGCCCGTCGCCGGTGATCTTGTCGACGATCTCGGACATCGACAAACCGCTCTCGATCAGGAACGACCCTGCCTTCAGCCGCGACGATTTCTCGGAATAGTCGGCACCCAGGCGATAGATGGTCGGGTTCGAAATCGCGCCCTGCTCGGCCAGATTGTCGGCGACCCGGCTCATGCTGCTGCCCGACGGCACCTGCAGACAGATTGCCTCCGCAAGCGGTCCCGCGGCTTTATATTCCCGCTGAGCCCACCCCACGACACCCGCCGCCGCGACCAGCGCGACGATCATCAGTGTCAGAACATTCGACGCAAGATTCCGCCACATCAGCGATCAATCCGTCCCATGACAACCGACGCATTCGTTCCCCCGAAGCCGAACGAATTCGACAACGCCACATTGATCTCGCGCTCGCGTTTTGCGTTCGGCGCAAGATCCAGCATTGGCTCGACCGCTGGATTATCCAGATTTATCGTCGGTGGCGCAACCTGATCGCGCAGCGCCAACATGCAGAAAATCGCCTCGACAGCGCCAGCGGCCCCCAGCAAATGCCCAATCGAAGATTTCGTCGATGACATCGTAGCGGTCTTGGCCGCATCGCCCATCAGCCGCTCGACCGCACCCCACTCAATCGTTTCGGCCATGGTCGAAGTGCCGTGCGCGTTGATATAGTCGATCGCCGACGGCTCAAGCTTTGCCGAGCGCAAAGCAGTCCGCATCGCCCGCTCTCCACCCTCGCCATTCTCGCTTGGCGCGGTGATGTGATAGGCATCCCCCGACAAGCCGTAACCCAGAATTTCGGCGTAGATCTTCGCACCGCGCGCCTTGGCGTGCTCGTATTCCTCCAGCACGACGACCCCCGCACCCTCGCCCATGACGAACCCGTCGCGGTCCGCATCATAGGGACGGCTCGCCGCCTGCGGGTTGTCGCCGCGTTTCGTCGACAGCGCCTTGCAGGCATTGAACCCGGCGATTCCGATCTCGCAAATCGGACTTTCCGCACCGCCTGCAATCATCACGTCCGCGTCGTCCAGCATGATCAGCCGCGCCGCATCGCCGATCGCATGAGCCCCGGTGGAACAGGCGGTCACAACAGCGTGGTTCGGCCCCTTGAAGCCAAACCGGATCGACACCTGACCGGACACGAGATTGATCAGTGCGCCCGGAATAAAGAATGGCGACACCCGGCGCGGGCCACGTTCCTTCAACAGAACCGCCGTCTCGGCAATCGACTGAAGCCCGCCAATGCCCGATCCGATCATCACCCCCGTGCGTTCCAGGCTTTCCGTATCGCTGGGCGTCCAATTGGCATCGCGAACCGCCTGCACGGCGGCGGCCATGCCGTAGAGAATGAAGTCATCGACCTTGCGCTGTTCCTTCGGCTCCATCCAGTCGTCAGGATTGAAGGTGCCATCCGACCCGTCGCCGCGCGGTACTTCGCAGGCATAAGTCGTCGCAAATGCCGACGCATCGAAGCGGGTGATCGTCCCTGCGCCCGACTTGCCGTCAAGCAGTCGCGACCACGTTTCCTCGACCCCGCACGCCAGCGGCGACACCATTCCCAAACCTGTGACAACTACCCGACGCATGCCCGCTCCCCGGTGTTATTTCCTTCATTCAAAGACATATACGGCGATCCGCCCGCGCGCAATCGACGCCCGGCACCTTCCTGCCGCATGTCCCTATTCCTGCCGGGCCACCAGCCCCAGGATCGCGGCCAATAACTGCGCCGCCACAATCGCACCTTGTCCGTCGATGTCGCGCTCGGCCATGAACTCGGTTACCACCAACCCGGCGATCCGCGATTTCGCGGCGACCCCGCCGACCAGCTCCAGCGCCTGCCAATAGGATAATCCACCTGCGGTTCGGGCAATCACGGCGGGCATGATCGACGGATCGAGCCCGTCCAGATCGAAACACACGATCACATCGCCGCCCGACGGCACCAGATCAACCGCGCGCCCGACCCCATCGCGGCCAACCTCGCCCCCCGGCACGAACTGAACGCCCCAATCGCGCGCTGCCTTGAAATCCTCGCGCCGCGCCGACCCGATGCCGCGCTGGCCGACCTGAACGATCCGCCCGATATGCTCCATTTCGGACGCGCGCCGCATCACCGACGACAGCCCAAGGCTTTCGTCCTGAACCTCGTCGCGCCAGTCGATATGAGCGTCGATCTGAAGCACAGTAAAGCTGCCCCGCGCGCCGAACGCCTCCAGCGCCGGGATCGCGATTGAATCGTCGCCCCCGATCAGGACCGGAACCGCGCCCCGCTCCAGAATCTGGCTGACACCCCCGAAAATCCGCGCCCGATTGCCGGCGGCATCGTCGGGAACGTTCGGCAAATCACCGGCATCGACGACCGAGTCCTCCGGCCAGCCAACCCCGCCAAGATCGAAATTGACGTGACCCAGATTTGCCGCGTAATCCGCCGAAGCGGCCCGGATCGCCTCCGCACCACCCGTGCAATAGGCGCCCCCGGCCTTGTAGGGCGTGGCACAATCCGCGCCCATCAGCGCAATCCGGGCATCCATGCGGGACAGGTCCCGGCAGCGTGGCACACCCATGAACGTCTCGACGGGGCGCGCACCAAACATCTCGCCAAGGCTTGGCATCGGGTCTCTCCTATCCTGCAACTTTGCCCTTCTTAGCCCGGCACCGGCTGCGGCTCCACACACTAAGTCACATGCTCTGCCCTGATGCCGCCAACTTTTCAAAGAAGTCACCCGGCGACGGACAAAGAAAAAGCGGCGCTCCCAGCCAGGAACGCCGCTCGAAACTCTCAGAAAACCAGTGGCTTACACGGCTTCCTTGATGAACTTCACCGCATCGCCGAAGGATTGAATAGTTTCGGCGGCATCGTCCGGAATTTCAATCCCGAACTCTTCCTCGAACGCCATCACCAGCTCGACAGTATCAAGGCTGTCGGCGCCCAGATCGTCGATGAAAGATGCGTTCTCGGTGACTTTGTCCTCTTCGACGCCCAGATGCTCGACGACGATCTTGCGCGTGCGATCTTCGATGTCGCTCATGTCAGTTCCTCACAGTTCCTCGGGGTCTTTTCCCGTATGTTGAGTATATCGCCCCCGAGGGACGAAAAACAGCCGGGCCGCATTGGGTCCCGGCTGGGATGTGCGCCGCCTATACCATATCGCCCAACTTTGGCAAATGATATCGGACACCGCTTTCCCCCGCCTTATAGCATGGCCATTCCGCCATTCACATGCAATGTCGTTCCAGTGAGATACGCGGCCTCGGGACTTGCCAGATAAAGCACTGCGGCACCGATTTCGTCGGCCTCGCCCATCCGTCCGGCTGGCACCTGGCTCAGAATCGCGGACTTCTGATCCTCGCTCAGCTTGTCGGTCATCGCGGTGGTGATGAAACCCGGTGCGACGCAGTTGACGGTGATCCCCCGGCTCGCCACCTCATAGGCCAGCGACTTCGACATCCCGACCAGCCCGGCCTTGGACGCGGCATAGTTCGCCTGCCCCGGATTACCGGTCGCGCCGACGATGGACGAAATATTCACGATCCGCCCCCAGCGCGCCTTCATCATCCCCCGCAGCACACCCCGCGACAGCACCATCGCGCTTGTAAGATTGACCTGCAACACGCTCGACCATTCCTCGTCCGACATCCGCATGAACAGATTGTCGCGCGTGATACCGGCGTTGTTGACCAGGATATCGACAGCGCCCATCGCTTCGATTGCCTGCTTGGGCAACGCCGCCACCGCATCCGGTTCGCTGAGGTTGCACGGCAGCACATGCGCGCGCTCGCCCAACTCGCCCGCCAGCGCCTCCAGCGGCTCGACGCGGGTGCCCGAAAGCCCCACGCTCGCCCCTGCACCATGCAGAACCCGCGCGATCGCCGCACCGATCCCGCCCGAAGCGCCGGTCACCAGCGCGCACTTTCCTGTCAGATCGAACATGACTTGTTCCTTCACCCTGTGTCCAAATACCTCGGGGGGACGTCACCGGCAGGTGACGGGGGGGCAGCGCCCCTATCGGCGCGAAGCCGCTGCCTCGGCCACTTCCGCCGCTGTTCCGATGGTCCGCGTCTCGGCCTCTTTCGCGATCCGCCGGATCATGCCCGACAGCGCCCTGCCAGCGCCGATCTCCCAGAATGTCGTGACCCCGCCCTCGCCCGCCATCCACTCGATGCTTTCGCGCCACCGCACCGCGTGCGTGACCTGATCGACCAGAAGCGAGACGATATAGGTCGCATCCCCGCTCGGGCGCGCCAGAACGTTGGTCACCAGCGGCACCCTGGGGTCTTCCATATCGACATGGCTCAGCGCCTCGGCCATGGCCCGGGCCGCCGGCTCCATCAGCGCACAATGAAACGGAGCCGATACCGGCAGCATCAGCGCCCGTTTCGCGCCCCGCTCCTTGGCCAATTCCGCCGCGCGTTCGACCGCCGCCTTGTGACCCGATACGACGACCTGCGCGGGATCGTTGTCGTTTGCGGCCGCGCAAATCTGACCGCCCGCGGCCGACTGCGCGATCTTGCGCACCGCCTCGATGTCCAGACCCAGGATCGCCGCCATTGCGCCCTCGCCGACCGGCACCGCCGCCTGCATCGCCTTGCCGCGCAGACGCAACAGCCGCGCGGTATCGGCGATGCTGAGCGATCCGACCGCCGCCAAGGCCGAATATTCGCCCAGCGAATGCCCGGCGACATAATCCGCGTCGGTGATCGCGACACCCTCGGATTCCAGCGCCTTCATGGCTGCCAGCGACGTCGCCATCAGCGCCGGTTGTGCGTTCTGCGTCAGTGTCAGCGTTTCGGCGTCACCGTCCCAGATCAGCGCCGACAGCTTCTCGCCCAGCGCCTCGTCGACCTCGTCAAAGACCGCCCGCGCCGCAGGATAGGCCTCGGCAAGATCCCGGCCCATGCCGATTGTCTGCGCGCCCTGTCCGGGAAATACGAATGCCAGGCCCATGTCTGCCCCTCCCTTGGTTTTCATCGGTCCTACCGCGTTGGCCAGTGTCGGGCAAGCGCCGGGCCTCATTGCAAGGTCGCGCGCATCGCTGCAAAGTCCTTTCAGATCCGCCCCGGAGTGCAATAATGCCCCTGTCGAATACCGCCACGTCCTACGGAGTGATCACCCGCACACTGCACTGGCTGACCGCCCTCGTCATCCTGACGGCCTTTCCCCTAGGGCTGATCGCCAACGACACGCCGACGGACACCGACGCAGGTATTGCGCAGGCGATGCTCTTGTTCTCGCTCCACAAGACCGTTGGCATCGCCGCATTCACCCTCGGGCTTGCACGCATCACTTTCGCACTCGCCCAAACCCATCCCGCATCGCTCTATCCCGAACGCCGCTTCGAGACCGCGCTGGCGGAAACCGTTCACTGGACGCTCTATGCCGCGCTCGTTCTGGTGCCGCTCACGGGCTGGCTCACCCACGCCGCCTCGCCACCCCTTGCGCCCATCTGGATACCGCTACCGGGGCTCTCGACGCTGGTGCCCGAAAGCCCGACGCTGGCCGAGACTTTCGCCGGAATGCACTGGCTTTTTACAAGAGTGCTCGGCGTTGCGATCCTGTTGCATATCGCCGGTGCGCTGAAACACATCTTTGTCGACCGTGACGGTGTTTTTGCACGGATGTGGCGCGGAACCCCGGCCGGTCGCGAAAGTGCCGTTCATAGCCGCACGCCGCTTGCCGCTGCCGCAATCATCTGGGCTTTGTCGCTTGCTGGCGGAGTTTGGTTCGGGCGCGACGCCGCCGCCAATCTGTCCCGCGATCCCGTCGCGTGGACCATCACCCAAGAGCGGGTTCAGTTGCTCGACCCCGGCGGCACCGTCCTTGGCGAGATACCCGCCTCCGATCTGTCCATTTCACTTGCCATCACGCCTGAAGGTCAGGTTTCCGGCACGCTCGGGCTGTTCGCCGCCCTCGATTCCTTCGACGGCGCGGGTGCGGATCCGCTGTTCCAGAATCTCGTCGTTCCAATCGCGCAATTCAACGGACCGATCAGCGGTCGACTTCCCGAAGCCGCAGCCGACGGCACGTTCGATGTCGGCGGGCAGATCGGCGAGGCGATCTTTGCAATCGCGATCGACGGTGACCGGGCCGAGGTCAGCGGCTCCGCGCCGATCCCCGGAGCACCGGATTTCGCCCTGTCGATCAGCGCGACGGCAACGAAGCCCTAGCCGCGCACGTCGACCAGAACCCGCCCCTTGATCTGACCGTTGAGGATTTCGGCCCCCAGCTTCGGCAGATCTTCAAGCGTAGCGGGCTGGATCATCGCTTCCAGCTTGTCCATCGGCAGATCGCTTGCGACCCGTTTCCAGGCCCTGACACGGTTCTCGTAAGGCTGCATGACCGAGTCGATCCCAAGAAGGTTCACACCGCGCAAAATGAACGGAATGATCGTCGCCGGAAGCTGCGTTCCGCCAGCAAGCCCGACCGCGGCGACAGATGCGCCGTATTTCATCTGGCCGAGAACCCGCGCCAGCATCGCCCCGCCAACCGCATCGACGCATCCCGCCCAGCTCTCGGTTTCAAGCGGGCGTTTGACGGTCTCGCTGATCTCGTCGCGCGCAACGATGCGCGTGGCCCCGAGCGATTTCAGATAGTCAGCAGTCTCCGGCCGCCCGGTCACGCCAGCAACGGCGTAGCCGAGGTTGGCAAGGATCGCCGTCGCGACCGAGCCGACACCGCCCGCCGCGCCCGTCACCAGCACCTCGCCCTGATCGGGTGCCATTCCGTGATCTTCCAGCGCCATCACCGCCAGCATCGCTGTAAACCCGGCGGTTCCGACCGCCATCGCCGCGCGCGTGGAAAGACCGTCCGGCAGCGGCACCAGCCAGTCCGCCTTGACCCGCGCCTTTTCTGCGTAGCCGCCCCAATGTGCCTCGCCCACGCGCCAGCCGGTCTGGATCACCTTGTCGCCCGGCTTGTAACGCTCGTCAGTCGAGGTCTCGACCGTTCCGGCAAAGTCGATGCCCGGCACATGGGGATAATTGCGCACCAATCCCCCACCCGGTCCGATGCACAGCCCGTCCTTGTAATTCACCGTCGAGTATTCGACCGCCACCGTCACTTCACCGTCGGGAAGTCTGTTTTCGTCGATTTCCTGCACCCCGGCATGGGTCTTTCCGTCTTCGTCTTTCTCGACAAGCAGTGCGCGGATCATGGGAGTGCCTCCGTTTTCGGTAAATTGGGTTGCGGGAGGGGATATCGGGCCTGCGCCATTTCGGCAAGCAAGTGATCCCGACGGCTCAGACGAGGTCGGGCAGGATGAAAAGATCGGTATCGCCGGGAGTGGCACCGGCAGCCGTCAGCATCGCGTGCGCCTGTCCGCGGTGGTGGGTCTGGTGGTTGAATAAATGCGACACGCAGAGCGCCCGTGGCTTGATGACTTCACGGCCGAGAGCGCCCGAATGCCATGCCAGATCCCCGGCCAGTTCCGCGTCGCTCACGCGGTCGGACCACTTGATGATATCGGCGTCAGCTATCCGGCGCCGCGACACCAGATCCGCCCAGCCCTCGATCCAACCGGCGCTTTCGGGGATACCGATGGCGGGTTTTGCCCACCCGTCGAACCGGCTCATCCAGACCGAGTCCGCCCAGAACAAATGGCTGAACGTGCCGTGGATCGACCCGAAATGCGCGCCCCGCTCAGACCGTCTGTCGGCATCGCTCAATCCGTCAGCCGCATCGAACAGGTTCTTGTTTTGCCAGAGATTATAGCGGGCCATGGTTCGCACGAATTTCACGGTGATCATGGGCAACGCTCCTTCTTGCTATCAGTTGTGGGGGGCCGGGCACTTCGCGTCAAGCGCAAGGGATCCGGCCAGCGATCTCCCCAGGCGCGCATTGATTGGGAAACTGCCCGTTACCCCTTCCCAAATGCTCGCCGCGCCCTTATATTCACGCTGTTCCGCAAGGAACTATGGACATAAATGCGCTCGTAATACGCGGATCGGACCCGGGGGCGGTACCCGGCGTCTCCACCAAACATCCTTCATTTGGGGATCATGGGGACGAAATAGGATCGACGGACGTCTAAAGGGGATTGCTTTGTCTCGGTGAGGTACCACCGATATCGGTCCAATAAAGCTAGTTGCAAATGACAACAAAGCTCCGATGGCAATGGCTGCGTAAGCAGTCGGATCTATCGAAATCTAAGTCCTTAGGCTTAGCGGTTTAAGGCGGGGTTCGCAGGCACCTGGCAACAGAAGCCTGCACTTTCCCCAAACCGATCATCGCGCTATGCCTTCTGGCAAAGAGGGAGCCGCCCATGATCGCCGTCATCTTCGAACTCACCCCCCGAGAAGGTCAGACCGACCCTTACCTCGATTTGGCCGCAGAGATGCGTCCGCTTGCCGAAAGTATCGACGGTTTCGTTTCGGTCGAACGCTTCAGTTCGCTGACGACACCCGGCAAATACCTGTCGCTGTCGATCTGGCGTGACGAGGCAGCGTTGGAGGAATGGCGCAAGCTGGCCGCTCACAGACGCGCGCAGACGATGGGGCGCACGCGGCTCTTCGACGACTACCGCCTTCGCGTCGCCGGGGTGATCCGCGACTATGGCATGACCGAGCGGACCGAGGCTCCGGCGGACAGCCGCACCATCCACGACGCTTGACGCACCCCGCACCCAGCGGATAGCACTGTTTCATGGGGTCAGCGAACGCCCCGTGAGGCCAAGGCCCAAGCGTCGCATCCACTGACACTTATCAGAAGGGATGCACCTGATGCCTGCACCAAACGAAATCACCCCGGCCCAGCTTCTCCGTCTCATCGGTTTGCCCGATTGCCCGGTCCTGATCGACATTTCAATCGACCCAGACTTCGACGCCGACCCGTTTCTTATCCCCGGCGCGCGGCGCCATCCCCACACCAACTATGCCGGACTGGTCGAACAACTTGCGGGTCGCGAGGCCATCGTCACTTGCCAGCGCGGAATCAAGCTGTCGCAAGGACTGGTATCGCGTCTGCGCGCGGCAGGGATCGACGCGCAGTATCTCGCCGGCGGAAACTATGGCTGGCGCGATCTCGAAGGCGCGCCGCGTATTCCCGCCAGCGCCATTCCCGCGCCAGTCGACGGCGCAACGCTCTGGGTCACCCGTCATCGCCCCAAGATCGACCGCATCGCCTGCCCCTGGCTCATCCGCCGTTTCGTCGATCCGGGTGCGGTTTTCCTGTTTGTCTCACCCTCGGAAGTCACCGGCGTTGCCGACAAATACGGCGCCACCCCGTTCGACATTGAAGGTGTAACCTTCTCGCATCGCGGGGAAAAATGCAGTTTTGACGCCATGCTTGACGATTTCGAGCTGCATACCGAGGCGCTCGACCGGATGGCCGACGTGATCCGCGCCGCCGACACCGACCGACACGATCTGTCGCCTCAGGCCGCCGGTCTTCTGGCACTGTCGGTCGGGCTTTCGCGGCAATACAAGGACGACCACCGGCAACTCGCCGCCGGACTTGCGCTTTACGACGCGCTCTATCGCTGGGCGCGGGACGGCTTCGACGAGGGCCACGACTGGCCAACAGCGCGGACATGACCCCCGAATGGCCCGACCTGCTGCGGTCCTTCGGGCGCATCGGCCTGATGTCCTTTGGCGGCCCGGCGGCGCAGATCGCCCTCATGCACAAGGTTCTGGTCGAAGAGCGCCGTTGGCTCGACGAGCAGCAATTCCTGAACGCTCTGTCGTTCTGCATGCTTCTTCCCGGCCCCGAGGCGATGCAACTCGCGACCTACGCAGGCTGGCGGCTGAAAGGCGTTCCGGGCGGGCTTTTGGCTGGTGCCCTGTTCGTCGTGCCCGGAGCCATAGTCATGGCCGCCCTCGCGGCAATCTACGCGCTTTACGGCAACGTGCCGTTCGTTGCGGCGGTATTCCTTGGCATCAAGGCGGTCGTCATCATCATAGTAATCGAAGCCCTGCTCCGAATCTCAAAAAAGGCGCTGAAAGGCCGCGCCCACTGGATCATCGCGGGCCTGTCGTTTCTCGCGATCTTCGCGCTGCACCTGCCGTTTCCCGCCATCATCGCGCTCGCCGCCCTTTGGGGCTGGTGGGTAACCCCGGCGTCCGGGATAGCGCCGCCCCCGCCCGAACC